>CAZPEM010000023.1:0-29581 GCA_964585575.1 uncultured Chitinophagaceae bacterium
GCACGATGTACTTGCCGACCCGCTTGTCCTTCAGGAGCGACGCCATGAGCGTGACGGCGCCGGTGGTCGTGGAGACCTCGCGGCCGGCGCTCTTCTCGATGAATCCGACGTAGTCCGCCAAACCGGGCGTTTCGAGCCTGGCCGACTCGACGGGCCGGCTCGGCACGTAGCCGCCGAGCGCCGCCCGGCGTTCCCGCAGGTAGCGGATCTCCTCAGAATTTTCGGCCGGCCGATAGAACGGCGCCTTTGCAACCTCGTCGTCGGAGATCGGAATGCCGAACCGCGACCGGAACGCCCGCAGTTCCTCCTCGTTGAGCTTCTTCTGCTGGTGGGTGACGTTGCGGCCCTCGCCGACCTCGCCGAGCCCGTAGCCCTTGATCGTCTTCGCGATGATCACGGTCGGCTTGCCATGGCACTTCATCGCCGCGGCATAGGCCGCATAGACCTTTTCCGGATCGTGCCCTCCCCGGCGGAGCTTCTTGAGCTTCTCGTCGGACAGGTGCGTCACCATGTCGCGCAGCTCGGAATGGGCCCCGAAGAAATGCTCGCGGATGTAGCCGCCCGGCATCACCACGTACTTTTGGTACTGCCCATCGACCACCTCGTTCATCCGCTTGACCAGCAGCCCCTTTTCGTCGCGGGCGAGCAGCGGATCCCACTCGTCGCCCCAGATCACCTTGATCACGTTCCAGCCGGCGCCACGGAAGACGCCCTCGAGCTCCTGGATGATCTTGCCGTTGCCGCGAACCGGGCCGTCGAGCCGCTGAAGGTTGCAGTTGATCACGAAGACGAGGTTGTCGAGCTTCTCGCGCGAGGCGAGCGTGATCGCGCCGAGCGTCTCCGGCTCGTCGGTTTCGCCGTCGCCGATGAAGCACCAGACGTGCTGACGGCTCGTGTCCTTGATGCCACGGTCCTGGAGATACTTGTTGAACCGGGCCTGGTAGATCGCCATGATCGGCCCGAGCCCCATCGACACCGTCGGAAATTCCCAGAATCCAGGCATGAGCCAGGGGTGCGGGTAGCTCGAGAGGCCGCCGCCCGTGGCAAGCTCGCGGCGGAAGTTCTCGAGTTGCTTCTCGGAAATCCGCCCCTCCACGAACGCCCGGGAGTAGATGCCCGGGGAGGCGTGCCCCTGAAAGTAGACCTGGTCGCCGGAAAAGTCGTCGCTCCGGCCGCGGATGAAGTGGTTCATCGCGACATCGACGAGCGTGGCCGACGACGCGAACGTCGAGATGTGCCCGCCGATGCTCTTGTCCTCGCGGTTGGCGCGGACGACCATCGCCATCGCGTTCCAGCGGACGATGCTCTTGATCCGCCGCTCGATCTCGCGGTTTCCGGGAAACGCCGGCTGACGGTTCGCGGGAATGGTGTTGATGTAGGGGGTCGTCGCGGAGAACGGGATGTCGACGCCGAGGCGATAGGCCTCCTGCTCGATCGCATGGAGGAGGTAGCTCGCCCGCTCGCCGCCGCGGCTTTGAATCACGTAGCGGAGGGAGTCGAGCCACTCGCGGGTTTCCGAGGGATCGAGGTCGACGCTGCCCGTTCCGTCGGCCAACACGGGCTGCCCCCCCTCGCCAATGGACATCGGCCCTCCCTGGAGAGCGCCCGGGGCGTTGCCGAACACGGGGTCCACACGTCCACCTGACTCACCGCCACCTGCAAGACCGGCGTTCACCGGTGGCTGATCCGCGGCACTGCCGGCCTGATCGGGAACGCTTCCTGGCATGCGAGACTCCGCGGGGGGTGAGAGACTTTCCGCATTATTCCGCGGGTGCGGGTTAGCGTAAAGGCCGGTTGCGCCGGGCGGCATGGCGGCGCCGAACGGGTCCGTTGCTGCGAACCGCGGCGGGGCCGCGGTCGCAGAACGTCCGGGGCCGCAAGATGCTGGCGGCGGCGGGGCCGCGGTCGCAGAACGTCCGGGGCCGCAAGATGCTGGCGGCGGCGGGGCCGCGGTCGTTCGATACCACGGGCAGGCCCGAACCAGCACTTTTGCCCCACCGCACAGCCGGCCCGGCATCACGTCCGCGGGCGGAAGATTTCGGTGGCGGTGCCGAAGTAGTTTTCGGCGGAGAAAGCGACGGTCTCGCCGAGGGTCGGGTGGGGGTGGATCGTCTCGGCGAGGTCGCGGGCCGAGCAGCCCATCTCGATCGCGAGGGCCCCCTCGGCGATGAGTTCCCCGGCGCCCGCGCCGACGATGCCGACCCCGAGCACGGCTTCCGTTTCCGGATCGACGATCACCTTCGTCATGCCGTCGGTCCGGCCGATCGACTGGGCGCGTCCGCTCGCCGCCCATGGATAGCGGCTGATTTCGACGGCGCGGCCCTGTGCGGTGGCCTCGTTTTCGGTGAGACCAGCCCAGGCGACCTCCGGGTCGGTGAACACCACCGCGGGGATCGCCCGCGGGGCGAAGAGCGCCGGTCCGCCGTGGATCGCCTCGACGGCCACCTTGCCTTGGTGGCTGGCACGATGGGCGAGCATCGGCTCGCCGCAGACGTCGCCGATCGCCAGGATCTTGGGGTCGCTCGTCCGCTGCTGCCCATCGACCTCCACGAACCCCTTTCGATCGATCGTCACGCCCGTGTTTTCCAGGCCGAGACCGTCGGAATTCGGCCGGCGTCCCACGGCGACGAGCACCCGCGAGAACGTCTCCCGCTCGACCCCCTGCGGCGACTCGAACTCGACGGCGATCGCCGACCCGAGATCCTCGAGCCTCACGACCTTCGTCCCCAGCCGGATGCGGTGGAAGATCGACTCGAGCCGCTTGGCGAGCGGCTTCACGAGGTCGCGATCGGCCCCCGGAAGGAGGGTGTCGGTGAGTTCGACGACGGTGACCTTCGCGCCGAGCTCCGCATAGACCGTCCCCATTTCCAGGCCGATGTAGCCGCCGCCGATCACGAGCAACGATTCCGGCATCTCCGCGAGATCGAGGGCCGTGGTCGAATCCATCACGCGGGGCGTCGGCAGCGAGAAGGCGGGGATCTTCGCAGGCCGCGAGCCGCTCGCGAGGATGCAGTGATCGAACGTGATCGAACGCGGTTCACCGCCAGACACTGCGGGCGCCACGACCATGCTCCCCGAACCGGTGAACATCGCCTGCCCATGGACGACTTCGACGCCACGCCGCTTGGCCAGCTGCGCGAGACCTCCGGTCAGCGTCGAGATCACCTTGTCCTTGCGGGCCCTCAGCCTGCCAATGTCGATCGCGGGCCGCGGGAACTCGACACCCCATTCCTCCATCTCGCGGCTTTCCGCGATGACACGGCCCACGTGCAGGAGCGCCTTCGAGGGAATGCATCCCCGCAGGAGGCATGTTCCCCCGAGCCGGTCCTCCCGTTCCACGAGCGTCACGGGCATGCCCAGGTCCGCTGCCAGAAACGCGGCCGCGTAGCCCCCGGGCCCTCCTCCCAACACCACGAGCGGACAATGCATCGACGGCTCCTCGAACGAAAACGATCCGACCCACGTCGGCCAGGCCGATCCGCCGGGAAAACCGTCCGAAAGGCCTTCTCGCGGGAGGTATCGGTGACGGATGTTGTAGGCCTACCCCGCCCGGGCATCAAGAAACGTCCTTTTCTTCCGCCCAACGGGCAGTTCGTCATGCCAATCCCCGAAACGATCCGACTCGCCGTACGGCGATGGTTCCGAGCGGCGTTCCGACTCGACCTTCGAAGCCTCGCCGTCTTCAGGTTGGCCATCGGCGGCATCGTCTGCTTCGTCGCGGTCGACCGCTGGAAGCCGGACTCGCACTCGCGGCGGGCGACGATCCCCCGATGGACGCGACGCCACGATAGAATTGAGGTGTGGACGGAGCAGAGCGAGAGTGGCGAAATTGGCAGACGCGCTGGATTTAGGTTCCAGTGCCGAAAGGCGTGCGGGTTCGACTCCCGCCTCTCGCATCGTTCGGCGGCTGTGCGGCGGATGCTTGCCGGCCGAACGAGTTGCGGATCGGCTCATTCGACCAGTCGGGCCCGCCAGCCGCGATCCCGCGATGTCCGCAGGGGATTGGGGTCCTTCGCCCCAGGCTCGTGATCGTAGACCACCGGCTTCACCGCGGGGGCGGCCGCGGGTGTGTCTGCGGCTTCGGGAACCCGCTCCTGGAACATCGACGTTCCCTCGGCGACGGGCCTGGCCGTTTCCGCCTCGGGGAACGGCACCGGCGGGACACCCGCGGCACGTGCCTCCGAACGGATCACCGCCAGCCGCTCCTGAAGACGCCTTCGATGTGATGCCTCGTCGAAGAGGTTGTCGTTGGCCGAGGGGCGGGCCGGAACCGCGGGCGGCTTCACCTCGGGCTTTGGTTCGGACTCCGCGTCGTCTTGCGGCGCGGGCTTCGGCGGAGGTTCAGGCGGCTTCGGACCCGCCGGCCTCGCGGGAATGACGGGTTCCACAGCGGGCGGCTTGGGCTCCACCGCCGGCAGCTTCGGCTCGGCCGCGGGAGGCTTCGGCTGCGGCCGCGGAACGGCTGGGCCGAGTCCCGGCAGCGTCGTGGCATCCGAGTCTTCGGGAGGCTCGTCAACGCCGAACTCGACGGCCGCCTTCGGATCGAGCGACTCCTCCTTTTCGTCCGGCAGCCGGAGCCGCGGCGGCGATGCGGGCGTCAACTCCTCGGCGGCGGTCGCCTGGACGACCCGCAGCCCGGGCCACTGCCTCCACTGGGTTTCGTAGAAGCCAAACCGATCGGGTCGCACGACGCACTGGTCGTCGCAACGCCCGCCCCGACAGCCGGCGCCGGCGTGTTTGCCATGCCCTTCAAGGGAGTCGAACTGGCCGGCATAGCTGCCCCCAGCATGGACGACGAGGCCATCCTGGTAGTCGTTTCGATGGGCAGGCCGCTCCTCGATCCGCCGGTGCAACCGCGCAACGGGCCCGTCGTCCCGCCGGGACGTCACGCCGCCGACCACTCGCTTCAGGATCGATTCGTCGGCCTCGACGGCGAAGGGAAATGACGCGGCAAGAACGGCGGTCGCGGCCATGCAGACCGCCGGGGTCACGCGCAGGAAACGGAATGTGTCCATGACGAAGGCCTCGGCTCGTGCGGGCGGTCGGGCCGCAACCGCGGCACGACCCTCACGCTCGCGTTCATCGACAAGGTCGCCGCGAACCATGCAGTTTCGTTCCGGTTTCTTGCCCATCCCTCCCCCCCTCCCTCGACGGTGTTCGGCGGATTTTGCGGGCCAACCCGTCTGGATCACCGGCAGTTCAACCTTTTTTTCGCATCCGGGAACTCCGTTGTGATACGATGCGGCGAGGTCCGCATCAGGCCCGGAATCGACTGTTTGCGGCCCTGTTCCAAAGGTGGATGCCGCCATGAAGCAGGTCAATCTCCGACTCTTCATCCTGCTTGTGGGCATGGCGGTCTTGGGGACCGTCGGAACGTATTTCCTCCATCGATTTCAGGTGGCCAGGAACGCGGGCGGGATCGTGAAACTCGCCCGCGCCAAACGCGACGAGGGAAAATCCAACGAGGCGATCGCACTGTACGCCCGGTATCTCGGGTATCGACGCGACGACGCCGAAGCCCTGTCTGAGTATGCGAAGCTGGTGCTCGAGCGGGCCGGCCGCGCCGATGCGAACCGCGGCGACATCGCCCGTGCCTTCCAGACCCTGGAGGAGGCCGTCCGCAAGAAGCCGGACGACCACGACCTGCGCCGCAAACTCGCCGACTTCCAGCTCCGGATCGGACGACACGCGGACGCTCGCGCGCATCTGCTGATGCTCCGGGATTTATGCACCGAGGATTCGAAGCCGCCGCTCGACAAGGCGGGCATCAACCTGGCGCTCGCCCGCTCGTGGGGTGGCAGCGGCAACTTCGACGAGGCGGCCGGCATCGCGGCCGACATGATCGGTTTCGACCTCCAGCGCCGCTCGTTCCAAGGCGAGCCGGCGTCCCAGGACGAGCGGGACGGGGATCGGGAAAAACAAGGAAACGAGAAAGGAAACGAGAAAGAGGCCGGTCAGCCCGCGACGGCTGCGGTTCCCACCGAGGCGTACGTACTGCTGGCGGCGATCTTCGACGAGAAGAAGGGCGATCGCGACTGCGCCAAGAGGATTTTCGACCGTCTCCTGGAGGTCAATGCAGCAGACCATTCGGCGTGGCTCTCCTACGCCAAATGGTGCCGACAGCGAGGCGACCTCCCCGGGGCGGCCAGTGCGGTGAAGAAGGCGGCCGCCCTCGCCCCCGACGATCCCGAGACGATGATCGCCAGCTTCGAGATTTTTCTCGCCGAAAGGAAGCTCGATGAGGCCGCCAGCGTGGTACGGACGGCCATGGAGAAGTACGCATCCGACGACCGGATCATCCGGGCCGCCGCGATGCTGGCGATCCAGCAGGCCGCCCCAGCGCGTGCGATCGAGATTCTGCAGGACGGCATCAACAAGGCGGGGCCGCAGCCTGCACTCGCGTTCATGCTCGCCGATCTCCTGCTCCAGGAGAACCAGCTCGCCGAAGTCGAAAAGGCGATGGATATGCTCAAGGAGTCGCTCGGGTCGTCGAACCCCGCCATCGGCATGCTCGAGGCCCGGCTGCTCATCGCTCGCCAGAAGTGGCTGCCGGCGAAGCAGAAACTCGAGCGGGTGCGGCCGCTGGTGACGGCTTCGGCGGACCTGACCAGGCAGGTGAACCTGCTCCTTGGCCAGTGCCACGAGCAGTTGGGGCAGTACGACGAGCAGCTCGAGGCCAACCGACGGGTGCTCGGCGACGACCCGACGTCGCTCGCCGCGCGGGTTGGCGCCGCCAATGCCCTCGTTGCGTCCGGCAAGCCCGAGCAGGCGCTTGCCGAGTTCGAGCTCGTGGCCGGCTCGATCGCCCCCGAGAAGCTGCCGGCGATTCCGCAGGTCTGGTCGCCTCTTCTGCAGCTGCGGATCAACGCCCAGTCCAGAAAGCCGGCCGCCGACCGCGACTGGAGCCGCGTGGACGAGCTGATCGAGATGCTGGGGGGCTCCGAGCAGATCTCCGACGAGCAGATCGCGATCATCCGCGCCGACCTGCTCGTGCGAAAGGACGAGCCGAAGGAAGCGATCGGTCTGCTCGAAAAGGCATTGAAGGCGAATCCGAACAGCGTGCCGCTGCGGTCCTCGCTCACGACGCTCGAACTCCGCCAGAACGGCCCCGAGGCCGCCCAAGCGATCATCGACAAGACCCCGCCATCCCTCCGGGACAAGCCAGGATTCATGCTCGTCGAAGCGCAGGTCGTATCGCGTCCGGGCCTGCGCGGCCCCGACGCCGGGGCGACCGATGGCGACGCCGGGGCGGCGGCCGTCGAAAGGCTCAAGGAGATCGAAAAACGGGCCATGAAGCTCGAGAGCAAGGACGAGGCCGCGAGGGTCATTTCTGGCCTCGCTTCGCTCTGCTTCGGCCTGCGGCAGCGAGGCGAAGCGGAGCGACTGTGGGCCAGGGCGGTCGAATTGCGGCCCGACGACCTGAGGCTGCGGATGGTGCTGCTCGACATGGCCCGCGACGAGGCCGACGCCGCCAAGGTGAAGGCGGCAGCCGCGGAGATCGTGAAGCTCGCCGGACCAACGAGCGCCCTCGGCCGGTTCGCGGAAGCAACGAGCCGGATCATCGACGCGCGAAAGTCGCTCCAGCAGAAGGCCGCCCGATCCGACGACGTCGGCGGGGAGATGGGCAAGGCGGAGCGGGCCAATCTCCGCGAGGCCCGAAACCTTCTGATCGAGGCCGAGAACGAGCGGCCCGGATGGGCCGACATCCAGCAGCTCTTCGCGGAGCTCGACGGTCTCGAGGGCGATATCCCCGCGTCCATCGAGCGGCTCCAGAAGGCGGTCCGGCTCGGCGCGGGCAATCCGGAGGTCGTCCGGCAGCTCGTGGCGCTCTTGTACGCCTCGAATCGTTTCGACGAGGCCCAGCAGGTTCTCGGCACGATCGGCCCGGACGGCCTCGGCGGGTTCGAGCGGATCTCCGCGGAGCTCAAGCTCCGCGGCGGCAACGTCGACGAGGCCGTTGCGATCGCCGAACGGACCGTCAAGGACGATTCCATGAACGCGTCGGAGCTGCTCTGGCTTGGCCAGCTGCTCAGCCGCTCCGGAAAGTCCGCCCGCGGTGAAGAAGTGCTCAGCCGCGCCGTAGAGGCGGCCAAGGACCGGCCCGAAGCCTGGCTCTCATTGATCGGTCACCAGATCTCCGCCGGCCGGCGCGGCATCGCCGAGCGGACGCTCGATCGCGCAGGCGAATCGCTTTCGGGGCTCGAGCGGCAGCTGGTCCTGTCGCAGGGCAGCGAGATGCTGGGACGGCCCGATGACGCCGAGCGATACCTGAAAGAGGCCGTCGCGGAACGAAAAGACGACCTGAACACCCTTCGTGCGCTCGCCGCTTTCGTCGTGCGACGTGGCAAGCTCGTCGAGGGACGCGAACTGCTTTCCAAAATCATCGAATCTCCAAACCGCTCGGCAAACGACCGCGTCATCAAGGTCTGGGCGCGACGCACGCTCGCGGAACTGATCGCCGAGCGGGGAAACTACGCCACGCTCCAGAAGGCCATATCCATCCTCGAGCAGAATACCGATGCGGACGGCGAACTGGGCCCCGAGGACCGGTCCATCGCGATCCGCCTGCTCGCGGACCGTCCGGAGCCTTCGAGCTGGCGGCGGGCGATCGAGCTGCTCTCCGCGCTCCGCAAGTCACAGCCCCTTTCGATCAGTCAAAGACTGATGGTCGCCCAGCTGCGAGAGAAGCTCGGCCTCTGGGAGGATTGTCGCAGCGAGTTGTTGTCGCTCGTGGCGATGCCGGACGCGCCTCTCGCGATCTACGTGATGCTCGTGGAGCGGTTGATCGACCACGATGAGACTTCGTCCGCCCGCACGTGGCTCCAGCGTCTGCGGCAGAAGGCGCCCGAGGCTCCGGCCACCCTCGCCCTCGAGGCGAAGCTGGCGCTGGCCGAGAAAGACCGGCCGACGGCCGTCGCCGCCGCGAGGAAGCTGATGCCGAGCGGACCGGTGCCCGACGAGCAGCTGCCACAACTCGGCTCCACCGCCAAGCTCATGGAGGATCTCGGTTTTCCGAAGGCGGCGGACAAGCTGCTGACCGAGTTTGCCGAGCGGTCGCCAGACGGCATCGTGGCGCGGGCCGAGTTCCTCGGACGGCAGAAACGACCGGAAGAGGGCCTCCGGCTGCTTGAGACCGCCTGGGACCGCGTGCCACTCGACCGGCTGCTGCGCACGGCCGTGTTCGTGGCCCGAGTGCAGGGCACCAGCCTCGAGCCGGCGGTCCGTAGCCGGATCGACAAGTTATTCGTCAGGGCCCGCCGACAGGACCCCGGATCACTCGTCATCGGGCTGCTGGACGCGGAGATGCGCGAGATCCAGGGGCAGAGTGATGAGGTCGAATCGATGTACCGGAAGCTGCTCGCCCAGTCCGGCCTCGAAAAGACGCAGCGGGCCATCATCGCCAACAACCTCGCCTTCCACCTCGCGAGGAATGAGACCGCCAAGGAAGCCCTCGAATTGATCGAATCGGCGATCCGGGAACTCGGACCGCACCCGGACCTTCTCGACACGCGCGGCGTGGTTCAGACGGAACTCGGCAACTACTCGAAGGCGGTCGAGGACCTCAGGGAGGCTTCCCTCGTCCCGACGCCCGTGAAGCTGCTCCACCTCGCCGTCGCGCAGGAGGGGGCCGCCCAGATCGAGGGAGCGAGGCGTTCGCTCGCCCGCGCCAGAAAACTCGGCCTGATCGCCGATCAACTCAGCAAGGCCGACCGCGCCCGACTGGAACAGCTCGATGCCGCCCTGGGGACCGAGCAATCTCAGCCGGTCAGCATCCGGGAACGTGCGAGCGCGTCCTCCGCCTCCTGAATCCGGCCGGCCCGCATGCACGCCACCGAGAGCGCGGTGTAGCTGAACGGATCGCCCGGCTCCAGTTCGCAGACTTTGAGGGCATGCGCGACGGCGTCGGCGTGCCTTTCGAGTCGAGTGCACCATGCCGCAATCGCCGAGTGTGCAAGCGCATAGTCGGGATGTTCCGCCACGAGCGACTCGAGGGCTCGAACGGCCTCGTCCAGGCGGCCCTCGGACTTGAGCTTTTCCGCCGCCGCGTAGGCATCTTCGCGATTCATGAATTTCTCTCCGCCAAAGGACGCATGCTTGGGGCTCTCCGGCCTGCCACTACGGTTCAGCATAGCGTGAACGACGTCTCGAAACACCGGACCGGGGGCTCTGGGGGCATCGCGAAACCTGCAACACCGGCGGAAACTGGCATTGAAACGGCCCGGGTTCTCAGCCGATAACCTTTCCTGCCGCCGGATCGACCGAGCGGCTCAAATCGCCCGGGAAACAGGTCGTGAGCATCCATCCACTCGCCGTCGTCAGCCCGGAAGCCAAACTCGGCATCGGGGTGAAGGTAGGAGCGTTCGCCATCGTCGAGCCGGATGTGGAGCTGGGTGACTTCTGCTCCGTGGCGAGCGGCGCTGTCATCAAGTCCGGCGTCACCGCCGGCTGCCACAACGAGTTCGGTGAGCACGCCGTCATCGGAGGCGCACCCCAGCATGCCTCCAGGCCGCAGACCGTCGGCAGGCTCGTGATCGGCGACCACAACGTCTTTCGCGAGTACGTCACCGTGCACCGAGCGCTGAAAGTCGGCATGAACACGACGGTCGGCGACATGAACTTCGTGATGGCCAGCGCCCACGTCGGCCACGATGCCGAGATCGGCAACAACGTGATCTTCGCGAATGCATCGCTGCTCGGCGGGCATGTCGTCGTGGAGGACCGCGCGTTCGTGTCGGGGGCCGTCGCCGTCCACCAGTTCTGCAGGATCGGCAGGCTCGCCATGGTCGGTGGGCACGCCCGTGTCGTCCAGGACGTTCCTCCGTACATGCTGATCGACGGGATTTCGGGATGCGTGGTGGGCCTCAACATCGTCGGGCTCAAGAGGAGCGGCCATTCGTCCGCCGAGATCGCGGATCTCAAGTCGGCCTACCGGATCATCTATCGTCGCGGACTGTCGTGGTCGGAGGTTCTGGCAACGCTCCGCGCCGAATTCCCCGAGGGTCCCGTCACGCACGTGCATTCATTTCTGTCGAAGGGCTCCCGCGGCTTCGCCCAAGAGCGGCGAGGGCCGCCCCAATCGACGCTGCGACTGCGGGTGCCGGAAGAAGATGCCGCACCGGCCATCCGGTCGAAGGCCGGCTGACGGGCTATTCGCTGCCGGCGTCGCGTTCGGTCGCTTCGCCGCTTGTGGATTCGGTGTCGTCACCTTCGCGGCCGGCTACGGCATCGAGCCCGTACCGCTGCAATTTCCGACGGAGCACCGAGCGGTCGATGCCGAGCAGTTTGGCCGCAAGCGATTTGTTGTACATCGCCTCGGCAAGGGTCCGCTCGAGGTGCACCCGTTCGACATCGGCCAGCGTCGGCCAGCAGCCGGAGGCCGGAGCCGCCGCGCTCTGCTCTTTCGCCGCCGTCGGTTTTTCGTCCGGCTTGCCGGGCGGCCGCGACCGCGCGTCAACCCTGTAGACGCCGCTGATCGAGGTCGGGGCGACGATTCCCCGCCTCGCGGCCTGCTCCAGCTGCGTCCCGCCGTCCGCCGTCGATCCCCCTGCCTGCCGCAGCCCCTCGCCGGACCGCGGCGACCCGTGGTCGGAGCGATCCTGCGGCTCCCGCAGGTTCATGAAGGCATCGTCGTCGATCTGGTCGCCCGACGAGAACATCACCGCCCGCTCCAGGACGTTCTCCAGTTCGCGGACGTTGCCTGGCCACGAATACTGCATCAGCAGGCTCAAGGCCGCCGGGGAGAGCGTGCAGGAAGGCATGCCGTACCGGGCGGACAGCTCGGCGAGGTACCGCTCGGCGATGACGGGGATGTCCTCCCGCCTCTCTTTCAGCGCGAGCGTTCGGATCGTGACGACGTTCAGGCGGTAGTACAGATCCTCGCGAAACCGTCCTTCCTGCACCTCGCGTGCGAGGTCGCGGTTCGTGGCGGCAAGAACGCGGACGTTCACGGGCACTTCGTCGTGGCTGCCCACCGGAACCACCGTCCGCTGCTGCAGCACGCGAAGCAGCTTCGCCTGGAGTTCCGGTTCCATCTCCCCGATCTCGTCGAGGAAGATGGTTCCTCCGTCGGCGGCTCGAAAACATCCTAGCGCCGACGAAATGGCGCCCGTGAAGGCGCCGCGAACGTGTCCGAACATGTGGCTTGCGAACAGCGTCCCGGTGGTCACCGCGCAGTCCACCGGGATGAAAGACTTTCCAGCCCGGGTCCCGAGGGCGTGGACGGCCCGGGCGATGAGCTCCTTGCCCGTGCCGCTCGGGCCAAGGATCAGAACATTCGACTGGTGGGCCGCGATTCGCTCGATATCGCGACGCAGTTGCTCGGCCCAGGGCGACACCCCGACGATTCGCCCGAGGGCGAGATCACCGGACCGCGTTTGGGCCGAAAATGTGCGCATAAAACACCATGTCTCGTTGGGTCGTCTCGCTCCCCACAAAGACGATGCGATCCGACCCCCCACGGCCAGATCGTACCACGTTTCTACGGCGTTCGCACCCCCCTGGTTGCCGTGACGGCTGGCATGCGGCGACCCGACCGGCTCGGCCGGGCCTACGACCGGCTGGGCGGCCGGCCGTGCCGGTCGTAGGGGTGAACCGGGCCTCGCGGTCTGGAAAAAACCTGGCGATTCGCCTGAAGGCAGAACTTGGGTAAAGATTGACCGGTCGATTCCGCTCGCCGCCGCAGGGAAGCCATGTCCAGAACTTCCGAACTCAACCCGCCTTCAGCGGTGCTCCCCTCGTCTCCGGACGCGACGTCGGACGACTCCGCAGCCGCGGTCCGGCTCCCGGGCATCGGCTGGGTGTGGCTCGCGGCTCTCGCCGCGATGCTCGCGACCGCCTTCTTCGCGGCGGAGCGGTTCCTGACCGACCGCTCGCCGATCGTCGTCGGCATTCTCCACTCGATGAGCGGACCGATGGCCATCAGCGAGCGTTCGATGGTCGATGCCGAGGTGCTGGCGCTCGAGCAGATCAACCGTGCGGGCGGTCTGCTCGGCAGGCCGATCCGGTGGGTGATCGCCGACGGGGCCAGCGACTGGCCGACGTTCGCCCGGCAGGCGACGCGGTTGATCCGGGAGGAAAAGGCGACCGTCATCTTCGGCTGCTGGACGAGCGCCAGCCGCAAGAGCGTCGTTCCGGTCGTGGAGGAGTCGGACCACCTCCTCGTCTATCCGATGGCCTACGAGGGTCTCGAGGAGTCCCCCAACGTCATCTACGTCGGCGCGGCGCCGAATCAGCAGATCATTCCCGCAGTCCAATGGAGCCACGACGCCCTCAAGGCCCGGCGGTACATGCTCGTCGGGTCCGACTATATCTGGCCACGCTGCGTGAACGCCATCATCTCCGACCAGCTGGCAGGGCTCGGAGACGAAAAGGTGGCGGAGCTTTACGTTCCCTTCGGCAGCACGAACGTCGAGGCGATCATCTCGAGGATCGTTGCCGAGAAGCCGGACGTCGTCCTGTCGTCCATCGTCGGCGACTCGGCCGTCGCCTTCTTCCGCAAGCTCCGCGAAGCAGGCGTCCGCCCGCAGGACACGCCCGTCGTGACCTTCGCGCTCGCGGAGGACGAGCTTCGCAACATGCCGACGGCACACGTGGCGGGCGACTACGCGGCCTGGACCTACTTCCAAAGCCTCGACCGCCCAGAAAACCAGTCGTTCGTCCGCGAGTTCAAGGCCCGCTACGGCAACGACCGGGTCACGAGCGACGTCATCGCCTCGTCGTACTCGGCCGTGCGTCTCTGGGCGAGGGCCGTCGAGGAGGCCCAGAGCAGCGACGTTCGGCAGGTGCGATCCGCGATGCGACGTCAGAGCATGGACGCGCCGGAGGGGATCATCGCGGTCGATCCGGAGACGCAGCACACCTGGAGGCCCGCCACGATCGGCCGGTTCCGTCCCGACGGACAGTTCGACATCGTCTGGAGCAGCCGAACCGCCGTCAGGCCGGTCCCCTTTCCGATCACGAGGTCGAGGGGAGAGTGGCTCGCGTTCGTGGACGGCCTCCGCGCCGCTTGGGGCGGCGGCTGGGCCGCCCCGACGGGCGCCGCGCGGCCCGCCCCGGCCGGAGGGACGAGGACCCGATGACGGCGGCGAACGATACCACGATGCGGCGTTCGATCGCCGGCCGGCTGCTCTTCTGGTTCCTGGTGATCGCGCTGATCCCCTGCGCGATGCTCACCACGATCACCGCGAGGATCGCCGCGGACGCGCTCGAGAAATCGGTGCGGACGAACCTCTCGCTCGTCGCCGACGCCCGCGTCGCCCAGTTGGAGCTCTACGCGAGCGAGCGGGTGCGTGACACCACGGCGCTCGCCCGCGGCCCCACGTTCGTCGAGGCCGTCAGGGATCTGGGCGGAGTGCTCGCCGGAGGGGCTCCCGCGCTCTCGCCGGCGGCGAAGAAGTTCGAGCCGTTCTTCGCGTACGTCGCCAACGCCTTCGGCTACAGCCAGTTGCTCGTGATCGACGAAACGGGGCGTGTCCTCTTCTCCCTCGACGACTCGATTCCACCGGCGAGTTCGGTGGTGTCGGGGGAACTGGCCGGCACGGCTCTCGCCGACTGCTTCGACCGGGCGCGGACACTCCTCCAGACGGAGCTATCGATCTTCCAGCCGTACGGCCCGACACGGAAGCCGATGGCGTTCGTCACGAGCCCGATCTTCGACGCCGGCCGCTGCGTGGGCGTGCTCGCGCTCGGCCTCGAACCGGACCGCATCTGGCGGATGCTCTCCGACTACACCGGGCTCGGGGCCAGCGGCGAGATCGTCGCGGCGATGGCGACCGAGGGCGGGTCGGTCGTGACGGCGCCGCTGCGGAACACGGCCGACGCCGCCTTTCGCATGCGGATTCCATTCGGCGGCGAGGCAGGCGCCGCCACCCAGTCGGCCTCTCGCGGAAACCGTGGCTACGGGATCGTGCAGGACTACCGGGGAACGGAAGTCGCCGCGGCCTGGCGGTACCTGCCGAGCTACCGCTGGGGCCTGACGATCAAACAGGATGCGTCCGAGGCCTTCGCGCTCATCCATTTCCAGCGGTATGCGATCATCGCGCTGTCGCTCATGACAATCGTCGGCGTGACGCTCGCGGCGCTCATCGTCGCCCGTACGATCTCGCGGCCGATCCGCATGGCCGTGGAGGCCGCGAAGCGGGTCGCCGGCGGCGACCTCCGCGGCAGGGTGGCCGCCGTTACCGACGACGAGACGGGCTCTCTGCTCGTGGCGATCCAAACGATGACCAACGACCTCCGCGGGCTCATCGGACGGATCCAGCAGTCGAGCGTGGCGCTCATCTCCACGGCCACCGCGATCCAGGCGACATCGAGCGAACAGCAGCAGGTCATCGCCGACTACGGCGCCTCGACGAGCCAGGCGGTCGCGGCGGTGAAGCAGATCTCCGTCACCAGCCAGGAGCTCGTGCGGACGATGACCGAGGTCAACGACATGGCGTCCCACACCGGCGAGATGGCCGCCGAAGGCCGCGTGAACCTCGCCGGCATGGGCTCGACGATGCGGGCACTCGCGGAATCGACCGGTTCGTTCGGTTCAAAGCTCGCCGTGATCAGCGAGCGCGCCGCCAACATCAACCTCGCCGTGACGACGATCACCAAGGTCGCCGACCAGACCAATCTCCTCTCGATCAACGCGGCGATCGAGGCGGAGAAGGCCGGAGAGTACGGGCTGGGCTTTCTCGTCGTGGCGAGGGAAATCCGCCGCCTCGCCGACCAGACCGCCGTCGCTTCGCTCGACATCGAGCGAATGGTGAAGGAAATGCAGTATGCGGTCTCCGCCGGCGTGATGGAGATGGACAAGTTCGCAGAGCAAGTCCGCGGAGGAGTCCGGGAGATCGGGCAGGTCTCCGAGAAGCTCGGTGACATCATCAACGCCGTCCAGGGCATCTCGGAGCGGTTCGGCCAGGTCACCGAAGGCATGCGGGCGCAGTCGCAGGGTGCGGAACAGATTCGCGAGGCGATGGTTCGGCTCGCCGAGGGCGCCTCCCGGACGGCGACGTCGCTGTCGGACTTCAACAAGGCGACCATCCACCTCCGCGAGGCCGTGGGAGGGCTCAAGGAGGAGGTTTCGCGGTTCACCACCTGACGAAACGTGAACGCCGGTGGAGTCCATGCAGCTTTTGACATTCACGATCGCCGGACAGTCGTACGCGATCCCCTCGAAGCGGGTGATCGAGGTCCTGCCTCTCGTTCCCGCGCGGCCCATTCCCGGCATGCCGGAATACGTGGCCGGGCTGTTCACCTACCGGGGGCAACTGCTGCCCCTCATCGACCTGGGCACGAGGATCGCCGCCACGCCGCCTCCGCGGCGTCTGAGCACCCGCGTGATCGTCGTCGAGTTTCCGGCCGACACCCCTCCTGACGGCAGTTCCCACGTCGGCAGCTCCCCCATCGGCACTGACGGCATCGAGCTTGCACCGGCCGGACTGGCCCGAATGGGTCTCGTCGCCGAGAATGTGATCTCCATCCGCTCGGTCGAGGAGGCCTCGTCGCCGCTGGCGACGATGGCGCTTCCGCACGCCCCCTACCTGGGGCGGATCCTCAGGCTCGAGGGCCGGACGGGAACCGACGCCACGACCGTTCAGCTGATCGACTTGGAGCGGCTCCTCCCTGAGGATTTGCTCCGCGGCCTTTTCCCTCATTCCACGACGCCCAGCCATGCAGCCGAATGAAGTCGAGGCATTCCTCGCAGACTGGATCGGTCTGGACGCCGCCAGCCTCGGCACGACGGCTGTCGAACGGGCGTGCCGCGTTCGCCGTGAAGCGCTCGGCATTTCCGATCCTCGGGACCTCGCACGTCGCGTCCGCGACGATGAGGCCGAGCGGGACCGTCTCGTCGAGGAGGTGGTCGTCTCCGAGAGCTGGTTCTTTCGCGATCCGCAGGTGTTCGATTCCATCGCGAAGTTCGCCCTGACGCTCGCGGCGATGCCGGGCCGCTCTCCGGTCCGCATCCTCAGCGTCCCGTGCGCCGGGGGCGAAGAGCCCTATTCGATCGCGATGGCATTGCTCGACGCCGGCCTCCGCGAAACCGCGTTCCGGATCGACGCGTTCGACGTCAGCCGCGTCTCGCTGGCGAAGGCCGCGGCCGGGAGGTATTCCGAAAACGCCTTTCGCAACGCCGACTCGTCGTTTCGGCGTCGATGGTTTCGCGCGGAACCGGGCGGTTCGTTGATCGACGATCGCGTGAAGCGGGCGGTGAGCTTTCGCTGGGGCAACCTGCTCGAGCCGGGGTTCGCCACGGCGAAGGGGCCGTATGACTGCATCTTCTGCCGCAACCTGCTGATCTACCTCACGGCCGACGCGAGGCATCGTGTGGCCCACGCGGTCGAGTCCATGCTCGCATCCGACGGACTCCTCGTGCTCGGGGCCGCCGAACCGCCGATCCTGCGAGGCGGGTGGATCCCGGCCGGGGATGCGTCGCTGTTCACCGTGAGACGATCGATCGCGGTCGGCCGACCGCGAGTCCCGTCGAAGCCGCGGCTCTCGGCGGCGAGGCCGATCCCGAGCCGGGCGACCCCTCGTTCGCGGCCCGGCAGGAGGTCGGAGGGCGCGACGGTCCAGAAGCCCGCGGATGGTCACGATCCTGCCAGGCCGACACAGCACGCGGCCACCGACGTGGGCACGGGGGTCGCAGCCTCCGCCACCGGATCGAGCCCGCTCGAACGGACCCTGGAACTCGCCGGCAGGCTCGCCAACGAGCGGCGGCTCTCCGAGGCGATCGACCTGTGCGACGCCCATGCCCGTTCGTTCGGGCCGAGCCCGGAGATCTTCTTCATGGCCGGCATGCTCCACCAGTCCGCGGGCGATCTCGACCGTGCCGAGGCGTGCTTCCACAAGACGCTCTACCTCGACCCGGCCCACGAGGAGGCCGCCCTCGCCCTCGCGCTCGTTGCGAGCCATCGCGGCGACGCGAGGATGGCCGAAAAGTACCGTGAGAGCGCCGTCCGCGTGTTCGCCAGAAAGGGATCGTCATGACCGTCCGCACTTCGGTCCCGCAGTTAATCGTGCCGCCGATGCCGGAGTGCTGGAGTCGCATCGGCGTCGCGGGCGATCGCAGTTGTCCGGAACTCGAGACCTTCATCCACTGCCGAAACTGCCCGGTGCTCGCCGAAGCCGCCCGCACCTTCTTCGACCGCCCCGCCCCCGACGGCTACGTGGAAAGCTGGTCGGCGATCCTCGAAGAGCCGCCCGTCGCCGCGACGCCCGACGCCACGAGCGTCCTGATCTTCCGCCTCGCCGAGGAATGGTTCGCACTGCCGACGAGCGTCCTCGTCGAGGTGACGACACTGCGGCCGCTCCACTCCGTGCCGCACCGGACCGGCGGGGTGCTGGCGGGGATCGTGAACATCCGCGGCCAACTGCAGCTGTGCATCTCGCTGGCGTCGCTGCTCGGGATGGAAGCCGCACCCACGGACCGGCCCCACGACGGGATCGGGCTCACCGGCACCACCGGGCGGCTCCTCCTGGTCGAGTGGAACGGCCGTCGCTGGGTGTTCGCGGTCGAGGAAGTGGCCGGAGTGCATTCGGTCCCCAGGGCGACGATGCGGGCGGTGCCGTCGACCGTGAGCCAGTCGTCGCAACGAGCGACCCAGGCGCTCTTCGACTGGCAGAACGCATCCGTCGGGCTGCTCGACGAGGCGCGATTGATCGACGGACTCGACGGGCTCGTATCCGGTTAGGAACCCTTCAGGAACGTGACGTGGCCGAAGACCTGAGCGGATTCTCGCTGCTCGAGCTGTTCAAGCTGGAAGCGGAAAGCCAGACGGCGATCCTTTCGGCCGGCGTGCTGGCGATCGAGGAATCGAGCCGCTCCCCGCAGACGATCGAGGCGATGATGCGGGCGGCCCATTCGCTGAAGGGGGCGGCACGGATCGTGGCGCTCGAGCCGGCGGTCCACGTCGCGCACGCCCTCGAAGACTGCTTCGTCGCTGCCGGCAAGGGCACGCTGACGCTCCAGGCCGGCCACGTCGACGTGCTGCTCGAGGCGGTCGATTTCCTCGCGTCGATCGCCCGCGACGCCGACCCGCTCACGGAGGGAAGCTCGTGGCCGGCCCGGGCGGAAAGACTCGTGGCCGATCTCGCATCGCTCCCGGCGCGACCGTCCACGCCGACTGCGACGACCGCCTCCGAGACGCCACAAAAGGCCGAGCCCGGCGAGACGCCGCCTCCCGAGCCGCCCGCGCGGCAGGCGACCGCCCAGGCAGCGGTGGTCGAGCCCGCTCCTGCGTCGGCGCCGGCCGAGCCGGCCCCGGCCGCGGCTCCCGAGGCACCGCCCGAAGCCTCTCCCGCGAAGTCGCGCATCAACGAACCGGTCGACAGGGTCGTGCGAGTGTCGGCCGACAGTCTCACGCGTCTCGTCGGCCTCGCGGGGGAGTCGCTCGTGGAGGCGAGGCAACTGCGTCCATTCGTGGACGCGATCCTGCGACTGCGAGGACGTCAGCTCGAACTGTGCGACGCCATCGGGCTGCTCGAGGAACGCCTGCGGGCGTCCGACTCCCCGATCCCGGCGGCCGACGCGGACCTCCTCGCACGATCCCGCCGGCACTCGGAGGATCTCCTGACCGAGTTCACCGCACAGATCGAGGATTTCGAGGCGTTCGCCCGCCGCAACGAGGATCTCTCGGCGCGTCTGCACCACGAGGTCATTCAGAGCCGGATGCGGCCGCTCGCCGACGGGATCCGCGGCTTTCCCAGGCTCGTCCGCGACGTTTCCCGCACCCTCGGGAAACAGGTTCGTTTCGAGGTGATCGGCGACCAGACGGGCGTGGACCGGGACATTCTCGACAAGCTCGAGGCGCCCCTGTCGCACCTCGTTCGCAATGCCCTCGACCATGGCATCGAGACGCCCGACGAGCGGAAGGCGGCCGGAAAGCCCCCCGCCGGCACAATCCGGCTCGAGGCCAGGCACCGCGCCGGCATGCTCAGCATCACGCTCTCCGACGACGGCTGCGGCATCGATGTCGAACGACTGCGGACGAAGGCCGTCTCCCGCGGCCTCGTCGCCGCTCAGGTCGCCGGCCAGTTGACGGAGGTCGAGCTGCTCGAGTTTCTCTTTCTTCCCGGGTTCTCCACGAAGGAGCAGGTCACGGAGATCTCCGGCCGCGGCGTCGGCCTCGACGTCGTGCAGACGATGGTGAAGGCCGTCGGCGGAAACGTCCGTGTCGCCACGCAGCCGGGCCGCCAGACCACCTTCACGATGCAGCTCCCGATCACGATGTCGGTCATCCGCGCCCTTCTCGTGGAGATCGGCGGCGAGCCCTACGCCTTCCCCCTCACGCGAATCGACCAGATCCTCTTCTGTCCGCACGGCTCGCTGCGCACCGTCGAGGGGAGGCAGTATTTCGACCGGGACGGCGCCGCGATCGGCCTCGTCATGGCGACCCAGGTTCTCGGACTGGAATCGAATGGAACGCCTGCGGACCCGATGCCCGTCGTCGTGATCAGCGATCGCGGCCAGCAGTTCGGAATGATCGTGGACGCGTTTCTCGGCGAACGGGATCTCGAGGTGCGGCCGCTCGACCCGAGGCTCGGCAAGGTGCCCGACATCAACTCGGCATCGCTCCTCGAAAACGGCAATCCGGTTCTCATCGTCGATGTCGAGGATCTCGTCAGGTCGATCGACAACCTCCTGGCCGGCCGTCGGCTCTCCCGTGTGGAGATGGAGCGGATCGCGGAACAGGAACGCCGACGCAAGAGGATCCTCGTCGTCGACGACTCGATAACCGTCCGGGAGCTCGAGCGACAGCTTCTCCAGTCCCGTGGGTTCGCGGTCGACGTCGCGGTCGACGGCATGGACGGATGGAACGCCGTTCGCTCCGGCCACTACGACCTCGTGGTGACCGACGTCGACATGCCCCGCATGGACGGGATTGGCCTCGTGGCGCTCATCAAGGCCGACCCGTCGCGGAAGGACGTTCCCGTCGTGATCGTGTCGTACAAGGACCGGGAGGAGGACCGTCTCCGCGGACTCGACGCGGGCGCCAACCGCTATCTCACGAAGAGCAGCTTCCACGACGAGACGTTTCTCAATACGATCATCGACCTGATCGGAGAGGCATCCTCTTGAAAATCGGCATCGTCAACGACGTCCGCGCAGCCTGCGAGGCGCTTCGCCGCGTCGTGGACAGCCTCCCCGATCACGAGATCGCCTGGACGGCCGCCAACGGCGTCGAGGCCGTCGCCATGGCCAAGCGAGACCGGCCCGACCTGATCCTGATGGACCTGATCATGCCCCATCTCGACGGCGTCGAGGCGACGCGGCAGATCATGGCATCCGCGCCGTGCGCGATCCTCGTGGTGACCGCCACCGTCAGCGGCAACATTTCGCTGGTGTACGAGGCGATGGGACACGGGGCGCTCGACGCCGTCGACACGCCGATCCTCGGGCCTGCGGGGGAGGTGAGCGGCGCCGGGGCGCTCGTCGAGAAGATCGGCACGATCGCCAAGCTCATCGGCGCGACCGTTTCCCGCAGGCCGGCGGCGACCACGGCCCGCTCCTCGCCTCCCCGGCTCCTCGTGATCGGAGCATCGACCGGCGGACCGAAGGCGGTCTCCGACCTGCTCGTGGCCCTTCCGCGGGATTGGAACGTGGCGACGGTCGTCGTGCAGCATGTCGATGTGGCCTTCTCGCAGGGGCTCGCCAAGTGGCTCGGCGACCGCACCGGCCGCCCGGTCCGCGTGGCCGAGCACGGGCAGGTTCCCCAGGCCGGGGACGTGCTCCTCGCCGGCACGAACGACCACATGATTCTCGCGAAGTCGAGGCAGCTCGAATACAGCGTCGAACCGAAGGACGTCTTCTTCCGGCCGAGCGTGGACGTGTTTTTCTCGAGCGTCGCGGAACACTGGCCCAGGACCGGCGCGGCGATCCTGCTGACGGGCATGGGCCGCGACGGTGCGGCCGGCCTCTCCAAGCTCCGCGCTCGTGGCTGGCATACGATCGCCCAGGACGAGAAGACGAGCGTGGTCTGGAGCATGCCCAAGGCCGCGATCGACGCGGGCGCCGCCTGCGAGGTGCTTCCGATCGACCAGATGCCTCGCGTGCTTCAGGCCAGACTGCCCGACTGACGACGGAGGACGTCAGGCGGAAAGGCATCCATCCAGGTGCCGCATCACGTCGAGCAACGTCGCCTCGCGGCCGTCGACGGCGATCACCTGCACTCCGATCGGCAGCCCCTCGCTGCCCTCGTCCGTCCTCGCAGCCTCCCTGAGAACCGGGTCGCGGGAGTCGTCGCGACCACGACACTCGTCGGAATGGACGCGGGTGACCGGCACGACTCCTGACGGGAGGTCGAGCAGGCTCGCGAGGCAGCAGGGAACACCCGCCAGCAGGAGCGAAGACGCCGTCCCATGCCGCAGCGCCGGCAGTGCGAACACGGGGCAGACGATCGCGTCGGGGGCCCGTCCGGCGGCATCCCGCCATTCGGTGGCCAATCGCCGGCGGATCTCCTCGCGACGCGCCATGAGAACCTCGAATCCCCGCCGCGCACGCGGCCCGGTCTCGAGCAGCGCCCTCGCCTCGAGCTCGCGGCCGGCGAGCCTCGCGAACACGGCCAAGCCAGGCCGGAAAAGGCGGGGCAAACCCGCGATTGCGAGGCTGCGGGCGATGTCCGGCATCGGTCGGTCGGTGCCGAGCAGATCTCGGATGCTGCGCCCGCCGTCGCTCGAGAGGATGGCGAGATGCAGCCAGGCCGCCTCTTCGGCCAACGTCGGCGAAACCGCCGCGACCTCGAGCCCGGCCTGCGCCAGCCTCGCGACCGCCTCGCGAACGCCTCGCCGCACGGCGGGGGACGGCGAAATCGGTCCCGTCTCGTCCCACCAGCCGACCCTCAACGGACGTGCCTCGACGCCCGGGCACTCCCATCCAGCCGGACGGTCGAGGATGGCATCGAGCACGACCGCCAGATCCTCGACGGTGCGGGCGAAGAAGCCGGCCCGCGGTCGCAGGCACGTCAGATGCGGCATCGTGTCGAACGCGCCGCACGGCCCGAGCGACGAGGAGCTTGGCACGATGCTCGCGACGCCACACGCATGGGCGGGCTGACGCATGCTGCCGGCCAGATCGGTGCCGACGGCGAGCGGCACGACACGGGCGGCGACGAGCGCCGCGTCGCCGCCGCTCGATCCCCCGGGCCCACGGCCGGGACAGTCCGGATGGAGCGTGCGGCCCCAGACCGGGTTTTCACAGTCGAACTGGAACATCGCCTGCGGCACGTTCGCCTTGCCCACCACAACCACTCCGGCCCGCGAGAGCCGGCGGACCAACTCACCCGATTCGGCATCAATGCGGTCGATTCGGGACGGTATGCCAAGCGTGGTCGCGAGCCCCTCGACCGCGAAACATTCCTTCACGCTCGCCATCACGCCGGCGAGCGGCCCGCATCCTCCTGCGTCGAGCGCCGCCGCCTCCCCCATCGCAGCCTCGTGCCGCGGTTGCACGAGGGCATTGAGCCGACGGTCGGGGGCGGCATGGGTCGCCCGAAACCGTTCGAGGTGACGCTGCCAGAAGTCGAGCACGGAAGCCCGGCCGGCCCGAACGGCCGCCACGGCACCGACGACCGTCGATGGAAGCCGCTCGTGATCAGCCGCAGGCTCTCGTTCCAAGATCACTCGAGCGGGAAAAGCTCCTCGGTGGCGGGGGCCGGGGCCTTCTGCTCCTCAGGCAGGGCATTCTCGGCAGCGGCGGTCACCGGCTCGAACCGTTCGCATACCGCCGCCCAGACGACGCCCGGCTCGAAAACGAGCCCGAGGACGACGATCGCATCCCCTTCGGACGCTTCGGGCCGCGACCGGGAGAGCACTGCGACCTCCGGCACCGCCGGATCGTCGCTGACCCGCGCCCGCGAGACCCACCAGACGCCGACCTTCCTCGTACCGCCGAGAACGGCGGGAAGGACCACCCCGTCCGACGTTCGTCCGCGTGACTTGAGCCACATCCGCGAGAGCTTCGCGAATTGCTCGCTGGCCCGATCATCGGCGAGGATCCGACCGATCGTCCTTCTCAAGGCGGGCGAGACGGGCGCGAACTCGGCGCCCGAACCCGACGCTTCCTGCTCGATCGCCACGACCTCCGCACCGACCTTGGAGATCGCCGTGTACCAATCCTTGAGGAGCCGCTTGTACTCCGGATCCTGCTCGGAGGCGTCGAGCAACCGGCTCGTCACCACGTCGGCGGAGGAGACGGCCGCATCGAGCGCGGAGGTGTCGAGGGACGGCGGCCGCCTGGGTTCGACGGGTTTCGGCGTCGATGCGACCGCATTACCGACCCCGGCAGCATCACCGTCTCCGGCAGTAATGATCCCGGCATCGGTCGCAGCCGGTTCGTCCGTGACACCACCTTTCTCGGATCCGCCGCCTTGCTGGCGTGCACCGTCCTCCTCGGCCCCGCCGGCGTCCGCAACGAGGTCATCGAGCGATCGGGAAGCCACGGCCACCTCCGGACCCGCGGCCATCCGCGGCAGCCCACGGCCGCCCTGCCCCGCCACCTGGAACTCCGGTGGCAGCAGGAACGCAAGCGATGCCGGCATCTTCGGCGCGATCTGGAATGGATCCTTCTTGAATCCCCAGAAGAGAATGCCGATTGCGATCGGGATCGCCAGCGCGCCGCCGAGGAGCACGCTCACCACCGCGGCAACACCTCCGCCTCCCGAGCGTCTCTTGATCACCCGCCGGACCGTCGGGACGGTGGCACCAGTGGCTGCCGCCAGGCCGCCAGTCGCTGCCGCCAAGCCGCCGGCATCGCCGAACCCCCCGTCGGGCTGTGCCGCGTCGGCGGCGGTGTCGAAGGCAGGGCCACCGAACGGATTCTCGTCCTCCGACGGAACCGCCAAAACATCGGTCGACGTCGCGTCTGCTGCTTCCCCCCAGTCCTCGAAGGAAAGGATTCCCGACTGGCCCGTTCCGATCTGGATGGCGGAACCGCCTTCCTGCGACTGCCCTACGAGCGACTCTCCTTCACCGGGCCCCGCCTCTCCTACGACGAGCGATTCGCCCGGCTCGGCCGACTCCCAAGGCTCGGCGATCGACGACGGCAGATCCGAGTCGGGTTGGGCAAAGGCGACGATCCCGGGATCGACCCCGGAGTCGGCGGCGTCCTCGAGATGCGCCAGCGCATCCGCGTCCTCTCCCACGCCATGCCACTGCCCCCCTTCACGGAGCCCGTGGTCCTCGTCGCGGCTTCCCCGATCCTCTGCCGGAAGCTTGGACTCCGCCGGAAGCCCGGCGTCCGCGGGGGGGAACACCACGAGTGGCGACTCCGACGCATTCGCGGAATCACTCTCCGCGGCCGCAAATGGATCGCCTGCGTTCCAGGCGGATTCGTCGGTGAACACGCCATCCTGCGCGCCGAGCGACAACGCATCGAAGGCCGGAACGCTGGCCGCATCGGCGTCGGTCGGCGACTCCGCGGGCGTCGGCGTGACCTCCGGAGCGAACCCCTTGGCCGCATCATCCACGGCCGGCCCATGATCTCCCGTCTCGTCCAACAGGGACTCGAACCCGGGAAACTCGAAGGAGTCGCCCCCGGTCATCGCCGCGTCGGAGTCAAGCCCCGCCCACGGATCGTCCGCGCCATCGCCTGACCCACCCGAACCGAAGTTCTTGTCATCGTCTGCCATGATGTGCTCCCGAGGACGGAATTCTACCATCGGACGCCCGTGGGGGTGCAAAGCCTGCCCGCCGCGGATTTCCGCCGCCCGAACAGCCCCTCGCCCCCGCCCGACGGCCTCACCATGGCCGCGACGGAAGTCCGTGGGCCGGCCCATACCGTTCCCAGAGGCTCTCGACGAGATGACGCTCCGAGGGAGGCTCTTCGGTCGCAGCTTCGACGACCGCGTCGGACTCGAGCAGCCTGCCCCGGAGGTGGACATGGGTCCGCAGCCAGTCGAGCACCGGCGGGAAGGCCCCCCGCCGAACGAGCCCATCGACGTCGCCGAGCCGTCGCCGCACCGCGGTCATCAACTGTGCGGCGTGCATCGAGCCGAGCGTGTACGTCGGGAAATAGCCGACGAGTCCCGCGGGCCAGTGCACGTCCTGCACGACACCGTCGACGTCCCGATCGATCTTCAGGCCGAAGTCCGCCGCGAACCTTTCGTTCCACGCGTCGCGAAGATCGGCGACCGGGAGTTCCCCGCGAATCATCGCCCGCTCGAGGTCGAATCGCAGCATGACGTGCAGGTTGTAGGTGACCTCGTCGGCCTCGACGCGAATGAACGAGGGACGAACCACGAGCGTCGCCTCGTGCAGTTGCCGTGCCGTGACGTCCGCGAGCGACTCGGGAAACGCATCTCTCGCGATCGGCAGGCACCACTCCCAGAATCCGGCCGAACGCCCAACCATGTTCTCCCAGAATCGAGACTGGGATTCGTGGACGGCGAGCGATGCCGCTTCGCCGGGCGGCAGGCCGAACCACTCCGGCCGCAAGCCCTGCTCGTACAGGCCATGCCCTGCCTCGTGCAGGACCCCATAGACAGCCGTGAAGAGGTCGTGCTCGTCCCACCGCGTCGTGATCCGGCAATCATGCGGCCCGAGGGTGGAGCAGAACGGATGTTCCGACGTGTCGAGCCGCCCCCTGCCAAAGTCGAACCCGATCCCGGAGGCGATCCGTCGCACGAACGCCTCCTGCGCGGGCCGGGGGTAGTGGCGGTGGACGACGTCATCGAGCGGCCGCCGAGGAGCGTCTGCGATCGCCCGCACGAGTGGCACGATTTGCTCCCGCAGCCGCCCGAACCTCTCCGCGATCCGGGAGCCACGAGCGGCCGGCTCGTAGTCGTCCATGAGCGCGTCGTAGGGATCGCGGTCGGGCAGCTGACATGAGCCCTGCTCCCGCTTGAGGGCTATGACCCGGCCGATCCATGGTTCGAGCAGCGACCAGTCGGAATGCTTCCTCGCCTCGACCCAAGCCGCCTGCGCTCGGACGCAGGTCCGGGCGATTTCCTCCACGAGCCGCGACGGAAGCCGCGACTGCTTGCGAAAGTCGTCGTGGAGTCGCCGAATCGTCACGGCGATCTCGGAATCACCGCTGCCCGCAGGCCCCTCGGCCAGGCAGGCCAGGCGGTCGCCGTGGGCACGATCGGTTCGGTGGGCATGGAGCAGGCCCGCGATCGCCGCCGCCTGGTCCGCTCGGTGGTCGGAACCACGCGAGGGCATCATGGTCTGCTCGTCCCAGCCGAGAAGTGATTCGACCGTTCCGATAGCGGCGGCCCGCCTCGCATGGTCGCAGACATCCTCGAAGGCCTTCTGCCAGGTGGCCTCCGGCCGGTTCCATGCCTCAGGTTCGGTCATCGTTGCACCCTCATTTGACGCGGGGCGGCGGGAAGCGACACTCGTTGAACGCCGTATGCCGCGGAATCTCCATTCCACGCATTGTGCGTCGCTTTGCCAAGAGACAGAAAGCCGGCCCGACATGCTCGACTGCCTCGTGATCGCCCCGCATCCCGACGACGCGGAACTCGGCATGGCCGGGACGATCGCTCTCATGATTTCCAGGGGGCTGTCCGTCGGGGTGCTCGACCTCACCGACGGCGAACCGACGCCGAACGGATCCCCGGAGATTCGGGCCAGGGAGACCGCCGAAGCCACCGCGGTCCTCCGGCTGCCTTGGCGACAGAACCTGGGCCTGCCGAACCGTCGACTGCGGGCCACGCTCGAGGCACGAGGCCGCCTGGCCGAGGTGATTCGCGAGACGCGTCCGAGATGGCTCTTCGCCCCCTACTGGGTCGATGCCCACCCAGACCACGTCGCCGCGACGAGACTCGTCGAGGCGGCCAGATTCTGGGCCAAGCTGACGAAGTGTGAACTGGCCGGCAGCCCGTTTCATCCCGAACGGATCTGGTACTACCCATGCGTCCATCTGCGGCTCGTCCGGCAACCGGCCTTCATCATCGACACCTCGCCGTTCCACGAGTTGAAACGTCGGGCGATAGCCTGCTACGCCAGCCAGTTCGCGGGGAGCTCGGCTGCCCCGACCGTTCCGGAAAGGGTGGATGCCGCGGCAAGCTGGTGGGGCTCCCTCATTGGTGCCCGGCACGGAGAGCCCTTCTACTCGCGGGAACCGCTCGGACTCCGGGGTTTGTCCGATCTCTGCTGACTGTTTTCGGGGTCCGGCGCGTCCAAATGACCCGATCACGGCGACCCGGAGGGCTGCCGTGTCCGGTGTAGGGTCCCACGCGGTTTCGTGCCGATACCCCCCGTGTGGTCGCGGCATGCCGATCGGCTGCCACCATGGATCCGGGCATCGGCAGGCCAGCTCTCGAACGACCACGGGATTTCTCATGGCTTCACGCGACATCAACGTCATCGCCCTGGTGAAGGGCTCGGAACGATACGTGTTCCTGTTCGACGACGAGAGCCGCGATGAAACCCTGAAGGCCCTGGCCCGCCATGCGGCCAATCCGGAGCTGAGCTTCAGCTGGTACGACGCGTCCGTGCTCGGCCAGAAGGTCCGTCAGGCCCGGCCACGCAATCGGACCGTGGGGTTCGTGCCGCCAGCCGATCATGCCGCCTGACCGGCCCGCATCGGGCGACGCATCGCCCCGGTTGCAGGGCGCGACCGGCCGTGCCATCGAACGCTTCCTCGCCTTCATCGCCGCCGAGCGGGGTGGCTCACGTCTTACCCAGAAGAGCTACCGGGAGGATCTCGTGCAGCTCCAGGAGTTTCTGGAGTCGGCCTCCTGCCGTTCGCCCGGCGAGGCGAGCACGGCGGTCCTGCGCCGATTCGCCGCCGGTCTCCACGCCGCCGGCTACGCTCCCGCCACGATCGCCCGGAAGCTCGCGAGCATGCGAAGCTTCTACCGTTTCGGGCAGCGGGAGGGATGGTGTCCCACGAACCCCGCCAAGCCTCTGCGGAGCCCCCGTCAGAGCCGCAAGCTGCCACGGTTCCTCACGCGGGAGGAGGTCGGCCGACTCCTCCGCGCACCGAAGCAGTCCACGGCGGCCGGCCTACGGGATCGGGCGATCCTCGAGCTCATGTACTCGGCCGGGCTGCGGGTGCATGAACTGTCGGGCCTCGACGACGGCGATCTCGATCTCCACTCCGGAACCGTCCGCATCCGCGGGAAGGGCCGCCGCGAGCGGCTCGGCGTCGTGGGCTCGCACGCTCGCTCGGCGATTCGCGAGTGGATCGCCGCAAGGGCAAAGACGAGGGCGACGGCGGCCGGGCCTCGCCGCCCGCTCTTCACCAACAAGCTCGGCGGCAGGCTGGGCGTCCGCGGCGTGGCGAGGCTGCTGGAAAAGCACCTCCAGACGGCGGGACTCGCCGGCCGCGCAAGCCCCCACACGCTGCGTCACAGCTTCGCGACGCACCTGCTCGACGCCGGCGCCGACATCCGCAGCGTCCAGGAACTCCTCGGCCACAAGAGCATCACGACGACGCAGATCTACACGCACGTCACGACGAGCCGCCTCCTCGACGCCTTCGACAAGGCGCATCCGCGGGCCCGGTAAAGCAGGGCTGCCGCACTGGTCGGCGACGTGCTGACCGTGAGGCGCTGCCCGTGCCCAGGAGCCGGCGTAGCTGACCAGCGCAGGCCGGAAGCCGAAGCGCCAGTCAGGTCCGAGTGAGCGAAGCACAGGATGTGCGGAGCGAACG
>CAZPEM010000024.1:0-4465 GCA_964585575.1 uncultured Chitinophagaceae bacterium
AAGACGTTGTCCATCGAGAGCGACCACTCGACGAGGTAGCCCGTGAGGAACTCGATCGCCGCCTTCCCGCCGAGCCATTTCCAGACCAGGGCATTGAAGGCGAGGGCGAGGGCCGACCAGAAGCAGGTCCAGAAGGCGCTCTCGCGGAGCGACGGCTCGTGAGACTGCTTGTGAAAGACGGTCAGGTCGAGCGCGAGCAGCACCGTCACCATGATCCCGAAGGCGATCCAGTGGCCGATCGTCACGACCGAGGTCGCCGCCGCGGCTGCACCCTCGACGGCGGCCGTCGCGTCGGCAAGCAGGGAAGCGGTTGCGGCGAGGCAGGGCAGGTGGGCGAGTCCGGTCGCGGGGCAGAAGGGCACGGTGATCCTCGAGAAGCGCGGGGTCGCTGGACGAACCGGCTCGATCTTACGGGCCGCGGTGGTTGCCCGTAAACCACACGGCCCGGCGTCACCCTCGCCGCCGCTCTTTCGTTGCGGTAAACTCCCGACCCGGTTGCCACAGATCCGCCAGCCGCACCGCGTCTCGGCGGTTGCCGAAGCGAAACGGAGGATGACACGTGTTGACGCGATGCCGCTTTCCGGCCCTGCGAACCGTGCCAGGGTGGGGCAGAGGGCCGGTTTTCGCCGCGAGGCTCGCCGTGCTCCATGCGGCCCTGCTGGCGGCGGAGATCATGCCGCTGCCGCCGGAGATCATGCGATCGAGCCTGGCGACGGCTGCCGATGCTCCCGCCGCACCGGCCGAAGCCGCAAAGGCTGCCTACGCCGCGGCCGCGGCGCTCCAGAATCGGGACGAGTGGGATCTTGCGGCTGAGGAGTGGGAGTCGCTCGTGAAGCGGTTTCCGGACGATCCGCTCGCGGGCAAGGCGTGGTATTACCTCGGCATCTGCCGATCGAAGACCAAGCGGTTCGCCGACGCCGCGGCAGCCTTCTCGAAGGCGGCCAGCGCTCCCGGCGACGCCGAGACGGCGGCCGTCTCCGCCTTCGAGCGGGGCCGTGCCCTCTACTCGGAGGCGCAGGCCGGCCGCGGCCCCGCGTACGTCGAGGCCTCCGCGGCGCTCAATGCGTTCGTGACGAAGCATCCGACGCATTCCAAGGCGGCCGACGCGATGTCGCTCGAGGCCGAGGCGCTCTGGCAGGCCGGCAAGAAAGCCGAGGCGGTCGAGCGGTGGAAGGCGTTCGTCGCGTTCAAGGACGTCGAGGGTGGGGGGAAGGCGGCCCGCCTGCCCGACGTGCTCTACGCGCTCGGCGTCGGCCTCGCCGATCTTGGCAGGAAGGAGGAGTCGCTCGCGGCCCTCGATGCGTTTGCGAAGGACCATGCGGCGCACCGGCTGGCGAAGGACGTGACGATCTGGCGGAGCGACCTGCTTCTGCAGTTGTCGAGGCCCGCCGACGCCGAACGGTTGCTTGCGATCCCGGTCGCGGAGGCCGACGAGCGGCCCGAGGTCATCGAGCGACTCGCCCGCGCCCGCTACGCGCAAAAGAAGTACCGCGAGGCCGCCGAGAGCTACGCCCGCCTCGCGACCCGGTTTCCGGATGCTGCGGCGTCGAAGGCGGCGCCGATGGCGGCCGCCATCGCCTTTCTCGAGGCGAAGGAGAACGCCCGGGCGAAGGAGTGGCTGACAAAGGTGGAGGCCGCCGGCGGGCCGCGGTCCGCGGAGGCCGCGCACACGCTCGCGACGCTCGAACTCGAGGCCGGCAAGGCCGCCGAGGCGCTCGCCGTGGCCGACAGGGCACTCGCCCGCACGCCGACCGATCGCTTCCTGCCGGCGCTCCTGCTCGACCGGGCCGACGCGCTCTGGGAACTGCCGGATCGCAAGGCCGATGCCGCGAAGGCCTACGCCGCGGTCGTCGAGCGGTTTCCCGAGGACGCAGCCGCGCGAACGGCGCTCGCGATGCTCGCCGCGGCGGAGCTGCGGCTCGAGCGGCCCGCCGAGGCGCTCGCCCGGGCCGATGCGTTCCTGAAGCGGCATGCCGCCGACACGGGCGGCTCCGACGCGGCCGCGAAGCAGCTCGTCGAGGACGTGCGGCGGATCGCCGCGGAGTCGCTGCTGGCGATCGCGGCCGGGAAGTCCAAGTCGGGCGACCGCGCCGCCGCGATTGCATCGCTCGAGCGGCTCGTGAAGGATTTTCCGCAGGCCAAGCGGATCGACCTCGCCTGGTATCGGCTGGGAGAGCTGCGGGAGCAGGCGGGCAATCATGCCGCGGCGATCGAGGCGTTCGAGAAGTGCCGGGCGGCGAAGCCCGACGGCGACCGTGCCGCGTGGGCCTTGCTTGCGATCGGCTGGGCGCACGACGCTGCCGGCAGGCCCGACGACGCGTCGAAGGCGTGGAGCGAACTCATCGAGAAGTCATCCGCCTCGGAGGCGGCCGCGTCGGCGCTGCTCGCCCGGGCGGATCTCCGGCAGCGGCGAAGAGACTTCAAGGGAGCGATCGCCGATGCCCGCGCGGCCGCCGGCCGGCCGCTGGAGGCCACGGCGAAACTGGAGGCCTCGGTCGTCGAGGCGCTCTCGCTCGTCGGCGACGGCCGAGGGTCCGAGGCGGTGCCGCTGCTGATGAAGCTGCGGCGGGAGCTCCCGTCCGATTCCGCCGTTCTCGATCGCGTGATCTTCGAACTCGCGATCGCCCGGCTCGGCGACTCGACAAAGCCCGACGGCAATCGGGCGGCCGGCGGCGATGAAGCGAAAACGGAGGCGGAAAAGGATCTCCGGGAGCTCGTCGAGCGGTTCCCCGGCAGCTCCCTCGCGGCCGATGCCTGGCTCGAGCTCGGCGAACTGGCCTGGGGTCGCAACGATTATGGGAAGGCAGCCGAGGCGTTTCAGAAGGCGATCGACGCCAAGCCCGCGGTCGCCGCGCTCGAGCAGGCCGCGCACCGTCTCGGCTGGACGGCCGTCATGCGGAAGGACCATGCGGCCGCGATTCCGGCGTTCGAAAGGCAGCTTGCGGCCGCTCCTTCCGGGCCGCTTGCGGCCGACGGCTGGTGCATGCTCGGCGAGTCGCAGTTCAAGGCCGGACGGTTCGACCGGGCCGCCGAGTCATTTGCCAAGGCGCTCGCCGACCCGTCGAAGCTCTCCGGCAACGAGCTTCGTGAAATGGCTCTCGTGCGGGCGAGCGACTGCGCGGCCCGCGGAGGGAAGTTCGAGGAGAGCCTCACGCGGGCCCGTGAACTCCTGGCGAAGTCGGCCGCCTCGAGCTATGCGCCGCAGGCCCGCTACGCGGCGGGCTGGGCACTGCAAAACCTGCGGCGGTTCGACGAGGCCCTCACGGAATATCGCGCCGTCGCCGAGGGCTCGCGGAGCGAGCTTGCGGCCCGGGCCAGGCTCATGGAGGGGGAGGTGCTCTTCGAACAGGGCAAGCATGCCGACGCGATCAAGGCGTTCTTCAAGACGGCCTACGGCTACGGCGAAAAGGCAGCGGCCCCCGAGTATCATCCCTGGCAGGCGCAGGCCACCTTCGAGGCCGCCCGTTGCTTCGAGGCACTCGGCAAGGGGGCGCAGGCCCGGAAGCTCTATGCGGAATTGCTGGAGCGGTATCCCGATTCGCAGCAGGCCCAGCCGGCGAAAAAGCGGCTCGAGTCGCTCGGTCCCTCGTGATGGATCGGTCCCTCGTGATGGAGATTTCAGGCATGGTTTGGCGGAGCATGCTGGTGGTGGTGATGGCGATCGCGGCGACGCCCGTCGCGTGGCGTTCGGCGTGTGCGGAAGGGCCCGAGCCCGACACCTCGGCCGTGTCGCGGGCCGAGGAGGCCCTCAGCGAACCGGAGGATCCGGCCGCTCCCGCGGCCGCGGCGGATACGGCCAAGGAGATGTCGTACTTCGAGCTGTTCATCGCCGGTGGGCCCCTCATGTGGCCGATCCTCGCGATGTCGTTCATGGCCCTGGCATTCGCGATCGAGCGGGCGATCGCGCTACGGCAATCGAGGTTCGTGCCACGATCGTTCGTGGAGCAGCTCGAAGCCCTCCGGAAGCGGAATCCGGTCGACATCCACCAGCTGCGGCGGCTCTGCGATGAGAATCCCTCGGTGGTCGCGAGGATCGTGAGGGTGATCTTTGAAAAGCTCGGCCGCCCGCTCGCCGAGGTGGAGCGGTCGGTGGCCGATGCGAAGGATCGCGAGGCGATGGGCCTCTACGCCAACATTCGTCCCATCAGTCTCGCCGCCTCGATCACGCCGCTCATCGGCCTGCTCGGCACCGTGCAGGGGATGATCCTCGCCTTTCGCATGACGTCCACCATGTCCGCGGGCGCCGATCGCGCCAGCGAACTCGCCGGCGGCATCTACGTCGCGCTCCTGACGACGTTCGCCGGCCTCTGCGTCGCGATTCCGGCGGCGATGATCGCCCATTGGCTGGAGGGCCGCATCATGCGGGGCTTTCGCGACGTCGATACGGAGACGTCGAAGCTCTGGCGGCTCGTGGAGAAGTGCGAAAACGCCACTCGTGTCGCGTCGCCTTCTGCGGCCCCGGGCG
>CAZPEM010000024.1:4565-28472 GCA_964585575.1 uncultured Chitinophagaceae bacterium
GCGGTTCCGAGGGCCGCGCAGGCGACCGTGTCATGAGCGTCCGCATCGACAAGGGAAGGCTCTCCGGGGGGCTCGAGATCACCCCGCTGATCGACATCGTCTTCCTGATGTTGATCTTCTTCCTCGTGGCTTCGAAGCTCGAGCAGGCCGATCGATCGATCGACGTCGTGCTCCCGCGAGCGAGCGAGGCGAAGCCGCTCACGAGCCGCCCGGAGGAGTTCGTGATCAACGTCGATCGAACGGGCGGCCTCTTCGCCGGTGCCGTGAAGGTCGATGCGGATGAACTCGCCGGCAGGCTCCGCCAGGCTGTTGCCGACAATCCGGCGACGCTCTCGGTCGTGGTGCGGGCCGACGAAAACGTCGCCCACAAGCATGTCGTCGCCGCGATGAACGCGTGCGTCCGAGCCGGAGTCACGGACTACAAGGTCCAGTCGCTGGAGGGGCCATGAGCGGCCGCGAGGGCGAACGCCGTCGTCTCGGGCTCGTGTTCGCCGGGCTCCTGAGCCTGCTCGTGCACCTGCTTCTCATCATGGTGATGGCGGTGTACACGCTCCGCGACGAGATCCCCGGCGTCGATAAGAAGCTCGAACGCGCGAGGCCGGAGGCGAAGGCGAAGCAGTCGGCCTCGGACTTCGAACTCGTCGTCACGAAGGAGGATCGGCCGCGGCCGGTGCACGAGTCTCCGCTGGAGGTGGCGGTCGAAAAGCCTGCGGCCCGGGAGGATGCGGTCGAGCGGCCGAAGCCGGCGGACCGGGTCGTTTCGCTGAAGGCGGCCGCGGCCGAGCCGCTGGCGACGCCCGTCACGATCGAGCTGCCGCGGGCGGCTGCCGCACCGAAGTCGGCGGTAGAAACGCCGACGAAGCTCTCCCGAAAGGAATCGGATCTCGGAAGCGAATCCGCGCAGGCCGCCGCCGCGGTGCCCGAGAGCGTGACCTCGACCGCCGCCAACGAGGCCAAGGCCGCCGAACCGCAGCCCACAGTCAGGCGACCCCAGGCCGCCCGGCGTTCGGTGGTGAAGTCGGTCGCCGCTGCCCGCCCGACGGTCGAGCCGGCGACCGCTCCGGAGCCGGTGGCGACCACGCGCACGCGATCGGCCGCCGCGAACGCCGCGGTCGATTCGCCGGAACTCGCGTCGATCGCCCGCGCGGCGACGGCGACCGGTGCGGCCGGGCCGCTCGGCGACGAGGCCACCGTCGATGTCAAACCGCTCTCGGCGACCGGTGAATCGGGCCGACAGGAGCCGAGCGTGCCGGCGGCCTCTGCCGCCGCCCGTGCCCGTCCGCAGCCGAACGCGACAGCCTCGCGATCGGTCGCACCGCGGGTCTCGCGGCCCAGCGGCGGCGACCCGAGCCCTGAATCGGCCGCCGCGATCGATCTGCCCAGGGAGGTCGCCACTCCGAAGGCCTCGGCAGACACGCCGACGAAGCTCGCCCGCAATGAATCGGCTCTCCGGAGTGAAACCTCGGAAGCCGCCGCCGCGGTCAACGTGCCCGATACCGCGGCCTCCGCCGTCGCCGCGGGGGCGGAGCCGCCCCGACCGCAGCCCGCCGCGAAGCGACCCCAGGCCGGCCCGCGTTCTGCGGTGAGGTCGGTCTCCACCTCCCGCCCGAGCGTCGAGGCGGCGACCGCTCCGGAGCCGGTGGCAGCCGCTCGCACCCGGTCGGCGGCTGCGCCCAGCGTGGTCAATTCGCCGGAGCTCGCGTCGCTCGCCCGCGCGGCGACGGCGACCGGCGCGGCCGGGCCGCCCGGCGACGAGGCCAGCGGCGATGTCAAACCGCTCTCGGTGGCCGGGGAGTCGAGCCGGCAGGAGCCGAGCGTGTCGGCGGCCTCTGCCGCCGCCCGGGCCCGTCCGCAGACGTCCGCCGCCGCGCGACCGGTCGCATCGCGATCCTCGCCGCGCGGTGGCGGCGAATCGGGCCCCGAATCGGCGGTCGGATCGATGCGCGCCCCCGGGATCGGTCTGCCCAGGGAGGTCTCCACGCCGAGCGGCTCGGCAGACGAGCCGACGCAGCTCGCCCGCAAGGAATCGGCTCTCGGGAGCGAACCCGCGGCGGCCGCCGCCGCGGTCGCCGCGGCCGAGAGCATCGCTGCGAGCGGCGCCGGCGGTGCCGAGGCCGTCCAGCCGCAGCCCGCTGCGACGCGGCCGCAGGCCGGACCGCGTTCTGCGGTGAGGTCGGTCTCCAGCGCACGCCCGAACGTCGAGGCGGCGACCGCTCCGGAAGCGGTAACGGCCACTCGCACGCGGTCGGCTACCGCGAATGCCGCGGTCGATTCGCCGGAACTCCCGTCACTCGCGCGTGCGGCGACGGCGACCGTGGCGGCTTCGCCGAGCGGCGACGAGGCCGGCGACGATGTCGAACCGCTCTCGGTGGCCGGGGAGTCGGGCCGGCAGGAGCCGGGCGTGCCGGCGGCCTCTGCCGCCGCCCGGGCCCGTCCCGAGCCGTCCGCCGCGGCCCCGCGATCGGTCGCATCGCGGGCCTCGGGGCCCGCTGGTGGCGATCCGTCCCCTGAATCGGCGGGCCCTCGCCTCGCGGCCCGCGGCGAACCGTCGGTCGGGGCGATGCCCGCAATCGCGATCGGTGCCCTCCCGCGTGCGGCTGGCACTGGCCTGGGCCCTGGCGATGCCGACGATGCGTCGGATGTTGCTGGTCTCGATGTTGCCGGTCTTGTGGGCGGCGACCCGACCAAGCCAACCGCCGGCGACGGCCCCGGCGACGCACCTCCGGCGGCGGCTCCGGGCCGCCGGCCGACGGCTTCACAGCGGGCCGGCTCGCTCGCCCGGCAGGTGGCAGCTGCGCGGCCGCGTGGGACCGGTGGCCCCGGCTCGGCTGTCGACGGCGTGGTGGCCGAGGGAGACCTCACGTCGCGGGTGGGCGGTCGGGCCGGCGGCGTCGCGGGGATCAGGGGTGGCCTCGATGCGCCGGAGTCGTCGAGCCCCGGTCGGCAGATGACCGTCGGGGATTCCGAGGTCGCCGCCGCGGCGGTGGCCGTCGATGCTGCGAAGATCGTTCCTGCCGCCAAAGGAACCGCCGACCCGTTCGCCACGATCGCGGCGTCGCAGCGGCCCGTGCGGCCGAGCCGCGAGAGCCCGCGGCCGTCGGTTCTTGTCAGTGGCCCGGACGGACCGGGTGGCAGCGAGGACGAGGCCGGCCCTCAGCCCGGCATCACCGCCCGCCCATCCCGGCGTCCGACCGAGTCGGTGCTCGAGAACGACGAGCGTTTTCTCGCGCGGGTGGCCGCCGCCGCACTCCCGGTGGACGGCCGCGTCCGGCAGATGGCCGCGGCCTTCCTGCAGCGTTCGCCCGATCGCCGGGATCAACCCCGCCAGGGCAACCGCGGCACGGATACGAAAGCGAAGGCGGCGATCGAACGGGGGCTCGAGTTCCTGTCACGGGCGCAGCTGCCAGACGGTCGCTGGAGCCTCTCGCGGTTTCCCGGCGCGACGTCCGCAGACGTCGGCAGCATCGCTTCGGACACCGCGGCGACGGGGCTGGCCCTGCTCTGCTTTCTCGGCGCCGGCTATGACCACTTTGGCGATCGCCATGCCGACACGGTTCGCCGCGGGCTCGGATTCCTGCGGGCGGTGCAGAAGGCCGATGGCGATCTCTATCTCGAATCGGACGAGGCGTCCGGACGGTCGGCGAGACTCTACAGCCATGCGATCGCCACGATGGCGTTGTGCGAGGCGGTCGGCATGACCGGCGATCCGCTGCTCCGTGAATCGGCCGACAAGGCCTGCCGGTTCATCGCGTCGACCCAGCACGAGAAGCGGGGCGGCTGGCGGTACGCGCCGGGCGTCGGCTCCGACCTGTCGGTGAGCGGATGGATGCTGGTGGCGCTGCGGTCCGGTCAGATCGCGGGGATCGAGATCGATCCTCGATGTCTTGCCGGCGTGCGGGTTCTGCTCGACACGTCGCAGTCCGTCGAGGATGCCGACACGTACGTCTACAACCCCTACGCCCCCGACACTCTGGAGCAGCGTGCGGGCCGCAGGTCTTCGCCGACGATGACCGCCGTCGGCCTGCTGATGCGGCTCTACACCGGATACGCCCGCGACGATCCTCGTTTCGTGGGGGCCGCCACGAAGCTCGCCGCCGAACTGCCGTCCAATGGCTCGCGCGGCCGTCCTACCCGAGATTGCTATCTCTGGTACTACGTCTCGCAGGTGCTCTTCCACGTCGGAGGCGAAGCGTGGGACCGCTGGTACGGGCGGCTTTACGAGATCCTCGTCGCCTCGCAGGAGACGGTCGGCGACCGGGCGGGCAGCTGGAATCCGGGCGGCGAGGTGCCCGACCGCTGGGGAGCGTTCGGCGGGCGAATCTACGTGACCGCGCTCAACCTGCTCACGCTGGAGGTGACCTACCGGCATCTTCCGATCGACCAGGCTGTCGTCCGCCCCGCCGACGATCGAGAGACCGGACGAAACTCTCCGTGATTGCTGAGAAGACCCGGGCGATGCGGTCCCACTCCCTGTCTTCCGCCTGACAGAGCAGGAGGTAGGTTGCGGCCGCGGTCTCGAGCGTGCGGACCGCCGCCGTGTTCGTGAGATCGAGGCAGTAGAAGTTGAGATCGTAGCCGGGCAGCATGAGCCCGCCGACGCTGTCGCTCGCCCGCTCCATGTCGAGCTCCCGATATTCCTCCCGCATCTCCGCGACGACCGCGTCGGAGAGCCGCGACGCCGGCTCGCCCGGAGCGTGGGCGCTCACCGACCAGAAGCCCCCTTCGGGTGAATAGACCGTGACCGCGGCCTGGCCCCCCTGCGCGTCGGAGATGTCGACCGTCCAGTTGTCGGGATAATCGAACCGCAGGCCCAGCTTGTCGAAATGCATGAATGGCTCCTGCCCGCAAAAACGCCGGGCGATCGGGGCATTGTACGCCCCCGGACCGATCTGGACCGGCTTCTCGCCGGCCGCTACCGTTCCCCATCCATGCTTGGCCCCGCACATTCCACCGCCGCCACCCAACGTTCCGCCCGACGGGCCGTGGCCGTCGCCGGCGACGCCTTCCTGCCGGCCGTGATGCTGCTGTCGGTGCTCGTCGTGCTCGTCCCCGTGCCGGCGGGGCTCGTCGATCTCCTGCTGGCCGCGAACCTCGCGGTATCCACGCTCGCGCTCGTGGGGGCGCTCGCCGCCCGGTCTCCGTTGGAGATGAGCGTCTTTCCGACCTTCCTTCTCGGCGCGACGCTCGTGCGGCTCGTGCTCAACATCTCGACGACGCGGCTCATCCTGACCCGAGCGGCCGTGGACGGTGACGTCGCCGCCGGCGAGGTCGTGCGGGCGTTCGGCGAGTTCGTGTCGGGCAACAGCGTGGTCGTGGGCGCGGTGATCTTCGCGATCATCGCGGTGATCCAGTTCGTCGTGATCACCGCCGGTGCGACGCGGACCGGCGAGGTGGCGGCCCGATTCGCGCTCGACGGCCTGCCGGGCAGGCAGATGGCGATCGACACCGAGGTTCAGGCCGGCACGGTCACCCGCGAGCAGGCCCGCGCGATGCGGCTCGATCTCCAGCGGCACGCCGACTTCTTCGCCAACATGGACGGGGCGAGCCGGTTCGTCCGCGGCGAGGCCGTCGCCGGCGTCGTGATCACGATCGTCAACATCGTCGGAGGGCTGGCGATCGGCGTGGGGCAGCACGGCATGCCGATCGGCCGGGCCGTCGACGTCTACTCGCGGCTCACGATCGGCGACGGGCTCGTCTCCGCGGTGCCGTCGCTGCTCGTGTCGATCGCCACGGGGCTGCTGATCTCGCGGTCGAGCCAGGCGGTCGACCTGTCGGGCGAGCTGCGGAGGCAGTTCGCTGCTCGGCCGCTCGCGCTCGTCATCACGGCGGCCTTCCTCGCGGTGCTCGCCTTCACGAAGCTCCCGTTCCTGCCGCTGGCCGCCGTGGCATGCGTGCTCGTGGCCGTGGCCTGGCAAGCCAGCCGAACCGGTTCCACCGTCGGGGCCCCGGCTCCGGCGGCGGGTGAGCCGCGTGAGGCCTCGTCCACGGGTTCGATCGCGGCCGAGCTGCTGGCCGAGGAGCTCGTCGTCGTCGAGGTCGGCCGAGGCCTGATGCACCTCGTCGCCGGGGCCGAGCCGCCGCTGCCGCGCCGGGCGGCGACGCTTCGAACGGCGCTGGCGAACGATCTCGGCATCGTGCTTCCTAAAATCGTGTTTCGCGACGATCCCTCGCTCGAGCCGCAGAGCTACCGCGTGCTCATCGCGGGCGAGCCGGCAGCGGAAGGGGAGGTTCTCCAGGGGAGGTCGCTGGCCGTCGGGGGAAGTTCCGACGAGCAGCCGCTCGAGGGGCTCGAGGCGGTCGATCCGGCGGGCGGCCGCGCGGCCGTCTGGATCGCCCCGCGTCAGGTCGCGCAGGCCCGTCGCCGGGGCGCCGTCGTGCTCGATGCACCGGATGTCGTCGCGCGGGCGATGGAGTCGGCCGTTCGCCGGCACGCCGAACTGTTGCTCACTCGAGGCAGCGTGTCGCAGCTCGTCGAGACCCTGCGGGCAACGCAGCCGGCCGCCGTCGAGGGGGTCGTGCCGGAGCAGCTGTCGCTGCCGCTGGTCCATCGCACGCTGCAGCTCCTCGTTCGCGAGAACGTGCCGATCCGGCCGCTCTCCGGCGTGCTCGAGCTGATGGCCGACCACGTCGGGACCGCGGCCGACGCCGGCCCGCTCGCCGAGCTGGTGCGGCAGGGGCTCGCGCGGACGATCTGCCGGCGGCTTCGCGACGATCAGGGCCGGCTATCGGTCGTGAGGCTCTCCGAGGCCACGGTGGCGGGGCTCATGGAGGCCGCGTCGACGCGGAGCAAGCCCGACGCGAAGCTTCTCGCCGCGATCCGCCGGGCGGCGAGCGCCGGCGGCGAGCGGTCGAGCCCGCGGCCGCTGGTCGTGCCGGGCCGCGTGCGGCGGCAGCTGCGGGACCTGCTGGCCAGGTCGATCGCGGGTGCCATCGTGGTCGCCGAGGAGGAGATCGCCGACGAGCCGAAGGTGGAGGTCTTCGCCACCCTCGGTGAGGAACTCGCGAGGGCGGCGTGACCATGGGGGGAATCGGCAAAAAGCGGCGATCGGCGGGCAGGACGACGTCACCGCGGCGGGACGGCTCGGGCGGCCCGGTGGCGGCCCGTGCGGCCCGTAGAAAAAGTTTTCAAGAAAGGTTTGCGGATTGGACGATGACTTCGTGCCCCACGGCGAAGCTGCGCCCAGGCCCCATGCTTCCGCATGGGACGGCCGTCCGCGAAGCAGGAACGGATTGAATTTTCCGTCCGGAAGATCCGGACCAACGCATTTCACCAACGCATTTCAAGGAGGAGAGCGTGGCGAACCAACCGTCCCCGGAAGAGGTCCAGGAGATCTGGAAGAAGTTCAAGCTCGACCAGTCGAACGAGGATCTGCGCAACCGGCTCATCGAGATCTACCTGCCGCTCGTGAAGTACAACGGCGAGCGGATCTGGTCGCGGCTGCCCGATGGCGTGGAGCTCGACGACCTCGTCTCGGCCGGCACGTTCGGGCTGATGGACGCGATCGACGCGTTCGACATGTCCCGGGGAGTGAAGTTCGAGACCTACTGCGTGCCGCGGATCCGCGGGGCCATGCTCGACGAGCTGCGGACGATGGACTGGGTGCCGCGGCTCGTTCGCAGCAAGGCCAGCAAGCTCAACGAGGCGGTCAAGACGCTCGAGGCGAAGCTCGGCCGCGCGCCCGCCGACGCCGAGGTGGCGGAACACATGCAGCTTTCGCGGGAGGATTTCGAGAAGCTGCTCGTCGATGCCAACGCCGTCGGGCTCGTCTCGCTCAACAAGAAGTGGTGCGAGACCGACAGTTCGAAGGACGTCCGCGAGATCGACGTGCTCGAGGACAAGCGTGGCGAGGATCCGACGAGGCGGATCCAGAAGGCCGACCTCATGCGTCTGGTGACGAAGGGCCTCAACCGCAATGAGCGGCTGATCATCATCCTCTACTACTACGAGGAGCTGACGATGAAGGAGATCGGCGCCACGCTCGACCTCTCGGAGAGCCGCGTCAGCCAGATGCACAGCGCGATCGTCGAGCGGCTGCAGAATCAGCTCGGCCGGCGACGGCCCGAGTTCGCGGTCGGATGAGCCGCCTTCGGACGAGACGAGAGCCCGATTTCACCGAAAAAAACGGCGAAAAAATTGGCCTCATGGTTCGAGGGTGAGATGCCGATAATGAAAAGCTCGGGCAGGCGTTGCCCGCGTCCGACGAATCGCACGGAGTGGCTCGCACGACTGGCATTCTGGAAAAGCGCGGCAAGAGTTGAGGCACCACGAACCACCTGACGCCCGTCCGCGTAGGACATCTCCGACGGGTCGATGACCTGCGAGGGTGCACGAGACGGGGGCGACGGACGGTTCAGGACACATCCATCGGAAGGAGACGGATCATGCAAATCTTCGGTGTTTCGGCGACGAACGGCTCGCAGGCGGTTTCGGGCGTGAAGGTGATCGGCGGCGCCGGGCCGGCCAGGGCCGCCGGCGACGTCGCCGACGTCCGCGACTCGGTGTCGCTGTCGGTCGATGGCGTTCGTGCGGCCGAGGCGGCCGCGACCGCCGACATCCGGTTCGACCGGGTTCAGGCGATTCGCGCGGCAATCGCCGACGGCAGCTACGACACGCCCGAGAAGCTCGACATCGCGCTCGACCGGCTGTTGGATTCCATCGGCTGAGGGAGTGCGGTCGACGTTCGGGAATGTACACTAGGGGTGGCGGGTCGAAGTCGACCGCCACCCCTTTCTTTTTCTCTCGCGATCGAGGAAACCGATGTCCGTCACCGATGATTTCGCGCTCCAGAGCGTGAAGGTGGCGATGACGCCGTGGGAGCGTTTCGACGAGTTCCTCCAGGCCCGCGGCAAGCGAATCACGAGGCAGCGTCGGCTGATCGTCGAGCAGGTCTACGCGAGCCACGAGCACTTCGACGCCGACCAGCTCATCGACCTCATCCACGCGACGCCCGAGGGGGCGAAGGCGAGCCGGGCAACCGTCTACCGCACGCTCGGCGACATGGTCGATGCCGGGCTGCTTCGCAAGATGGTGCTCGGCGGCCGCGAGGTGTACGAGCACGACTACGGCTACCCGCAGCACGATCACCTCTTCTGCTCGAGCTGCCAGAGCCTGATCGAGTTCTCGAGCGATGAATTGATCCGCATCCGGGACGCGGTGGCCGCAACGCACCAGTTCCGCGCGGAGTCACATCGGCTCATCATCACCGGCATCTGCGCCGATTGCCGAAGCAGCCGCAGCCGGAATCGCCACCAAGACCGGGTGTAGGGGAGGGGGTCAGGTTCGGGAGGCGACGCGGAACTGCGAGGCTTCCTGCTTGAGCTCGCCGATCGCCTGGCGGAGGTCGTCGAGGGAGCTGGCGAACATCGTGAGCGACTCGGCGGAGGCGGTGGCGCCTTCCCGCAGATTCGCCATGGCTTCGCTGATCTGGTGGGCCCCCTGCGACTGCGACTTCATCCCCTCGTGGACATGCTCGAGCGACTCGGTGACCGACTGGACCGGCTCGATGATGCGGCCGAGCTGCTCGCTCACCCCCGCGACCTCGGCGATCCGGGAGGCGACCTCGTTGCGGAAGCGGTCCATCTCCATGGTGCCGCTGGAGACCGCCGCCTGCATGTCGCGGACCATCCGTTCGATGTCCTTCGTGGCGAGCGCCGTCTGGTCGGCCAGCCGGCGGATCTCCTGGGCCACGATCCGGAAGCCCCGGCCCGACTCGCCCGCCTTCTCCGCCTCGATCGTGGCGTTCACCGAAAGCAGGTTCGTCTGCTCGGCCACCTTCGCGATCGTCGTGACGACTGAGGTGATGCCGCTGGCCCGCTGGCTGATCGTCGAAAGCTTCCTCGTGAAGGCGTTCATCGCCTCGTCGAGCTGCTGCATCGAGGATGTCATCGACTCGAGGCCGCCTCGGCCGGAGTCGGCGACGTCGGCCGCGTCGCGGGCGACGCGGGTCACGTCGGTGGTCGCGGCGAGGAGCTGTTCGCTCGTCATGGAGATTTCGGCGGCGGTGGTCGCGATCTCCGTGGCCGACTCGCCGAAGCTGCGGATGGCACGGTCCTGCCGCGTGAGCGCCCTGGCCGTCTCCCCCTCCACCGCCGAGAGTCGCTCGCCGGCGTTTTGGATGCGGCCGACGAGGCTGCCGAGCCGACGGCTCATGGTGCCCATCGCCGATAGGAGGCGGCCGACCTCATGCTCGTCCCCCTCCGGCACGGTGGTGGAAAGGTCGCCGGCGGCGATCCGCTCGGCGACGATCATGGCCTGTCGGACGGGGTTCGCCACGGAGCGGGCGATCCAGAGCGAGGCCAGAACACCCGGGATGCCGACGAGCAGGGCCGACAGGCCGGCCCCGGCCGCCTGCCACCAGAGCACGCGGCGGCTCGCGGCGGTGGAAACCTCGACGAGCACGGCCCCGGCCGGCACGCCGTCGCCCCGCCGCACGGGCGCGGCGAACCGGTAGCCGCTCCCGGCGAGCCTCCCGACGGCGTTCCCCTCCTCGATGCAGTCCCGGACCATCTCCAGGTCGGCGGGGCCGAGCGACTCGGCTGCGGCCGATGGGTCGGATCCCAAGGCGGCGTGGGTGACGAGCGAGTTGAGCTCCGCATCGAGGATGCGGACCTCACGGACCTCGCCCTGCACGACCTCCGTGGCGAGCCGGCGGAGGCCGAGGTTGCGGTCGAGCCGCTCGATGAAGGCGGCTTCCATCCCCACCTGAACGATCCGCGGGCGGTCGATTCCCCCGACGCCTACGTACTTGAAGACGCGGTTGTCCACCTCCCGCTTTCTCGCCTCCTGAACGACGGCCGGGAGCGAGCCCGCGAGCAGCTTGTGGAAGATGTGGGCCTGCGGCTGCACGGTCGCGTCGGCGGAGAAGACGAAATCCCCCGCCGACTCGTCGGTGTGGATCGTTATCCGGCCCTCGGAATCGGTCGCGAGGAAATCGGACGACGACGACTGCTTCACGCGGCGAAGCGACTCGAGGACTTCTTTGGGGGGCACCCGCCACTTCTCGGCGATGGCCACGAGCTCGGCGACGAGGTTTGCCTGGGTCTTCATCTGCTCGCCGATCTCGGCCTCGACCTCGCGGGGAATCTCGACGGCGAACGCGACGGAGCGGGCGAGCAGTTCGGCGATCGCCTTGGCATCGTCGCGGGCCTGGCCCCGGACCGCCTGGACGGCCGCGAGTGTCTGCAGCAGGGTGTTGACGGCGATGGCGGCCAGCACGAGCAGGGTGGCCACCGTGGCGATTCTCGAACGCAGCGACATCGACGGGCTCCGGGAAGTCGTCGCGGCCCGGGACACCGGCCGCGTCGTCCGCAAACCTAGTGCGCCCGCGGGGCCGACGCCACCTTTGGTCAGCGGGCGGCCGTACGGGCCGCTGCGACCGTCACCGTCGATTCGACCGGCACCACCGGCGTTCGGGCGACGGCTCGCGACGGCTTGAACGCCGACTCGGCCAAGCCGCAGCCCACGAGCGGCAGGAAGAGCCACGCCGGGGCAAGCAGCCATGGCAGCAGGAGGCCGGCTCGGCCCGGGCGGCTGCGGCGATCGGAAAGCGTCGTCGTCATCGGCCGGAGGAATACGGAATCCCCGCGTTCCGGGCAACCGCAATCCCGCCGTCGCACTCGGCCCGGCCGCAGTGGCCGAGGCGGGGATCGAACCCGCACGGAGGAAACCCTCCACGGGATTTTAAGTCCCGTGCGTCTGCCAGTTTCGCCACTCGGCCGCGCTGCTGCGATCCTACGCTGCCCTGCTTGTCGGTCGCAACTTGCGAGTCAAACGTGCGGGGTTCGGAGCTGCCCGTGCCCATCGCCGGACGCTCGCTTCAGGCATCCTGCCTTCCGCTCGCTCGGATGCAGACTTCGCTGCGCAATCCTTGCTTCGCTTGTCTGCATACGCCGGCTCCTGGGCACGGGCAGCCCCGAACCGGTCAAACGTGGGGCTCAATGATTCACACAGGCACATGGATGCTGAGGAGCTGTTTGGTGAACTGTTCCTCCGGCGTCAAAGTGCCTCCATGAGGCCCGTGAGGGGCTGCCCGTGCCCGGGCACTAAGATTTGACTGCGAGGGGTTGCCCGTGTGCCCGAGCCGGCGTAGCTGACCAGCGCAGGCCGGAGGCCGAAGCGCCAGTCAGGTCCGAGTGAGCGGAGGGCATGGATGCCCATAGCGAACGTCCGGCGAGCGGCATACGGGCAGCCCCGAGCCCAGCACGTTTGATCAGCACCACCATGGGCCGTACGGCCGTCGATGTGGTAAGACACTCGTTCTCACGCAGAGGACATACGGTCTCGTGACGATTCAGCAATCGGTCTATCCCGGCATCGACGGTTTTCTTGGCACGCGGGCGTCGCTGGGGATGGACGTGGTGTGCGTATCGCTCTTCGCGGTGCTGCCGGTGCTCGCCATGAGCGTCCACCTCGTGCGGCACCGAAAAAACTACGCGGCCCACAAGCGGATCCAGCTGGCCGTCTCGGCGGCGCTCGTGGTCGCGATCGTCGTGTTCGAGATCGACATGCGGCTGGTGAGCGGCTGGAAGCCACGGGCGGTCGAGAGCGGCTACTGGCCGTCGGGCGTGTTCACGGCCCTCGGTGTGCACCTCTGCTTCGCGATCACGACGGTCGTGCTCTGGACATGGGTCGTGGTGGAGGCGCTCCGGCGTTTTCCGGTGCCGCCCGGGCCCGGCACCCACGGTCCGCGGCACCGCGTCCTTGCCAGACTCGCCGCGGCCGACCTCGTCATGACGGCCGTGACGGGATGGCTCTTCTACTACGTCGCCTTCGCCGCCTGATCGCCGCCCCGCGGAAAAAACCGGCAGAGCAGGAGGCCGCCGAAGTAGAGGCCGCACAGCGGCACGGCCAGGAAGAGCATGCTGTAGGGGTCGGCCGGCGTGAGGATCGCCGAGGCGACGAAGATCACGACGACCGCCATTCGCCACTGTTCGGCGTAGGCCTTCTCGTCGAAGATTCCGATCCGCTCGAGAAAGAGCATCACGAGCGGCAGCTGGAAGCCGATGCCGAACCCGATCGGCAGAAAGAGCACGAACGAGAGCCACTCGCTGATCCGCGGGTCGGGATCGAGGCCCAGCCAGGAGTTGAACGCGAGTAGGTAATCGAGGACGAAGTCGAACACGAAGAAGAACGCGATGGCGACGCCCGTGAGGAAAAGCCCCGTGCTGAACGGCAGGAAGACGTGCACCCACCGCTTCTCGTGCGGGTAGAGCCCGGCGGCCACGAACGTCCAGAGCTGGTAGATCACCCACGGGCTCGCGAGCACGACGCCCACCAGCAGCGCCGCCTTGACGTAGATGCCGAAGGCCTCCTGCGCCGAGAGCGTCGTGATGCTCACCCGCGAGTCGCGGTCCATCGGCTGCCAGAGCAGCACCGGCACGAGGCCCGCCGGGTCGAAGGCCTTCGAGTCGGGTTCGGCCACGGCGGCGGGGTCGAGCACCCGCCGCAGCCGGTCGGCGTGGATCTCCCGGAGGTCGAACGACATGCCATGCTTCTCGACCGCGTCCACCACCTCGCTGCGGTCGTAGGGGAGACGGGGGCCGTCGGGCACCCGTGGCTGCCACTCGTCGAAGGCGTCGATCGAACGGTCCACGTAGTAGCCGGAGAGCGCCCGCTTGAGCGGCTGTTCGATCAAGTGGACCACGGGGCGGGCCACGAAGAAGCCGAAGAGGACGGCGACGGCGAGCCCGGCGGACGCCCGGATGAGACAGATCCGCAACTCCTCCAGATGCTCGCCGAACGTCATCGTCGAGCTCTTGAAGAGGTCCTCGTCGTCCGGCCGTGCCATGGCGGGTCCCTGATGTCTGTCTGGAAACGATCCTCTCGACTTATACTTCACGACCGGAGCAGGTGCGGCATGCCTACGAAAACCGCCTGGAATTCAGCCTGGGCGACACGGGTTGCGGTCGGGATCGCCGCCTGGGCGGCCGCCGCGGTCGCCGCCGAAGGCCGGCTCCTCTGGAGCACGCCCTCGCATCGTCATTCGACGTCGGTCGAGGGTGGCCCCCCGCCGGAGCCGGTCGTCGCCGATGGCATCGTCGCCTGGACGGTTGGAGGGGCGATTCATGCCGTGCGACGCGACGACGGGGCGCCGCTCGTCCGAGCACCGCGGGAATCGACCGTCGTGACGTCGCTCTCGTCGCTTTTTGCGGCCGCGGACGCCCCGTCCGAAGCCCGGCTGTCGAGACCGTGCCTGCACGCCGGCAGGCTTTTTGCGACCGTGGTGGCGGAGGCTCGTGAGGGAGGGCGGGCGGGGCGGATCGTCGCGATCGACTGCTCGCCGGCCGGAGGAGGACGGGTCGAGTGGTATTCCGGGCCTCCAGCGGGTTCGGTCGCCTTCGAGGGCCCGCCATGGATCGACGGCGAGCGGCTGCTGTCGATCGTCGTGGGGGACGGACCTCGGGCGCCCCGGCGGCTCGCCGCGTTCGACCTCTTCGACGGCCGGCTGCTCGAGACGCGACCTGCCACCACGCACGATCGGCCTCCGGAGTCGGCGGGGCCTCGTGTCGCCGCGGGCGGCGGTCACGTCGTCGTGGCGACCGATCGCACGATAGAATGTCGGGTCGAGGAAGAGGCCCGTCGGTAGGCTGGCGGCAGTGTGGCTGGCACCGCTGCCGGCGGGCGGCACTACCGGCAGGCGGCGGTGTGGCTGGCACCGCTGCCGGCGGGCGGCAGTGTGGCTGGCGGCAGTGTGGCTGGCGGCACTGCCGGCTGGCGGTACTGTGGACGACGAGCCGGGACACACGCCCTGGAGATGCCCTTTGGAACCGACTCGTGGAATGGTGGCGTCGCTCGCGCCGCGGCTTTTGGATTCGGTGTCGAGAGCCGTCGTCGGGCAGCGTGAGGTGCTCGAGCAGCTGCTCGTCGCGATTCTCTGCCGCGGCCACGTGCTCCTTGAAGGGGTGCCGGGGCTCGCGAAGACGCTCATGGTGCGGTCGCTCGCCCGCGGCCTCTCGCTCGACTTCGGCAGGATCCAGTTCACGCCCGACCTCATGCCGGCCGACATCACCGGCACCGATGTGCTCGACGGCGGCGCGGACGGCGTGCGTCGGCATCGTTTCGTCGCCGGCCCGATCTTCTGCCAGCTGCTCCTGGCGGACGAGATCAACCGCTCGCCTCCGAAGACCCAGGCGGCCCTGCTCGAAGCGATGCAGGAGGGACAGGTGACCGTCGGCGGCGCGACGCACGCGTTGCCGCGGCCGTTCCTCGTGCTCGCCACGCAGAACCCGATCGAGCAGGAGGGCACGTATCCGTTGCCCGAGGGCCAGCTCGACCGGTTTCTCGCGATGGTCCGGGTCGACTACCCGACGCCGCAGGACGAGCTCGAGATCGTCCGTCGCACCACCGGCTGCGAGAAGCTCGACGCGACGGCGGTGATCACTTCGGACGAGCTCGAGGCGGCCTCGCGGTTCGTCCGGGGCGTCCCGATGGCGGAGCACGTCATGGCGGCCTGCGTGGATCTGGCGCGGGCCACGAGGCCCGGTGACTCCGCGGCGCCGGAGTGGATCGCGGGGATGGTCGAGTGGGGTGCTGGGCCGAGGGCGAGCCAGAGCCTGGCGCTGGCGGCGAAGGCCCGGGCGGCGGTGGCCGGGAAGCCGTGCGTCGAGGTCGCCGACGTCGTCGCGATGGCCCATCCCGTGCTGCGGCACCGGCTCGTCTTGTCGTTCGAGGCCAGGGGCGAGGGGGTGAATGCCGACGCGATCCTCGACCGCCTGCTCGGCGAGATGCGGCCGCGGTGGCACCCGCTGGCATGATCCGTTTTCTCGATCCCTCGATGCTCCTTTTTTGCCTGGCGGCGGCGGTGCCCCCGATCGTCGCGTGGCTGGGCCGACGCGATGCGGTAGCCCGCGAGTGGGCGGCGATGGAGATTCTCGCGCGGGCCGCCGGTCGCACGGCGTTCCGCCGTCGGTTCATCGACTGGCTCGTCGTGGCGATGCGTTCGACCATGCTCCTTGCGGTCGCGTTCGCGGCGGCGCGGCCGTTGTTCGTGCCTTTCGAGATGCCGAAGCTTCCCGCCGCCGACGGGCCGCCACGGGAGCGGCGGGCGGTGGTCGTCGGTGAGGCGACCGCGGTCGCGGCGGCGATCGAGTCGGTCGCGGCTGCCCTCGCTCCGGTGAAGGCGATCACGGAGTCGCAGTTTGACGACGAGCCGTTCGAGTCGGCGTCGCTCGTCGTGCTCGCCGACGGTGTCGTGCCCGGTCCGGCCGCGGCACGAAGGCTCGGCCGGTTCGTCGACCGCGGCGGCAGCGTGGCCCTGCTCGTCGGCCCGCGAACCATGGCGGGGGACGCGGCGACCTTCAATCGGTTCGTTGGAAACCTTGCCGGAATCGGTGTCGATGACGTGGTCGATCGTCCCTCTGCCAGGGCGGTGGGCGAAACGGTCCGCCTGGTGGCGACGGCCGGGGGGGAAGCGGAAGTGGATCTGTCGGGACCGGCTGTGAGACGCTTCGCAAGGCTCGTCATCGGGCGGGGTGGTGCCGGCGACGCGGCCGTCCCGCACGAGCCGGCTGCGGTGCTCGCGCGGGCCATGCCGTCGGGGAATCCGCTTGCCGTGCGGGTTGGTGTCGGCCGAGGGGCTGTCGGGATCGTCGCCGTGCCGCTCGCGATCGAAGGCTGGTCGCAGGGTGCCTGGTCAAACGGTGCTTGGTCTGCCGGCGGGCCGCCCGCCTCACCGAGTCCTGATGCGTGGACCGACCTGCCCTCATGGCCCGCGTTCCTCCCGTTCGTCGGGCGGACGATCGTCTCGCTCACGGCCGCCGACGGCGGGGCGATCGACAACGCAGGAGCCGGAATCGCCGGATGGCTCGCGGGCAGGAACCTCGCGGGGATGGCGCTCGTGTCGGCGGTGCTGCTCGTTCTCCTCGATCCGCTCGTGTCGCAGTCGGCGGGCCCTCGGAGCCGCAACCGATGACGAGCGTCGCTTTGGAATCCGCCGCCCCCGAGATCGACCGCTGGCAGTTCGCCTGGCAGTGGAGCCCGTCGCTCGTCGGCATGCTGGCGGTCGTCGCGGTCGTCGTGGCGGTGGCGTCCCTGCAGCGTCGCCGCGTCTGCGAAATGAGCCTGATCGCGATGGTGGCGAGGATCGTCACGATCGTGCTGCTGGTCGTCATGCTCTCGGGCTGGAGCGTCGTGCCGAAAGGTCTGCCCGATGCGTCGATGGATCGGTTCGTGCCGTCGCTTGCCGTGAGGACGCCTCGGATCGTCCGCGTTGGCGATTCCGTCGGAATCGACGTCGAGGCGAGGCTGTCGGCGGGCGAAGCCGGCGAGCGGACCGCGACGGCCGACCTCGTCGATGCCGACGGTGCCACGGTCGCCTCGGCGCCGCTCGTTGAAAAAGCCTCCGTCGCGATCGACGGCCGGTCGGGGATGGCTCGGCTCGGCAGTCGCCTCCAAGGCAGGATCATCTGGCGGCCGGCGTCGGCCGGGGCGTTTTCAGGCTCCGTGCGGATCCGCGGCGGGAGTGCCACCGCCGCGGATTCGGTCTCGATCCAGGCAGTTTCGATTCAGGTGGTCGCCGATCCGCTCCGCGTGTTGATCCTCGACCGCCCGCGGTTCGAAAGCCGTTTTCTTTCCCGGTCGCTCTCCCGTGACGAACGGTTCGCGGTCACGGAGGTATCCCTCGGCGCCGACGGGCCGGCTCGTACCGCGGCGAAGCTGCCCGCGACCCGCGAGGCCTGGAGCCGTTTCGACGCGGTCGTGCTTGGCGCGATCGACGCGCTTGCGATCCCCGAGCCCGCGGCGGCGGCGCTCGTCGATGCGGCCGCGAACGACGGTGTCGGGATCGTCTGGAGCCTCGATGCGTCGAGTGATCCGGAGGCGATCGCCGTCTCACCCCTCGGGCGACTGCTGCCGTTTCGCGGCGTGTCTCGTCGTCCGCCATTCACGAGCCGCTGCGGAGTCCGGCTCGAGGGTGCGGGCGAGGAAGCGGCATGGCTCGCGGTCGCCGACGATGCGGCCGTATCCCGGGAAGCGTGGCGTGCGATGCCTTCGGTCTATGCTCCCGTGAGACCAACGGTCGTTCGTCCCACGGCCCGCGTGATGGCCACGTGCACCTCCGTGGAGGCGGCCGACGGAGCAGTCGGGCCGACGAGCCCGTTCATCCTCGTCGATCAGGCCGGAGACTCGCGGATCGTGGCCTTCCTCGCCGAGACCTGGCGGCTGCGGCAAGGGGCCCGCGGGCCGTTCGTGGAGCGTCTTCTGGCCCAGGCGACGCTCCACGCGGGGGAGCCGCACCTCGCGTCGCGGGTGCTCGCGGGGGCGCCGACGGTGCCGGAGCCGAATCCAGCGGTGGCGGAGTCGAAGGGGGACGCGGCGGGAGGGACGACGATCCCGCGACGCCCCGCAGACATCGTGCCGCCGACGGCCAGGCCGCTCTGGAATCACCCTGCGATCCTCGCGCTCCTGCTGGCGGCCTGCGGGACCGAGTGGTGGATCCGCGAACGGCTCGGAGACGGACCATGACCCTTGCCGGTGACGCCCATGGATCGATGCGGCCTCGTCGCGACGCCTCGTCACGGCTCGCCCGGCTGCTCGATCGTGCCGTCTTCGTCGCCCAATTCGGGCGACTCCTCGAACTCGTCGCAAGAATTCTCGTCGCCGTGGCGGTCGCGGTCCTCGCGATCACGGTTGCGTGCAGCCTCGGCCTCCGCCTTCCGTTTCCAACCGGTCCGATCATGGTCGCGGCGGCGATCGGGATCGCGGTCTGGCTGGGAACACGAAAATGGAACTGGCCCGACAGGCTCGCGACGGCCATGGCACTCGAACGGGCCCACCCACGGATCGGTGAGAGGATCTCACGGGCGGTCGGGTTCATCGGCAGGCCGTCCGAGACTGCAGGACCTCCGACGGATCTCCCCATGGAGGACCTCGTCGCCGAGGCGGTCGAGGAGGCGGCGACGGCGATCGAGGCGCTGGCGGGTGATCGATCGGGCAAGCGTCACGCCATCCACGGCCCCCTGCTTCCGGTGCGATGGCCCGCGGCGGGGCTCGCTGCCGGCGTCGCGGTCGTCGTCGCGATTCTCGCCGTGCCGGGGCGTCTCGTGCCGCAGCTTGCCGAGGCCTTTTTTCCGCCTCGGCCGGCGAGGCCGATCGCGCGTCCCGTGGAGACCGACCCGCCGATGGCGTTGCCGAAGGCAGCGACCACCGCCGCGGCGCGGCTTGCCGAGGCGGCGGCCGCGGAGGAACGGCTGGCGGTCGCGCTGCTCGCCCGGTTCGCCAGGTTGCCGGGCGGAGCGCGGGAGGAGCTGACTCGACGTGAACAGGATTGGCTCGACGAGACGGCGGCGGTCCAGGCCGCGATCGCCGACGACATCGGCCGGGATCTCGGGACGGTGGTCGCGGCGGTCGCGAGGACCGATCCGCGAATCGCCGACGAACTTGCCGGCGGAGGGCTCGTCCGGGAGCGTGTCGCGGCGCTCGAGCAGGCGGCCGAACGGATCCGCGGAAATCAGTTGGCAGCGGCGTCGGGGCTCATCACGAAGCAGGTGCGGCCCATCCTCTTGGCGCTCGCGGAGTGTGGTGTGGTGCCATCGGGGAAGACCGGACCCGCGTTCGATCGGGCGGAGCTCGTGCGGCGGCGGATTCTCTCCGCGATCGCTGCAGACGAAGATCGGCTGCCGGCAACCATGACGGAGTCCGGACGCACTCCGACCGGCACCTCGGGCGATCTCGCTCCAGCCGACGGGGCGGAGCGTGGGCCGGCTCCTTCGATGCTCGGGACGACCGCAATCGATCGGGTGGCGACACAGGCCGCGGGCACGACCGGCACCGGCCGTGGAACGGCCGGCGATGCCGATTCCACTGCCGGTTCCATTGCTGGCTCTGCCGGTTCGACTGCCGGCACTGCCGGTGGGCCAGCATCGGTGGCCGCGACCGATCCCGAGGGGCGTCTCCCAGCCTGGGTACGAGCCCGCGAGGAGCGACCCGTGGAAACGCTCGCGGGCGACGACTTCTCCGCGCCGCCGCGGTATCGCGCGGCCGTCGACGACTACTATCGTCGGCTCTGGGCCGTCGAGTCGCCCGTGGGTGCGGCGCCGCCCGAACGGCAGCAGCGAGAGCAGGAGACCGCGCCATGACGTCACGGATCCTGGTCGCCCTTTCGGCCGCCGCCCTCGTGGCGGGTTTCGCGAAGGCCACTGTGGCCGACGACGCCGGGCTCCCTTCGAGGAGTCCCTCCGACGTGGCGATCCGTCGGAGCCGCGACCGCGGCGTCGAGCGGCTCGTGGCGATGCAGCAGGCCGATGGTTCCTGGGGCAGCGGCGGCTTTCGCGGAAGCGTGGCGGTCACGGCCAACGCGGTGCTCGCCCTCGTGGCCGCCGGCAGCACGCCGACGAGCGGCCCCCACGCCAAGGCGGCGGCGCGGGGCGTGGCGTTCCTGCTCGAGTCCGCCGATGCCGACGGGCTCTTCGACAGCCGAGAGCCGGGCTCCCGCGGTCCGATGTACGGCCAGGCCTACGCCACGCTCGTGCTTGCGGAACTGCTCGGCGAGATCGACTCGCCCTCAGTGCCCGACGTGCTCACCCGCTCGGCTGCCCTCTTCGAGTCGGCCCAGAACGAGGAGGGAGGATGGCGATACCAGCCGAAGGCGGGCGACGCCGACGTCTCCGTGACGAGCGCGGTCGTCGTTGCCCTCGCAGCCCTGGAGAAGTCGGGCATCGCCGTGAGCCGCCGGTGCGTCGAACGGGCCGTCGCCTACCTGCGGCGGCTGCAGAACGACGACGGCGGCTTCCGCTACCAGGCCTCGGCGGGGGAATCGGCCGCCCCGCGAACCGCCGCGGCGATCGTCGCGATGTTTGCGGCGGGAGAATCGGCAAACGAGGATGGCCGGGCCGCGATCGCGCGGGCGATCGGGTGGCTCGAGAGCCACCCGATCGAGCTCGATCCTCCGACCGCCTACTCGGTCTACGGCACCGCGAGCGCGACCGCCGCCTTCTGGCAGGCCGGCGGCGAGCCATGGAAGCGGTTCTTTGGGCCCACGTCGGAGAAGCTGCTTGCCTTGCAGCAGCCCGACGGCTCGTGGCCCGACCCGTCATGCCCGGAATACGGCACGGCCGCGGCGGTCATGACGCTCTCGGTTCCCGATGGCCTCATCCCGGTGTTCCAGCCATGAGCACGCTTTCCCTGGGGGTCGGGGGTGCCCCTGCCACGTCTCCGGACGTTTGCGGCGGCCCTCCGGGCCTTCGCTCACTGCATGTCCGCGGCGTGAAATTCCTGCCGGCGGGCTTCGCCGTATCCATGCCTGCGCTTGCTTCCATAGCCCGGCGACATGGCAGGGGCGCCCCCTCCCGAGTCTTCCCCAACACAGGAACAAAAAACCTCTGCCGACTACGCAAGCATAAAAATAGAGCAATGCCCCCGCTCTTCTTCGCCGTGGCCGCGTGCAGTGCGGTTGTCGCCTTGTCGCCAGCCGCATCACGGGCCGATTCGCCGATTCCGCCGCTGCCCGCTGGATCGCAGGTGCAACTCGTCGATGGCGGCGTGATCGCCGGCCGGATCGTTTCCTGCGACGAGACCACGGTCGGCCTGGAGAGCCTCGAGCTCGGGCTCGTGAAGCTCCCCCGCGAGGTTGTCTCGGGCTGGAAGGCTTCGCTCGCGGCCGATCGCAACCGGCGGCAGCGGCCAGTGTCGCTCGAGGAGATGGCCCGTGACGCGTCGCCGCGGGCGGCCGTCGCGGTCCTGCTCGACAACGACGACGTGGCGACGTCAAAGACGCTTTCGATCGAAGGGGATGTTGCCAGGATCGTCATCGACGGCGTGGCAGAGCCGGTGACGATTCCGCTGGGCCGGGTCCGCGCGCTCTCGTTCGCTCGCGATCGCCGACCCGCACGCCGAGGGCAACGGCCGTCGGTCACGCTGCTTGCCCTGCGGGACGGCTCGCGGCTTGCGGTCGAGCCGCTCCGGTTGGACGCCGTGGAGGACGGGGGAGCGCTCCGGCTCGTGCTTGCGTCGCCGAATGCGAAGGGCCTCGCGGTCGACTGCCCGCGGGAGTCGGTCGTGGCGAGGGCCGATCGCGGCCCGGGCGTGAGGCCGCTGGAGCAGGAGGAGATCGCGGGCCACGGCGGCCGCGATCCCGGCGGTCTGCCGCTCGGTTTCTACGTGCCGTCGCGGTCGCTTTCCGGCGGCCCGTTGCGGGCCCGCGGAGAAAATGCCTTCGGCGGGTTCTCGATGCAGGCGCCGGGCAAGGTGATCTTCGTCATTCGCGAGCGGGCCGACCGGTTCGAGGGCCGCGTGGCGATCGACGACTCGGCGGGGAAGGGGGGCACGATCCGCGTCAAGCTCTGGGCCGAGGCCGAAGGCGGAAAGCGAACGGCCATTTTCGAAAGCGGCCCGATCCGCGGCGGCGAGATGCCGGTTGCGATCGCCGCCGACGCTCCCGGCATGAAGTATTTCGAAATCGAGCTCGAGGCGGAGGGAGACGACTGGAAGCTCGCCCGCGTCGTCTGGCTCGACCCGGTCGTCATCGCGAAATGATCGCCATCGCGAGCAGGCACGCAACCCGCGAGCGGGCTACGCGCCGTACTTGCCGAACCGCTGCGCGTGGGCCATCGCGAGGAGCATGAGGTGCTTCGCCTCGAACATGCCGAGGCCGCCGCGGAGGCAGGCCCGCTCCGAGAACTCGGTCGAGCCATCGGGCCGGCAGGTGTCGGCGACGAGGAGCGTCGGCACCGGGTGCCAGGAGTGGCTCTTGAGCCTGCTCGGGGTCGAGTGGTCGCCCGTGACGACGAGCACGTCGGGGGAGAGCTTCATGATCGCGGGGATCGCCCGGTCGAGTTCCTCGATCCGCTTCACCTTCTCGGCGAACGCGCCGTCCTCGCCGGTGGAGTCGGTGTATTTGAAGTGGAGGAAGAAGAAGTCGTAGTCGTTCCAGGCCTTCGACAGCTCCGCGATCTGCTCGTCGAGCGACTGGGCCTTGCCGACGAGCGTCATGCCGACGAGCCTCGCGAGCCCCTTGTACATCGGGTAGACCGCGATCGCCGCCGCCTTGAGTCCGTAGAGGTCGAGGTAGGCGGGCAGCGCCGGCTTCGCGGCGAACCCGCGGAGCACCATGCCGTTGGCCTTCTTCTCGTCGGCGAGGATCGCCCGCGCCTGCCGGACGAACTCCTTCGCGACGGCAGCCGTCTTGGCGGCGGCCGGTGAGTTCGCGACCGGGTCGAGCGGCGCGACGCCGACCGCCTGAGGGTCGGTGTCGGCCACGCCGCCGTCGAGCCCCTCGCCACGGAACACGACGACGAACCGGTGCTCCTTCACCGGCTTCACGAACGTCTCCACGCCGTCGATCTTCACCCCCTGCAGCCGCTCGACCACCTTGAAGCTCTCCTCCGAGGCGATCCGGCCGGCCCGCCGGTCGGTGATGAGCCCGCTGGCATCGAGCGTGCAGAAGTTGCCGCGGGCGGCCACGTCCTTCGGTCCGAGCTCGAAGCCGATGCCGGTCGCCTCGAGCGCGCCTCGTCCGATCTTGAAGACGAGCGGGTCGTAGCCGAAGAGCCCGAGGTGGCCGGGCCCGGATCCGGGGGTGATGCCGGGCAGCACCGGGATGCTCGAGCCGATCGTGCCGCGGGCGGCGAGCGAGTCGAGGTTGGGAGTCTTCGCCGTCTCGAGCTCCGTCTTTCCGCCCGGCTCGATCGGCAGGCCCCCGAGGCCGTCGGCCACGAGCAGCACGATCTTCGTGGTGTTCTTCTCGGCCAGTTCGCGGACCAGGTCGTGCGTCGTCATCGGGGCGGCTCCAAGGGTGGGCGGTCGATTCAGGCCCCTGTTTTCCGGTTCAGCGACCGCATCTGCAAGGGGTACGAGCATCGCCCTGTGCATGGATGTCCGGTCACGATCCTGCTGCTCGACCCCGCCCGCCTGCATGACACCGCATTGCCGCCGGGGGAGCAGACACTCCGTCGCTTCGGCGAGGATACGCCTGA
>CAZPEM010000025.1:0-28410 GCA_964585575.1 uncultured Chitinophagaceae bacterium
GCGCTTCGGCCTCCGGCCTGCGCTGGTCAGCTACGCCGTCTCGGGCACACGGGCAACCCATCGAGGTCAACTCGTAGTGCTCGGGCACGGGCAGCCCCTCACGGTCAAACGTCGCGCTTCATGATTCACACAGGCACTCTGATGCTGAACGCCCCGGGGGGGCGTGGTCGGGGGGGTGGCGAACGGTGAGGAGCCTCAGGTGTATCCTCACCGAAGCGACGGAGTGTCTGCTCCCCCGGCGGCAATCCGGTGTCCTTCAAGAAAACGCTGCGGCGAGGCGGCGGAGGGCTTCCTCGAGCCGGCTCTGCGGGCAGGCGAAGTTGATCCGCACGAACCCGGGGGCACCGAAGTCGCGGCCGTCGGACGTGCCGAGGCCCGCGGCCTCGCAGGCTTGCTGCGGGTCGGCGACGCCGCTCTCGCGGCAGTCGATCCAGGCGAGGTACGTCGAGCGGGCCGGCACGCACGTGAGGCCCGGGATCGCATCGACGGCCGCAGTCACGAGATCGCGGTGGCGGCGGAGCACGGCGACGAGCCGCTTTCGCCACGCTTCGCCGTGGAGCCAGGCGGCCTCGGCCGCCGCGTAGCCGAGCGGGTTGACCATCGGCACGAGTCCCCCGCCCGCGGGCCGCCACCGCGGTCGCAGCGAGGGGTCGGGAATGACCGCCGCCGCGCAGGCGAGGCCCGCGAGGTTCCAGGTCTTGCTTGGCGCAAGAAGCGTGATCGTGCGGCGGGCCACCGGGTGGTCGAGGCTCGCCAGTGGCACGTGGGGCACGTCGTCGAGCACGAGGTCGCTCCAGATCTCGTCGGAGACGATCTCGATACCGTGACGATCGGCGAACTCCGCAAGGCGGAGAAGATCCTGCCGTGAAAAGACCATGCCCGTCGGGTTCTGCGGGTGACACAGCCAGAGGATCTTCGACCGCGGCGTGACGGCTGCGGAGAGAGCGTCCCAGTCGATCTCCCACGCTCGTTCCCGGCGGGCGAGCCCCACGCGGACGACCTTCCTTCCTGCCCGGCCAGGCAGCGAGAGGAACGGCGGATAGATCGGGGTGAAGCTGATGATCTCGTCGTCGGGCTGCGAGAGCAGACGCGCCGAGAGGGCGAGCCCCGTCACGACGCCGGGCGTGCCGACCACGCTGGCCGGGTCGATCGACCATCCGTGCAGCGACTGGAGGTGTGCCGCCAGCGCCGGCGCGAAGCCGGGAGGATCCTCCGTGTAGCCGAAGATTCCGTGGTCGACCCGGGCGTGGATGGCGTCGAGAACGACCTCCGGCACACGAAAATCCATGTCGGCCACCCACACCGGCAGGATCTCGCGGCCATCGGCCGTTCGTCGGCCGGCGTAGCGGTCCCACTTCTCGCTGCCGGTGCCGCAGCGGTCGGGGCAGTCGGCGAAGAGCGGATCGAGGTCGGGTGGGGCGATCATCCCGCCGATGATAACAAGGCAGAAACACGGAAGCCCGGTACGTAGCCCAGCGGAAGCAGACCGCATTGCCGCCTGGGGAGCGGACGCATCGTCGCTATGGCGAGGATACGCCTGAGGCTCCCCCGCGTCCGCCGCCCGGCGTTCAGCATCGGAGTATTGGTTCAGGACGGGCCCGGTCAGTAGCGGTAGAGCGCGGCCACGCCGGTTTCGGTCGGCATCTCGATCGGCCGCAGCGACACGATCTCGCCGTCGCGGAGGAGCACCTCCTCGGCGAGGATGCCGACGAGATCACCGGCGAGTTCGGTGCCGCTTTCGGTCTCCACGTCTTCCCCCCATGCGATTCTCCCAGTCGCCCGGTCGAACTTCCCCGGCTCGATCCGGTCCTGCTCGACCAGGAGCGTGGCGACCTGCCCGGCGACGGCGGCCCGCGCGATGTCGGAGAGGTCGCCCGACCCGCGGCCCTCGTCGCGGGCCTTCGAGAAGAGGGTGACGAGCCTTTCGATCCTGCGGCGCCGGTCGGCGTCGGCGACCGACCGCACGAGCGGCACGAGGCCCGGCCCTTCGAGCATCTTCGGGTCGGTCACGATCCCCTCGTCGAGCAGCCGAGGATTCGCGGAGAGCTTCCGGAAGAGCGACGCGTGCTCCGAGATGGCGACCAGCAGAAGCGGCAGCTGCGAGCGGTTCGAGACGCGATCGACGACGATCCGGTCGACCTCTCGGAAGAACCGCTCGGTGTCGGCGTCGATGTCGTCGCTCTTCGAGCCGAAGCCGCCGTGGACGCTCCCCATCGCCCCGGCCCGCTGCCGGACGCGGTGGGCCTGGAAGGTGTCCTGGTCGATGAAATCCCAGCGGCCGAGCGTGCCCGGCCCGCCCCCGGCCGCCTCGTCGCCGAGGTCGAACGGGTCGAGCTGGTCGGTCGTGCCTTCGTAGACCCTCGCCTCGCGGCTCGAGAGGGCGAGCACGTCGAACCGCCCGGTCGAGGCCGCCACCCGCACGAGCGGCATCGTGTGGAACCTGTCGGTCGAAAGGGCGAGCGGCTGGAACGTCTGCTGTACGCGGAACACCTCCGCCTTCCCGTCGCTCGCGAGCACCGCGAGACCGTCGAGCGTGTGCTGCCAGAACGTGGCGTTGGCGTCGAGACGGTGGAAGGGATCGAGGAGGCGGTCCACCTCGTCCCGGCGGTGCTTCACAAGCAGACCCGCCTCGAGCGAATCGACGAGCCTGCGAAACTGGTGGATGTCCACGAGGTTCGCCGGCACGTTGCGGTGCGTCGGCATGTAGAGCGACAGGCAGGGCGGCCGATGCGGCTCGAGCAGCGCACGGACCGACGCGAGCGAAAGCGTGGCCACGGAAAACCTTTCCGGCACCGGACGCACGGGGGCGATCCGATGCCAAGTCGTGGCCGCCGCACCGCTCCTTGCGACGGCCGGGGTCCGCCTGGCAGCCGACCCGGGCAACTATTCGCTTGCCATGGCACCAAAGGCAAATCCGGCGACTCGCTCACGATCCTTCCCTGAGCCGCCGGAGCGGTTTACCAACCGGCGAACCAATGCGGTCTCCTTCATGGAATCTTCATGAAGGCTGCATTGCCGCCAGAGGCGTAGGTTCGGGTACATTCGGGCGAGGAGCAGACACGTTGGACGCAGCCGCCGACGGCTCGGTCGAGATCGTCGACCTCGTGAAGCATTACACCGCCCGTGACGGACGCGTCGTGCGGGCCGTCGACGGCATCTCCTTCTGCGTGCGACCGGGCGAACTCGTGGGCCTGCTCGGAGCCAACGGCGCCGGGAAGACGACGACGCTGCGGATCATCGCGACGTTGCTGTCGCCCACGTCGGGATCGGTGCGGGTGGCCGGCTGCGACGCCGCCGCCGATCCGATCGGCGTGCGGCGAAGGCTCGGCTACCTCTCCGCGACCACGGGCGTGCCCGACCGGCTGACGCCCCGCGAGGTCGTTCGGTCGCACGCGAGGCTCCACGGGCTCGCCGGCGGCCCGCTCGCGGAGGCGGTCGATGGCGTCGTCGCCAAGCTCGGCCTCTCGGCCTTCGCCGACCGGCCCTGCGGAAGGCTGTCGAGCGGCCAGCGGCAGCGGGTGTCGCTCGCGCGAACGCTCGTGCACGACCCGCCCGTGCTCGTGCTCGATGAGCCGACGAGCGCGCTCGACGTCGTCGCGGCGAGGGAGCTCATGGAACTGCTCGAAGCGGTCCGCGACGCCGGACACGCGGTGCTCCTCTCGACGCACCGTCTCCACGAGATCGAGCGGCGGTGTGGCCGGTTCGTGATCCTCCACGAGGGGCGGATCGTCCGCAGCGGCACCCGCGACGAGCTCCTGCGGGATGGGGCCGAGGACCTCGAGGAGGCGTTCTTCCGGACGATCTCGGCATGAGCGGGCGGTCGGGACGAACTGACGGGGCGGGATGGATCGGGAGGGTTCTCGGGATCGCTTCCCGGGACCTGCTCGAGAGCCTTCGCGACCGCAGGACGCTCTTCATCACGCTCTTCCTGCCGATGCTCATGTACCCGATCGTCGCGGTGTCGAGCGCCGTCGGCGTGCGGACGGCGATCCGCGAGCGGGAGGACGCCCCTTCGCGGACGCGGATGTCGATCGTGGTCTCCGGGGACGAATCGAACGATTTCGTGTCGCGGATCGAGCGGCTGCAGCAATCGGGCGATCCCGCCACCTGGCCGTCGAAGCTGCGTGTCGAGGCGACGTCGCCCAAGCGGGCGAGGGCCCTGCTCGAGGCCGGGCGGGCCGACCTCTGGCTCGACCTGTCCGCGGGCCTCGTCCCGACGCTCGACGAGACGGGCATGGCGAAATTCGTCGCCATGCTTCCCTCGAGCCGTCCGACATCGCCGGTGATTCGCGAGCAGTGCGGCGTCGTGCTCGGCGCCGTCGTGCGGGAGGCGAGGCTGTCGCGGCTCGAAAAGGCCGGCTTTCCGGCCGCGGTGCTCGATCCACCGGAGATCGTGTTCATGGACCTCTTCGGCAAGCCGACGTTGCCCGTGCAGCAGCTCGGCAACGCGACGCTCGTGGGAGCCATCCTGATGCTCCTCGCGGTGCTCACGCTCACCGGTGGCTACTACCCGGCCGTCGATGCGATCGCCGGCGAGAAGGAGCGAGGCACGATCGAGACGCTCCTGATCGCCCCCTGCCGCCCGTGGGAGTTCGCCTACGGCAAGTTCGTCTCCGTGTTCGTGGTCACGATGCTCACGCTCTTTTCCAACATCCTGTCGATAGGCATGACGGCCGCCGTCACGCAGCGGCTGCTGCCCGCCCACCTTTCGCTCGTTCCGCGGCAGTCGGCGGTCGGTGTCGCGATCGCGCTTGCGAGCTTCACGGCCCTCGCGGCGATCGGCACCGCGCTCTGCCTGGCCGTCACCGCCTGGTCGAGGAGCACGAAGGAGGCCCAGCACAGTCTCACTCCCGTCATCATCGTCGTGAGCCTGCTGTCGGGGCTTGCGATGGGACCCTCCGCGACCGCGTCGAGCGTGCTGGCCGCCGTGCCGTTCTCGGGGCAGGTCGTCGTGGCCAAGGAGGCGGTGCTCGTCGGCCAGGCGGAGAGCCCCCTGCGGGCGGCCGCCGCCCTGCTCGGCCCGCTGGTCGTCACGCTCGTCTCGGCGGGACTCGTCGTGGCGATGCTCGTGCGGGCGACGGCGGCGTTTCTCGTCGACGAGGAGGTTCTCTTTCGCGGGCCGGATGCCGCGGACGGCATCCTCTCGCGGCCGGCGTTCCGCCCGCTGCCGACCGTGCCCCAGGCGATCGCGCCGGCGGCGGCCGCCGTGGCCGGGCTCTGGTACCTCCAGGCGATCGTCCCCGACGATCTCCTCGTGGCGATCCCCGTGCAGCAGGCGGTCTCGCTCGCGATCCCGCTTCTCGCGCTCGCCTGGTGGCAGCGGGTCGATCTCCGTCGCACGCTGCGGCTCGCGCTGCCGGCGAAGGGGCGGAGCCTGTGGACGGCGGTCGCGGGGGCGGCGCTCGTCGGCATCGGCCTGTTCGTGGTCGGCGCCGCGGCGATGCTCGTGCTCGTCGGCGACGGTGGCTCGGTGGAAATGAGGGCGCTTGCAACGCGGCTCATCAAGCTCGTGATGGAACGGCCGGTCTGGCTGTCGTGGCTCCTGATCGCGGTCTTGCCGGCCGTCTGCGAAGAGATCGTCTTCCGCGGCTGGGTGCTCTCGGGGCTTGCCGGAGAGCGGCCCGACGGAATCCGGCGGGTGGCGGCGGTCACGGCCCAAGCGGCGTTTTTCGCGGCGGTGCACCTGCTTCCCGAGCGGATGCCGACGACCTTCATGCTCGGGCTCGTCCTCGGGTGGATGGCGATGGCGACCGGAAGCCTGCTGCCGGGGATCGTCTGCCACGCGGCGCACAACAGCGTGCCGATCGCGGTCGTGCTCGCCGCGGGGGGCACGGCGTCGCCCGACTCCGACGCGGCGTCGTGGCCGCTCTGGGTGCCGGCCGTCGGCGCGGCCGTCGCGATCGTCGGGGGCTTCATCGTCGCGCAGGAGGCTCGACGATCCGGCTCGTGAGTCGGCCGTGGTCCTTCATCCACCGCACGCTCGCGGCGATCGCCTGCGCGGCGGGCTTGAAGCTCAAGCCCAGCTCGCGTTTGGCCTTCGACGCGTCGAACCAGTGGTAGAGAACGGCCGCCCTCGCCGTCTCGCTTTCAAGCGGCGCCGGAAGGCCGACCGCCCCGAGCAGGTCTCCCGCCCGGCCGATCGCGATCGTCACGCCCTTCGGCAGCCGGATCGACGGCGGCCTCGCACCGGCCTCGCGGGCGATCATCGCGAAGAGGTCGCCGAAGAGCAGGTTCTCCCCGTTGCAGACGTACCGTTCTCCCGGCCGTCCACGCCGCCAAACCGCCATGAAGGCGTCGATCACGTCCTCGACCGCGACGACGCCCACGCCCCCCGGCGGGAAGAATCGCAGCCTCCCTTCCGCGACGCGGCACTGCGTGCGGCGTGTTCCCTTCTTCACGTCGCCGGGGCCGTAGATCGTGGTCGGGTTGACCATCACGGCGTCGATCGATCGAGCGCGCACGGCCTCCCGCACGAGTTCCTCCGCGCGGTGCTTCGTCTCGAAGTAGCCGAGGTCGAGCGGGTGGATCGCGAAGGGGGAGTCCTCGGTGAGGGGCGTGCCGTCCGTGCTCGCGCCGATCGCCGCGACCGAGCTTGCATAGACGAGCTTGCGGACGCCACGGTCGCGGCAGGCGGCGAGAACGTTGGCCGTGCCGCCGACGTTCACCTCCTCCATCGCCCGCCGCTCCCGGCGGGCGTAGCCGATGACGCCCGCGAGATGAAACACGGTGTCGATATCCTGGCAGGCCGCCCGGAGGCTCTCGACGTCGGTGACGTCGCCGGGCACGCTCTCGATCGGCAGTTCAGCGAGTTCGTCGACCGCCCTCGAACGGCGGATGATCCGGATGTCGTGCCCCTCGGCGAGCAGCCGCCGCACGAGCCAGCCGCCGAGGAAGCCCGTGGCACCGGTGACGAGAACCTTCATGCGGCGAGTTGCAGGCGGGGTTGGAGGATGGACGTCGTCGTCCGAAACGCACACGGGAGTCTACACGCCGCGTTGGATGCGGGCGGCGACCGTCGCCCGGCGGCTTTTCAGAAGTCGTAGTCGAACCGCATGCCGTAGATGTCGGTGAGGCTGTTGCCCTTGTTGAGATCGTCGAGGGCCGCCCGGATGTAGTTGAACTTCACCCGCGTGTGGGGGTTCAGGTACCAGTTCAGGCCGGCCGTGAAGTCGACGAGCTTGTTGCCGCGGATGTTCTCGTCGTTGAGGTTGATCATCGAGTAGCGGGCCGTGATCTCCCAGGCGCCGGGGCCGGTCTGGATCCCCTGTGAGCGGGTGCGGACGCGGAAGAAGGGGCTCCGCACCTCCATCCGCTTTTGCAAGCCCTTCTTCGTGTCGTAGGGACGATGCTCGCCGGTGAGGAACCAGCTCGCCTGCGCCATGTAGGAGTGGAAGAGCAGCGGCGGCCCGCCGATCTGGTCGACCGCGGCGAAGGCGTATTCCGACTGGAGGGAGAAGGAGCCGAGCACGAGCGAAAACTCGGGGTCGAAGAGCTGGAAATCCTTCGCCGGGATGAACCCGGTATCCACGAAGATCGGCGCGAAGGGGGGCGTGCCGGGATTCGAAGACGGAACGGTGATCGGCTGGGCCTTGCGGATTTCGGGCGTGTTGCGAAACCGTACCCGGTCGTTCTCGGTCATGCGATAGCTGTAGCCCGCGCCGAGGTGGAGGTAGAACCGGCCGTCGCTCGCCTCGTCGTACCAGGGGAGCCACGTCCGGCGGAGCGTGAGCGCCTGCCCGCTGTCGAACGAGTCGTTGCCGGTGTTGTCGCTGTTGGTGCGGAAGGTGCCGATCTGCCAGGTCTGCCGCTCGTCGTCGGTGTTGCCGTAGGCCATGACGCCCATGTTTCGCGCGGGGGCGAACGTGTCGACGAGCGACCGCTCCATGAACGTGTTGTTGAAGTTCTGCGTCACCCGCTCGAGGCTGAACGGCTCGAAGAAGTGGCCGAATCGCAGATTCTGCAGGTAGGGAAGGTCGTGGGCCTCGATGTAGTTGTCGAGGTAGGCCGGGTTGTTCGCGAGCGCGAAGTCGACGCCGAGCGAATACTCGAGCACCTCGAAGGCGGTGCCCCGCGCGCCGATGCGGACGCGGCGAAACTGCGCGCCATCCTGCAGGTCGCCGACGGTCTCGCGGCTCACCTCGTCCTGGCCGAAGTAGACCCAGTCGCCCTGCACCTGCCCGCCGAACTTCACCGTCGGCCGCTTCGCCGCCTCGGCCTTCTCCTTGGCCTGGGCGTCGGTGAGACCCTTGACGGTCTTCTCGAGGCTCTTGACCCGGTCGGCGAGTTCGGCCTTCTCGTCCTTTTTCTTGGCATCCTTGGAGTCGTTTTTGGGCTCCTTGGACGCGGTCTCCTTCGAGCCTTCGCCATCCGCCGCGCGGCCCGGGAGCGTCAACGGGCCGCCGACGACGAGGCAGAGGCCGATCACGGCACGGGAGAGGAATCGGGCTGTCGGCCACGAATCGGTCGGGTGGGGCGGGCGCATCGAAGCTCCGGTAATTCCGGTTGTGTCGTAGGTATCGGTCGCGCGGTCCCTGGGGATGAGAAGGCCAGGGGCGTTTGCCGGTGTGGTGGAAAGCTGGGAAGCTGGAGGAGTGTAGGAGACACGGAACCTTTCATGAATGAAATGATGCTCCCGATCCGGCTCGTCGACTGCGATCTCCGCCACGCCGGGGCGATCCGGGGAATCTTCAACGAGGTGATCGAGACCTCGACGGCGCTCTACGAATACTCCCCCCGATCGATGGAGGAGGTCGAGCGTTGGGTCGCCACGAGGCTCGCCGAGTCGCGGCCGATTCTCGGGGCCGAGGACGACTCCGGCCGCCTGCTAGGCTTCGCAAGCTACGGCACGTTCCGTCATTTCCCGGCCTACAAGTACACGGTCGAGCACTCCGTCTACGTGGCGGCGTATGCGCGTGGCCGTGGCCTGGGCCGCCTGCTGCTTTCGGCCTTGATCGAGCGGGCGATGTCACGCGACGTCCACGTCATGGTCGGCGGCATCGACGCCTCCAACGCCGCGAGCATCGCGCTGCACCGTTCGCTCGGCTTCAACCACGCCGGGACGATCCGCCAGGCCGGCTGGAAGTTCGGCCGCTGGCTCGACCTCGAGTTTTGGCAGCGGGTGTTGACGGGGCCCGCTTCACCGACCGACGGGTCCATGAGATGACGGCCTGTCCGCCGCGGCCATGCCAGCCAATAGTCAGACTCGCGGCAGTTCGTAGCCCTTGCGGTACTCGCGGGTGAAGAGGGAGTTGGCGGCGTCGTCCGTCGACCGCTCGGACGTCGGGTCGATCGTAAGCTCGCGGCCGAGCAGGAGCTTCGTCTTCGCAAGGTCGACGCCGTTTTCCCGGATGTAGTCCTCGAACGAATCGAGCGAGGCCCTCGCGCGGGGGTCGTCGGCCGCGAGCGTCGGCCGTGATCCAAGCTCCACCGGCTCGCCGAGCATCCACGAGACGTTGCCAAGATGGGCCAGGCTGCTCGAGAGATGTCCATCCTCGATGTCGAGGTTGAGATCGCGGTGGTTGCGGCTCCTGATCGCCTTCACGAAGTTCGCGAAGTGCTGTTGGTAACTGCCCCCCGACCATTTTCCCAGCTCGTTGCCGTCGTAGTCGAAGGCGGCGGCCGACGTGTAGTTGGGCGCCACGACATATCCTTCCGTGCCATACCAGATGTTGCAGGGAGAGTTGACGGGCCCCCCCTTCGCGAGCCCGAAGCTCACTTCCGGCTTGATCGGCAGGCCGCGGACGTCGGAGATGAGCAGGGCGTCATCCCACTGGTAGATCGTGACCTGGCTGTTGGCCACGTCGCCGTTGTCGATGTAGCCGAGCCTGCCACCGAGGCTGACGACCTTCTTTGGCAGTTCCTGCTTGCCCAGGCCCCAGCGGGCCTTGTCGAGTTCATGAGGATTCTGGTTGCCGATATCGCCGTTGCCGGTGGTTCGGTTCCAGTGCCAGTCGTAATGGAGCCGGTTTCGGACCGGCACGACGAGCGGTGCGGGGCCGCACCAGAGGTCGAAGTCCATGTCCGCGGGAATCGGCGCGGGCGTCTCCACCAGGCCGATCGACTCGCGACGCTTGAAGCAGACGGCGTGGGCGACCTTCACGGGGCCGATCCGGCCGCTCTTCACGAAGTCGAGTGCCTCGCGCATGCCGGTCATGCTGCGGCTCTGCACCCCCATCTGGCAGATCCGGCCGAGCTTCCGAGCCCAGTCGGTCATGACCCGTCCCTCGCTCACGTTGTGGCTGCAGGGCTTCTCGACGTAGACGTCCTTGCCCGATTGCATCGCCCAGATCGCAAAGATCGCGTGCGTGTGATTGGGCGTGGCGATCGAGACGGCGTCGATGTCCTTCCTTTCGAGGAGCCTGCGGATGTCCTTGACGTACTCCGGCTGCCTGTCGAGCTTCTCGAAACGCTTCGCTTGCTTCGCAAAGGCCGCCGGGTCGCAGTCGCAGATCGCGACGAGATCGCTGTCGGGGTTGGCGATCCACTCGCTGACGTGGGCGCCGCCCTGGCCGTTCACGCCGATCACGGCGACCCGCAGCCGGTCGTTCGGGCCCGCGGGTTTCGGCTCGACGGCGAAGACCCGGCGGGGCGGGGCACCGTGCCCTGATGCCAGGGCGGCCACCGCGGCGGCGGCCGCCCGTTCGACGAAATCACGGCGGGATATCGGCATGTGGTTCGGTCTCCGAGAAGACCGTAAGTGTAGCAAGCCCGTGGAGCAAGCCTGCCGTGGTCCGTTGCCCGGGCCGCCGAAAGCCGTCGGTTAGGAACGCGGCCGGGGAACGCCGGCGGAGGGCCGCCGCCGTGCGGACTTGCCGGAGGCGATGCGGGCACCGTTTCGCGCAGGCTCGATCGAGACGCTCAAGACCTTCGCCTTCGAACGGCCGGAGCAGTGAAGACCATGGGGGATCGTGGCGTCGAGGTAGACGCTGTCCCCCTCGTCGAGGTCGATCCGCTCCGGGCCGTACTGCAGTTGCACGTTTCCCGCGATCACCAGCAGGAACCGTTCACCGACGAGACTGGTGACCGCCGAACGTCCGCCCGACGGCTGGGACGGGGCGAGGTGGAGAATGACCGGGTTCATGCCCCGCCCCCGCCACGTGGCGGCCAGCTGCTCGAGCCGGGTGTCGCCGCAGCGTTCGCCGGAGTTCTCGACCCGGCCCTGACCCTTGCGGACGACGACGTGCCGCGGCCGGACGGACAGCCCCTCGACGAGCTCGTCCACGCCGCACTCGAGGACGTCCGAGAGCTTCACGAGACCTTCGAGCGACGGCGACAAGAGGCCGTTCTCGAGCTTTGAAAGCCAGCTGACGGTGAACTCCGCCCGCGACACGACCTCGTCCAGGGTCAGCCCGCGGGCGACCCGGATCGCCCTCGCCCGTCGACCGAGATCAGCGAGGTTGATCGGCATCGGCATGAGCGGGCATCACCGGGCTGGGCGCAATCACGTTGCGACCGCCGAGTATGCTTGCGGAAAGATTCGCCCGCAAGAGGGGCTTTTCCCTGCCGAAGCGTGGAGAGCCGATTCGTCGCCTCAGGCGCCCGGCCGCCGAAAGTGGCGGTAGGCCTGGAGCACGTCGTAGAGATCGCTCGAGATGGTGACCTCGTCCTGCTCGAAATCGGTCAGCCAGGTGCGATTGCTCGCCACGGCATCGGCCAGCAGCGGGAGGATGTCTCCCAGTTGCAGTTTCACGCAGTTCGCGTCGGCTTCGCTCCCGAAGAGCGAGATGCCCTGCGGATCGGATTCGGGCCCCGTATAAACCTTCAGTTTCCGGATCGCCATGTGGCACACTCCCTTGCCAAGAAGGCTCATTCATGACGGAACCGGCATGCCGGCATTCCCTGCCGGCCGTCGTCATGACGTGCCTTCGACACTCTTCCGTCGAACGGTGATATCGGCACGCCGGCCGCCAGAGTTTCGCCGGACTTCCCCCATTCCATCCGACCGGAAAAAACCTCGAAAAAACCGGGGAATAATGGCCGCTTTATCGGGACGATGAGGCGAACTAGGATCGAGAAGCCTCGCGAACCTGGATCGACTGCACAAACTGGGAAAACACTCATGCCCCTCTTCCTTCCCGCCGCCGAGGTCCATTTGTTGGCCCAGGTCGACCGCACGCTGGCGGTTCCGATTTTCATCGCCGTCGGGATCGTGCTTGCCCTCGTGGGGCTCGTCATGCTGCTGCTGGTGTTCAACTACGGGCAGCTTTGGTTCCAGGCGTATTGGTCGAAGGCGCCGGTCACGTTCTTCGAACTGCTCGGCATGAGCCTGCGGAAGGTGAACGCCCGCACCATCGTCCAGGCGATGATCATGGCCACGCAGGCCGGGCTCGGCCGCGACATCCAGGCCCGCCGGCTCGAGGCGCACTACCTCGCCGGCGGCGACGTGCCGCGGGTGATCCGCGCGCTCATCGCAGCCCAGCGGGCCGGCCTCGATCTCGACTTCGACAAGGCCTGTGCCATCGACCTCGCCGGCCGCGACGTGCTCGATGCCGTGCAGACGAGCGTGAATCCCAAGGTGATCGACTGCCCCGACTCCGCGAGCGGCAAGACGACGCTCTCCGCCGTCGCGAAGAACGGCGTCGAACTGAAGATCCGCGCGCGGGTCACCGTCCGGACGAACCTTCAGCAGCTCATCGGGGGCGCCACCGAGGAGACGATCATCGCGCGGGTCGGCGAGGGGATCATCACGTCGATCGGCTCCTCGGAGAGCCACTTCGTCGTGATGGAGCATCCCGACCAGATCTCCAAGGCCGTGCTCGAACGTGGTCTCGACGCGCAGACCGCGTTCCAGATCGTCTCGATCGACATCGCCGACATCGACGTCGGCGAGAACATCGGCGCCCGCCTCCAGGCGGACCAGGCCGAGGCCGACACCCGCGTGGCCCGCGCGAAGGCGGAGGAGCGTCGCAGCTTCGCGATCGCGAAGGAGCAGGAGATGAAGGCCGCCACCGCGGAGAACCGGGCCCGGCTGCTGCAGGCCGAGGCCCTGGTGCCGAAGTCGATCGGCGACGCGTTCCGCGCCGGCAGGTTCGAGTCGGCGAAGGGGTGACCGCGACGGGTCAGTCGATCCAGCCGCCGCCGACGAGCCGGTCGTCGACGTAGCACACGGCCGCCTGGCCCGGCGAGATGGCTCCCGGCCGCTGGTCCGCGTCGCGGCAAAACTCGGCGATGAAGCGGCCCCCTTCGAGCGGCGTGACGAGGGCCGGCGCCGCCGGCCGCGCCGACCGCACCTGCACGGCCGCCTCGAACGGACCGTCGGGCGGAGGCACGAGCCAGCGGGCCTGCGAGGCGACGAGCTTCTCCTGCGGCACCTCCTCCGCCGTGCCGACCACGACACGATTGGCGTCGGCCTCGATCCGCACGACGTAGAGCGGATGGCCGACGGCGATTCCGATTCCCTGCCGCTGCCCCACCGTGAAATGCTCGATCCCGTCGTGGGTCCCGAGCGGCCGATTCGCCGTGTCGACGATCTGGCCGGCCCGCGAGCCGCCGAGGCGATGGGCCACGAGCCGCGCGTGGTCTCCGGGTGACACGAAGCAGATTTCCTGGCTGTCGGGCTTGTCGGCGGTGGAAAGTCCGAGGTCGGCGGCCCTTGCCCGAACCTCGTCCTTCATGAGTTCTCCCACCGGAAGGAGCATCCGCGAAAGCGCCCGTGGCTCGACGTCGAACAGGACGTATGACTGGTCCTTGCCGCGGTCGCGACCCCGCCTCAGCGCCGGCCTCGCCTCGTCCCCCGAGGATGCGCCGGAAACGATCTCGCGCTGGAGCCGGGCGTGGTGGCCCGTCGCGACGAAATCGGCGCCGATCGAGTCGGCGTAGTCGAACAGCCGTCCGAACTTCAGCCACGTGTTGCAGCGGACGCACGGGTTCGGCGTCCGTCCGCGGCCGTATTCATCGACGAAGTAATCGACGATGCGTCCGAAATCCTCGGAGAGATCGAGTGCGTAGAGCGGGATCCCGAGCCGGTCGGCGACGCGGCGGGCGTCGATCGAGTCGGCGACGCTGCAGCAGCCCTGGTGGCCTCCGTCGATCACCGGCAGGGAGCCAGGCAGGGCCGGCTGCCCGTGCCGCATGAACACTCCCACCACGTCGTGGCCGGCCTCGACGAGCAGGGCCGCCGCCACGCTCGAATCGACGCCGCCGCTCATTCCCACGAGGACCCGCGCCATGGAGCCTCGCGTCAGTAGCGGAGCACCGTCTCGATGCGGAACGGAGAGAGACGTTCGCGACCTCCGAGCCCGCCGATCTCGAGGAGGAACGCCGTCCCGACGACGACAGCGCCGACCGCCTCGCACAGCCGCGCGCAGGCCGCCGCGGTGCCGCCGGTCGCGAGCACGTCGTCGACGACGAGCACGCGGGCGGCCGGGGGGAGGATGCCGCGATGGATTTCCAGGCGATCGCGGCCGTATTCCAGGTCGTACTCGTGCGAGATCGTGTCGGCCGGCAGCTTGCCCGGCTTCCGCACGGGCACGACGCCGGTCGCGAGCGCGATCGCCATGGGAGCGGCGAAGAGGAATCCGCGGGCTTCGACCGCCACGATCGCGTCGAGCTTCTCCGGTCGCCAGGGCTCCACGAGCAGGTCGATCGCCGCCCGGAACGCCTCCGCGTCGGCCAAGAGCGGCGTGATGTCGCGAAACAGGATTCCCGGCTTCGGGAAGTCGGGAACGGGGCGGATGAACCGCGAGAGGTCGAGTGTCGGCATGTGAAGGGGAAGGAGCCGGGTCGTGCGGGCCTCAGGCTCCGCGACGCAATTCGATCGTCGCGTGACCCACGCCGTCAAGCTCCGCCGCGAGATTCGCAAGCGTTTCCGACTCGATCTGCCTGACCCGCTCGCGGGTCAGCCCGAGCACGCCCCCGATTTCCTTGAGCGTCATCGGCTCGCCGCCGCCGAGCCCGAACCGCAGCCGGATGATCGTGGCGGAGCGGGTGTCGAGCTGCTCCACCCGCTTCATCATGTGTCGCATCGTGTCCTCGTCGAGAAGGATGTCCGCCGGACACTTCGTGTTCTCGTCCCGGACGATGTCGCCGAGCGACCATCCCCCCTCGGGATTCTCCGTCTGCGGGGCCGACTGGTTGATGTGGATCGCCTTCTTGATGATCGGCAGCTTCTTGCGGGCCAGACCGAGCATCCGGGCGATCTCCTCGTGCGAGGGCGTGCGGCCGAGCGTCTCGGAGAGCCTGGCCGCCGCGCGACGCCACTTCGAGAGCAGCTCCACCATGTACGCCGGGATCCGGATGGTCTTGCCGGAGTTGATGAGGGCCCTCTTGATCGACTGCTTGATCCAGTAGCTGGCGTAGGTGCTGAACCGCGTGCCGACCTTCGGGTCGAAGCCCTCGACCGCGCGGAGCAGTCCGAGATTCCCCTCCTCGATGAGATCGGGCAGCGGCAGGCCCCGGTTGGCGTAGCCGCGGGCGATGTTCACCACGAGGCGGAGGTTCGCCCGGATCATGTGGTCGCGTGCCTCCGCGCTCCCCCTGCCGATGGCCTCGGCGAGCCGCTTCTCCTCCTGTGCCGACAACAGCGAGGTCTGGTTGATCTCCCGCAGGTAGGTTTCGAGCGGGTTTTGTGCGGCGGTTCCGGCCTGCTTGTGCCGGGGGCGGGGGGATGGGGGCAAGAAAGTCTCTCCGATCGGAGGTCGGCGGATGATGGCGACGACGGCGGGCCCCGAATGGGCCGCCGAACGACCTTGGTGATATCGGCCGATGAGCCGGAGAAATGCACAGGCGAGGGGACGAGCGCGGCGAGAATCGATCGAGCCGGCTGAATCGATCGAGCCAACGGTGACGGCCCGCATCGTCCGCCGTCTAATCGATCTCAACGATCGCCGGGTCGGCCCAAGGACCGCTCGAGAAATTCGACGATCGGCCCGGCCGCCCGCGAATCGGCCGCGAGCGGTGACTTGGCAGCCTGCCTGTCGATCACGACGAGGCTGCTTTTCGCACCGGCTGCCCGCAGCGCCTCGTCGAACTGGCGGCTCTGCTCGATCGGCACGGCAGAGTCGCCGTCGTTGCCCTTGGCATGGATGATGAGAAAGGGGGGCGCGTGTGACGAGACGTGCGTCAGCGGGCTCGCCCGTTGGGCCGCTTCGCGGAACTCCGGCAACGGACCGCCGACGAGCAGGCTGGCGGGGGAGCCCGCGCGGTCCTGCGTGGGGCCGAGGGTGGTCAGAAGCGTTGGCGCCGAAACGACGCAGACCCCGCACAGTCTCGGCCGCGCCGGATCGACGGCATGTTTCTCGTCGAGGCCGACGAGCGCGGCCAGGTGGCCGCCCGCCGCGGTGCCGGCGACCGCGAACCGCGAGGGGTCGAGACCCCAGGTCGCGGCGTTGGCCTGCAGGTGGTCGATCGCCTCGAGGCAGTCCTCGACCTGCGCCGGGAAGACGGCCGTGGTGGTGAGCCGATATCCGACCGAGGCAACTGCGTAGCCTTCGTCGACGAGCCAGGTGACGGGGCAGTCGTCCTTGGATCCGTCCCTCCAGGTGGTGCCGTGAATCCAGACGACGACGGGGAACGGCCCGGAGGCCTGTCTGGCGGGGAGGAACAGGTCGAAGCGTTGCCTCGCGTGCCCCTGCTCGACGTACGGAATGTCACGGATTCGCCGGATTCGTGGTCGGTCCGTGAAGGATTCCTCGGCCGCCGCCCCGATGGGATCCATGACACCCGCCGGGGACGCGGCCGGATCCAGCTCCGCTGAGGGGGCGAGCCTCCGCCAGCCATTGGCCGCCCGCCGGGCCCGCCGCGCGGCACGTCGGCTCATCGGCCGCTCGAACTCCGCCGGTGCGGCGGCCGAAGCTGTCACGTCGCCCGGCCGGGCCAGATCCAGCCCGGAAAGATCGCGGGGGCAATCGTCCGGCTCGGCGGCCGGGGCGACAACGACTCCAGCGAAAGCGAACACGACTGCCCCGGCGAACACGACAGCGATGACGAGAGGTTGGAATCGCATGAAGACACTAGCGCATGAAGACGCCGCGGAGAGCAAAGCCCTTCAACTCTACCCCACGGAAACGCGGCCCCCGGGAACGGGGCCGGCCCGGAGAGCCGGGCCGGCCCATGAACCGGAATTGCCCCGCACGGGGTCGGCGACCGGCCGGGCGTTCAACGGCGGGCCGGCATCTGCCCGCCCGGGGTCAGTTCGTTGATGATCTGCGGGATGTACTTGGCGAGCACCTCGGCCAGCCGGTTCCGGTCGATGTTTTTCTGTTGGGCCATGCGGTCGAGCTCCCGCTGACCGAAGACATCCTCGATCTGCCGCCGATCGACCGGCTTGTTGGCGCCGGTGCCGATCCACGACTCGACCTGCTCCCGCATCCCCTTTTCCTCGAACTGCTTGACGACGTCCGGCAGTTTCTGGGCCCCGCCGCCGCCGAAGATCTGGCCGAGGATGTCGGTGAGGTCGCCGGGCGAGGGCATGTCGGCCGGCGGTTGGGGGGCCCGTCGCTGCTGCTGTTGCTGCGGGGCCGGGGCCTGGGCGGCGCCTTCGATCATCTGCTTGAGAATCTGGCCGAGGATGTCCATGGGTCGCTTTCGTGGTTCGGGGTGTGGATCCGCCAATCGCGGGCGAAGGGCCCGCAGGGTAAAAAGTCTATGGCGGGGAAGGGGCGGGCGAAAGCTACCGGTTTTGGCAGTGAAAATTCATTCCTACGGCAAGAAGATCGTCGCCACGGCCTGCTGCGATCGATGCTCGAGTCGTTCCGGCCTGGCGTCGTGGCTGTGATGAGCGACAAACGCTTGCGGGAGTACTATTGATCGAACTACGCTTTTCTGTATTCCATCCGATTTGACGTTTCTCCAAGGGCGTTGCTCATGGCCACAGCCTCGTCGCCAACATCCGCCGTGAGCCGTCATCGACTGACTGTCAGTGCCTACGAACGAATGGCGGACGCCGGCATCATCGGCCCCGAAAGCCGGGTTGAACTCATCAACGGGGAGATCCTCGACATGTCACCGATCGGTAGCCTGCATGCCGCCGTGGTGAGCCGCTTGGCAAGGGATTTCATCGTCGCGGCGGGTGATGCCGCGATCGTGAGGGTGCAGGATCCCCTACGACTCGATGATTTCAACGAGCCGGAGCCCGATCTGGCCATTCTGTCGCCGCGTGAGGATTTCTACGCGTCCGGCCATCCGGGGCCTCGCAACACGCTGCTCGTGGTGGAAGTCGCCGATACGAGCCTGGATTACGACATGACGACGAAGGCCTCACTCTACGCGGCGGCTGGCATCAACGAGTATTGGGTTCTCGATCTGTCGAGCCGGAGTGTCGCAGTCTTGAGTGACCCTCGCGATGGCACCTACGAGACCCGGCGGACACACCGCGCCGACGAGCCACTTCAGCCAGCCGGTCTGCCGGGGTGCCTGGTCGACCCGCTGGCCATGCTTCGCCGCCCTTGAATTCGCAGGCAACAAGCCGAAAGTCCGGCCACAAGCCTGCACCGGCCTGGCAATCGGCCCGCCCGATTCAAACCGCTGGCGCGTGAATTCAGTCGAGCGAATCGAGTGAAACCGACTCGCCGCCGGCCCGGGTGGCGAGCTGGCCGAGGATTTGGACCGACGCGGTTTCCCCCACGAACCGCACGGCGCCATCTGCCATGGCGATGTTCGCCCCGCCGGTGTGGAACGCGTAGATGAGCCAGCCCGACTCGTTGGAGCCGTTCACGCGAAAGAGTTCCGGTGGAATCGGGCCGGTCAAAGTGCTCGTGCCAGCCGGACACCATGCGTCTTTCTTTTCGCCAAAGCCGTGGGGGTTGTCGTTCGTCGCCCAGGCGCCCCCCTGTGCCCTCGCGCAGGAGGTGTTTCCCGAGTTGTTGTCCGCGTTCGCCGGGGTCCGCTGCCCGGCCCGCCACACGTCCTCGCGACCGGCACATTCCGCAAGCAGGATCGTCTTCGAGAGACCGTCGGTGATCTTCGCGAGCGTGCTGCGGGGACGGTTGACGGCTGAGTTCACCTTGGAATTCACGCACCCGCTCCACTGCTCGGTCGCTCCCGGCAGCACCGCCGCAGGCCAGTCGGGAAGCGCCGCCAACGTCTTGAAATTCGTGCCAGTCCCGGCCACCAAGAAGTAGTCGCCGCAGGCGCCGGTCTTCCGCGGCTTGGAAGCGGAGGACTCGATTTTGTCCTGGATTCGATTGGGAAAGGGGGACGACGGGCACTGCATGATCGGAAATTGGGTGCGCACCAGGTTCCGGTTGCCTGTGACAGGAGTATCGAGAACGCCTGCGGTGCCTCCGGGGGGCACGGTATTGTCCTCGTTGACCCACCAGTTTTTTGACAGAGCGTAGGCACTCATGATCGCCGTCTCCTCGAGGTAGGGCAGCACGTCGGCCGCCCAACTCCGGAAAGCCATGCCTGTCTCGCAGCCGGCTGCCTCGGGTGTGATGCTGTCGGAACCGTACCGACGCATCAGCGGCGGCAGCATCTTCTTGGCGCTCTCGTAATTGTGGAAGGCGAGCGGAAGCTGCCTCAGGTTGCTGGAGCACGCCGTCCGCCGTGCCGATTCCCTCGCGCTCTGCACGGCCGGCAACAGCAGGCCAATGAGCGTGCCGATGATCGCGATCACGACCAAAAGCTCCACGAGGGTGAAGCCGGTCGGCCGTCGGCGGTCGGACGGGAGGGCGGGGAGTTTGTTGCGGATCATGGGAATCACGGCACCGAGACGGCTTCCCCGCCCGCACGGGTTGCCAAGGCCCGAAAGGTGTTCAGGTCGACGTCGTCGGCGATCGTTCGGACCGAGCAATCCACATTGAGAAAGTTGCATCCACCGGAATGCGGCGAAAAAAAACCGCTCGGGCTGTTGGTCGGCACGTTCGGTGCACTGCTACGGATGTGGCAGGTCGTCTGCACGTTCGCCGGTCGATAGTTCTGCGACCGGTGGGAGTAGCCCAACTGCTGCCACCAGCCCTCCGCATGCACGACTTCACCGCGAGTGATGCTGCCCAGCCACGTCGCCTCTGCCATGCGACTCATTCGTTCCCCGATGCAGACGGTTTTCGATGTACCGTCCGTGACTTGGCCGATGCGTATCCGGCTGTTGCGGAAGAACATCCCGTCAAAAGCGCCGTTATGCTCATGGTCCGACGTGCCGAGCACTCCTGCGTAGGAAGAGACAGGAGCTTTCGTGAGTACGGTTCCGTCGCCGGACAGGGTCGTGGCAGAGCTCGATTCCCCGTAATCCAAGACGTCGATCAGCCGCGGGCCCGTGTCGCTCGGGCAGATGTAGAGCTTCACAACCGCGGCCTCGGAGCGGGCCACGTCGTTGTTGCCGTCCATGATCGGCAAAGACAGATTGAGGCGGTCGGCGACAGCGTTCTCTTCGATGTATGGCAGGATGAACGCGAAGAAACTCCAGCCCGGCTCGAAAAAGCTTGGCGTCGTCGTGGTCAAGGTGCGCCAGTTGATGTTGCCGGGCGCACTTTGTGCCGTGAACGCAGACGGAAAATATCCGCGTGCCGTGTGGAAACCGTGAAGTGCCACGCCTGTCTGTTTGAGGTTGTTCATGCAGTGGGTTCGCCTCGCCGCCTCGCGGGCTCCCTGCACGGCGGGCAACAGCAGGCCGATGAGCGTGCCGATGACCGCGATCACGACCAGAAGCTCCACGAGGGTGAAGCCGCGGGGCGGTTGCCGCGATCGCAGCAGCCATCGGTTCATGCGGCGGTTCGGGCGACGGTGATGCATGACCTCTGACGGAAAGCAAAAGCCATGCCGGCTGGCTGAAAGCAGCCCGTCGCGGCGACTCTGCCTGATGTGTCAGGACTTCTCGTCGGCCCTGTCGGTCCGGAACCCGCATTCAGCCGACCCCGTCGGCGAGCCGTTCACCGCGCGCGGTGGATGGTTCGCCGGCTAGCCGGCGTTCGAGGCCTCATCGTCGGCGAGCTTGCTCCGCAGCGTCGCCCGGTCGATGCCGAGCAGCCTCGCGGCCGCTGTCCGGTTGCCGGAGGAGTTTCGCATCGCCTCGCGGACAAGCAGCCGTTCGACGCGATCGACGAGACGGTCGCGAAGGTCGGCAGCATGGTCCGGGTCGCCGGAAGCTGCCGCGAACCATTCGCTCACGGCCCGATCGAGGAGCCCAACGGCGGCATCGCCAGCCGAAGCTCCCTCGGATGTCGTCGTCGCACCGGCGCATTCGCTCATGGCGGGCAGGTGCTCCGGCCGCAGGGGGCCTCCCCGGGCCATCACGGCCGCATAATTGATCGCATGCCGCAGCTCGCGGACGTTGCCAGGCCAAGGCCGCCGTCGCAGGCAATCGATGAAGTCGGCTCCCGCGGCGGCCGGATCGATCCCATTCCCCGCCAGAAAGGCCGCGACGAGCAGGGGCAGGTCGTCGAGCCGGTCGGCGAGCGGGGGCATCTCGAGCGGGAACGCCCGCAGCCGGTGATAGAGATCGACCCTGAAATCGCCCGCCGCGCCCGCCGCCGAGAGGTCGCGGTTGGTCGCCGCCACGACGCGGACGTCGACCCGCTTCGGCGACGTCGCGCCCACCGGCCAGATCTCGCCGGTTTCGATCGCCCGCAGGAGCTTCGCCTGCACCTCGGGAGAAGCCTCGGCGATCTCGTCGAGGAAGATCGTTCCGCCATCGGCCAGCTCGAAAAGCCCCTTGCGGTCGGAGGTGGCGCCGGTGAATCCGCCGCGGACGTGACCGAAGAGCTCGCTCTCGCTCACGGACGGCGATATCGCCGCGAGGTTCACCGTCACGATTTGGCGGTCGCGGCGGCGCGAGTGGGCGTGGATCGCGCGGGCGGCGAGCTCCTTGCCCGTGCCCGTCTGCCCCGTGATGAGCACGGGGAGCTCCGTCGGGGCGGCGATCGCGATCTGCTTGAAGACCGCCTGCATCGGCGGGGAACCGCCCACGAACTCGTCGGCAGGTCGCGCAGGCTGCACGACGTCCCGGGGTTCGTGCGAGTGCCGTTCGACCGCCCGCTGCGTCACCTGCGACACGCGATCGAGGTCGAACGGCTTCACGAGGTAGTCGAAGGCGCCCGCGTCGACCGCCCGCACCGCGGTGTCGAGATCGCCGAAGGCGGTCATCACGATGATCGCGGCGCCGGGAGCGAGTCCGCGAAGCGCCGGCATCGCCGAGATCCCGTCCGTTCCCGGCAGCCGGACGTCGAGCAGGATCGCGTCGGGCACGAACCTCCCGCACGTCTCGAGGGCCGAGTCGACGGTCGCGGCCACCTCGACGGCATGCCCCTGCTCGCCGAGCAGCTCGCGGAGGCTCCAGCCGATCGACGGCTCGTCGTCGACGATGAGGATGCGGCTCATGCGCGGTCGCGCTCCAGGGCTTCCGATCCATCCAGTGTGGTCTGCGGCAGCCGCATTTCAAACACGGTCATGCCGTCTTCTCGCCGCCATTCGAGCGATCCCCCGTGCATGCCGGCGACCGCGTCGGCCACGGCGAGCCCGAGGCCGACGCCCTCCGGTTTTCCGGTCACGAACGGCTCCCGGATCGAGTCGCGGATCGAATCGGGCGGCCCCGGGCCCGAATCGCTCACCGCCAGATTGATGCCATCCGGCGACCGCGTCGCCGACAGCCGCACGACGCCTCCCGCCCCCGCCGCGTCGATACCGTTGAGGGCGAGATTGAGAACCGCCGACCGGACCGCCTTGGGGCGACCGAGAATGGATGCGTCGGGAGAGGGGGAGGTTTCGAGCCTCACCCCGGCATGGTCGCACCGCGGCCCGAGCAGTCGGCGGACCTCCTCCAGAAGGGCGTCGATCCGCACCAGCTCCGGCTCCTCGTCGGCAGGTTTTCCCAGGGCGAGCAGGCCGTTGACCTCCTCCTCGAGAATCTCGAGCTGCCTGCGGGCGACCGCCAGGCTCTCGTCCCCTTGCGCCGCGTTGCCAGGGCAACGGCGGCGGTGCAGATCGATCGCGAGGATCGCTCCGGTGACCGCATTGCGCAGTTCGTGGGCGAATCCCGACGCCACCTGGCCGAGGAGCCGCTGCCGTTCGCCGGCCGCGAGCGAGGCCTCGAGCCTTTCAAGCTTCGTGCTCATCCCGTTGACGCCCGCGACGAGCCTCTTGATCTCATCCGGCTGCGTTTCGTCGACCGGCATCGTGTGCCCGAACTCGCCCCGGGAGATCCGCCCGACGTGGCGGTCGATCTCGCCGAGCGACGCGGCGAGCCGGCGTGCTGTGAACACGCCGAGCGGCACGAGCAGGCCGAGCGTCGCGGCGGCCATCAGGAAGAAGGGCCACGCGATCGCGAACGCCCCGGCGATCGGCCGTCTCGGGGCGAGCACGACGAGCGTGGATGGCCTTGTGTCGGGGAGACGGACCTCCCCGAGGCGATAGCTTCGGCCTCCGAGCGTCGCTTCCCCGGTCACGAGTCCGCGCCGGATCGACCGGTCGTCGAGGGCGGACTCCGGCAGCGTCGAGAACCCTGCCCGGCCTCGAGCGGCATCCCACACGACGAACTCGTCGCCGGTTCTCTGCTGCAGCGCCCTCAGCACCGGCAGCGTCGGGGCCGCCTTCGAGTGGCGGAGAACGGCCGCGATCTGGCTTTCCCGCTCGCGGGCCGAAGCGTTCGCCCTGGAGGCCGACAGCCAGGCCGCGAAGGCCACGTTGGCCGCAACCGCGAGCGTCATGAGCGCCACGGTCGGAGCAATCAGGCGTCCGGCGAGTGTTTCAGCTCGAAAGAACCGGGGCCGAACGGCGGCGTGCCGGGAGGAATTCCGCATGGCGGCCTTCAGAATCGCATGCCGGCGGCGAGGTCGCCAGTGCCGGTGGATCGCCGTGGGGTTGGGAAAACAACGATTTTTCCGGTGAAAAGGACGGCATCGGCGCGCGTAAAGATAGGGAGCTTGAAGTGCTTGGAGAAGATGCGTTGCTTGGGTAGTATTTTTTGGCGATCTGATTTTCCCCTCATCAGCGGGAGCGAATCGATGTCCTTCACCCGCGAAGAAACATCCATTTTTTACGGCCGCAGCCTGTTTTGGGGCGTCGGCATGTTCCTCATCGACTGCGTGCTGCTCTCGCTCTGCACGTGGCTGGCCCTGACGGTGAGCCCGTGGCCGCTCCAGGCTGTGTTCTCGTTCCTGATGGGAACGGTGATCGCCTCGCTCTTCGCCATCGGGCACGACGCCGCCCACGACTCGCTCACGCCCCACCGGGGGCTCAACCGTCTCGTCGGCACGATCGCCTTCCTGCCGTCGATGCACCCCTACAGCCTCTGGGTGAAACTCCACAACCTGCGGCACCACATGTGGACGAACCTCCGGGGCAAGGACGACGTCTGGGTTCCCCTCTCGCCGGAGGAGTACGCGGCGCTGCCGGCGGTGTCACGGGGCCTCTACCGCTTCTACCGCTCGGTCTACGGTCCGCTGCTCTACTACTTGATCGAATTCTGGTGGAAGAAGTTCTCCTGGCCGACGCGGAAGCACTATGACGGCGTCGTGAAGACGGAGTACGTCGTCGACACGCTCGTGACCTGGGCGTTTGCGATCGGCTGGATCGCGACGCTCGTCCACGGCGCGGGATCCGGCTGGTTCGGCGAGGGCCGTCCGTGGTGGAATGCCGTCCTCTATGGAGCTTTGCTGCCGTTCTTCATCTGGAACGTGTATTCCGGGGTCTCGATCTACCTCCACCACACGCATCCCAAGATCGTCTGGTACCGCGACGAGGCGGAATGGAGACAGGTTTCGAAGGCGAACACGGCGGTGCACGCCGTGTTTCCCCGGTGGGTGCAGCGGACGTTCCACTTCATCCAGGAACACACCGCCCACCACCTGCGGCCGAGCATCCCGATCTACCACCTCGCGGAGGCGCAGGCCTGCCTCGAGCGGAAGGACGACGTGGACGTCGTCGTCTACGAGTGGTCGGCCGCGCGGCACGCCGACATCGCCCGCCGCTGCAAGCTCTACGACTACGACGCGAAGCGGTGGCTCGATTTCAGCGGCCGCTTCACGTCGCCATCGCTGTCGCGGAAGCGGGTCGCCACACCCCTCTCGCCGGACGTCCTCGAGGCGGTCGCGACCTGAGGGCCGGATCGCTTCGCGGCCGGGCGATTTGCCGGAATCGACGATGAGAGCTGGCGGCAAGGCTGACGGCCCGGTTGCGGACGGAACGGCCGTGCGGTTCTCTCTCCGGGTCCATTCCACGAAGGAACTCAGCATGCCTGCCGGTTTGAAATCTGCCGCCCGTCCGTGGATGGCCCGCTGGCTCGTGGCGGCCGGGGTCTACAACCTGGCGTGGGGTGCCCTCACTGTGCTCTACCCCGGCTGGCTCTTCGACCTCACGGGCCTCGAGCCGCCGAACTACCCGTTCATTTGGCAGTGCGTGGGGATGATCGTCGGCGTCTATGGCATCGGGTATCTCGCGGCCTCCGCCGACCCGATCCGCCACTGGCCGATCGTGCTCGTGGGGTTTCTCGGGAAGATCTTCGGCCCGCTCGGCTATGCGATGGGCGTCGTGCAGGGGGACGTGCCGCCGGCCTTCGGTGTGACGCTCCCGACGAACGACCTGGTGTGGTGGGTGCCGTTCGGAATGATGCTCTACCATGCTGCCAAGGCCCACGGTTTCGGCGGCATCGGAGTCGCCGGCGCGAAGGCGGGCCACCGGCAGGCGTCGGCTTCGTGACGATCGGCGGAACGCGTTGATCGAGATCATGCTCTTCGTGCAGGCGGTGGCCTCGTCCGCCATGTGCGGTCTGATCTGGTTCGTGCAGGTCGTGCACTATCCTCTCTTTGGCCATCTCGATGGGGAGCCGTCGAAGGCGTTTGCGACTGCCCATCAGGACCGCACGGCCCGCGTCGTGATCCCGTTCATGCTCGCCGAGGGGGCGGCGGCGTTCTTCCTGGCGGTCTGGCCGCCCGTGGGCGTGCCCCGGTCGGTCGCGGTGCTCGGGGCGGTGATCGTCGCGGCGATCTGGCTCTCGACGGCGGCTGTCCAGATGCCGCTCCATCGGCGGCTGGCCAGGGATGGACATGCCGCCGACGCCGTCGCGGCCCTCGTGCGGTCGAACTGGTTGCGGACGGTGCTCTGGTCGCTGCGGGCTGCGCTCTCGATCTGGATGCTGCGGGCGGCGGGGGCTTGACCCGGGGCGGTTCCGGCGCGTCAGGGTACTGATTTGCCCGGTGGTGGTCGCGGTGCGAAGCTTGCCCGGTCTGCGGGAAAAATCGGGCTGTAACGGATCGGCCCAACCGCCGTTGTTCGTGTGGACCATCCGCCAATTCCGTTCCCCGGAGCCTTTGTCATGTCGCCTGTTTCCGCTCTCTCCTTCGCCCTGTGTGTTGGCCTGTCGCTGGCCGCCTTCGCGAACACGCCGGCCTCCGCGGCCGATCCGCAGCCAGCGGCCGGTGCCGACGCCCTGCCGCTGGAAAAGGTCGTGCTCTTCACCTCCGGGGTGGGCTTCTTCCAGCACGCCGGTCAGGTGACCGGCGACACGTCGGTGGAGATGAAGTTCGCGGCCGACGACGTCAACGATCTGCTCAAGAGCATGGTGCTCGAGGACCTCGGCGGCGGCACGGTCTCGACGGTGAGCTACGCCTCCCGCGACCCGATCACGAAGACGCTCGGCACGTTCGCCGTGAACCTCACCGACAACCCGTCGCTGGGGCAGATCCTCGGCCGCCTCCGCGGCGAGAAGATCGAGGTCGAAGCGGCCACGCCGGTGACGGGGACGATCGTGGGCGTGGAGAAGCGGACGGTGCCGGCGGGCGAGAACAAGACGGTGGAGAAGGAGTTCATCACGCTGCTCACGGCCGACGGCCTGAAGACGCTGGCCCTCGACACGATCACGCGGATCAGGCTCGTCGATCCGCGGCTCCAGGCAGAACTCGAGAAGGCGCTGGCGGTGCTCGCCCTGGGGCACGACAACGACAAGAAGGGGGTGAAGCTCGAGTTCCGCGGGCAGGGCCAGCGGAAGGTGCGGGTGGGCTACGTGCAGGAGTCGCCGCTGTGGAAGACGAGCTACCGGCTCGTGGTGGACGATGCGGCCGCCGGCGACAACAAGCAGACGGCGCTCTTGCAGGGCTGGGCGATCGTGGAGAACACAACCGACCAGGACTGGAAGGACGTGCGGATGGAGCTCGTCAGCGGCCGGCCGATCTCGTTCCGCATGGATCTCTACCAGCCGCTCTACGTGCCGCGGCCACAGGTCATGCCGGAGCTCTACGCGTCGCTCATGCCGCAGCTCTACGGGCAGAGCCTGACCGATGCGGAACGGCAGTTCGAGAAGGCGGCGGCCGAAGGCAGGGGGGAGGCGCTCGCCCGTCGGGGCCGCATGGCCGCAGAAGGGGCAGGCAGGGCATTGGCGGCAGGTGCACCGCCGCCCGCCGCCGCGATGCCTGGACGCGCTGCGGGGAAAGATGGTCGCGATGCGGCGCTCTCCATCGCGAGCATCCAGAGCGTGGCGGCGGGGGCGAATCTCGGCGAGCTGTTCCGGTATTCCATTGAGCAGCCGGTGACGATCGAGCGGCAGCGGTCGGCGATGCTGCCGATCGTGGGGGAGAAGGTGGAGGCCGAGAAGGTGGCGATCTACGACGAACGCGTGCTGGCCAAGCATCCGCTCTCGGGACTGCGGCTGGTGAACTCGACGAAGCTCAACCTCATGCAGGGGCCGGTGACGGTGTTCGAGGCGGGGGCCTACGCGGGCGACGCCCGGATCGAGGACATGGCCCCGGGCAGCGAGCGGCTCGTGAGCTACGCGATCGACCTCGACGTGGAGGTCAACCCGCGGATGGAGCAGGCTGCGGAGGAGATCGTGAGCGTGAAGATCGCCAAGGGCACGCTCATCGCCACGCGGAAGTACGCCCGCAAGAAGGTGTTCGAAATCAAGAACTCCGGTGACAAACCGGTGAAGCTGCTCGTCGAGCATCCGCGGGACGGGGGCTGGAACCTCGTCGCGCCGAAGGAACCGGCCGAGACGACCCGCGACCGCTACCGCTTCGCGGTGGTGGCGGAGCCGGGCAAGCCGGCGAAGCTCGACGTCGCGGAGGAGCGGCCCGACGTGCAGCACGTGGCCCTCACGAACCTCGACGACAACCTGATCCTGTTCTACTCGCGGGCCAAGGTGACGAGCCCGGCCGTGAAGGAGGCGCTCGAGCAGGTGATCGCGAAGAAACGGGCCATCGAGGCGATCGTGCAGGCCCGGCAGGAAAAGGAGCGGGAGATCCAGGTGGTGGAGCAGGAGCAGAACCGGATCCGGCAGAACATGGCCCAGCTCGACCGCACGAACGAGCTGTATGCGAAGTACGTGAAGAAGTTCGCCGCCCAGGAGGACCGCGTGGAGGCCCTCCGCAAGGAGATCACGGCCCTCATCCGGCAGGAGCAGGAGGCGCGAAAGGCCCTCGACGAGTTCCTTCTCAAGCTGGAACTGAACTGACTGATGTGTTCCCAAAAGCGATTCGTTCCAACCCCAGGAGTTTCCCGATGACCACCCCCATGGTTCGCACCACCTGCCGCACCGCGATCGCGGCCGTC
>CAZPEM010000026.1:0-28346 GCA_964585575.1 uncultured Chitinophagaceae bacterium
GCGCCGCCTCCAGCCAGGCGATCGGCGAGGCGGCGGAGCTCGTCCGCCGCGGCGACGCCGACGTCATGCTTTCGGGCGGCACGCACAGCATGATCCATCCCTTCGGCGTCACGGGCTTCAACCTGCTGACGGCCCTCTCGACCCGCAACGACGAGCCGAGGCGGGCGAGTCGGCCCTTCGACCGCGACCGCGACGGGTTCGTGCTCGGCGAGGGGGCGGCGATGGTCGTCCTCGAGGAATTGGAGCACGCCCGTGCCCGCGGCGCGGCGATCTTCGGCGAGCTGCTCGGCTACGGCTCGACGGCCGATGCGTATCGGATCACCGACACGCACCCCGAGGGACGGGGGGCGAGTGCCTGCATCCGGATGGCCATGGCGGACGCCGGCCTCGGCCTCGGCGACATCGACTACATCAACGCCCACGGCACGAGCACCGACGTCAACGACCGCGTGGAGACGCTCGCGATCAAGCAGGTCTTCGGACCGCAGGCCTACAAGATTCCCGTGTCGAGCACGAAGAGCATGATGGGGCACCTCATCGCCGCGGCCGGCGCGACGGAGCTGATCGTCTGCCTCCTGGCGATCCGCGACGGGGTTGTCCCGCCGACGATCAACTACGAGAATCCCGACCCCGACTGCGACCTCGACTATGTGCCCAACACGGCCCGCGAGGCCAAGTGCGACCGGGCACTCTCCAACAGCTTTGGATTCGGGGGACAGAACATCTCGCTGATTGTTGGCCGCTTCGCTCCGTGAACGTCGCGAAGTGTTGGCCGCTTCGCTCCGTGAACGTCGCGAAGTGTTGGCCGCTTCGCTCCGTGAACGTCGCGAAGTGTTGGCCGCTTCGCTCCGTAGCTTGCCGCCCTTGCCTGGCTTCGCGGCGGAAAGGTTTGCTCAACCGTTATCCGCGGCACGACCGATAACCCTTCCGGCACGAACCCCATGCAGAAGGGAACCTCGGACATGAAACGCACGCTCCTGCTTCTGGCCCTCGTCGCCGTCGGCGGATCGAGCGGCTGTTCCATCATCGATCGGCTGTTCCTCGCGAACGTCGATGGTCCCTACGCCCACCACAACCAGCACGGCTGTGAGTGCGGCCACGGCGCCGGGAAGGGGCACTGCGAGGATGGTGCCTGCGTCGATGGCTCCTGCCCGCCGGGCGGCCACTGTGAGACCGGACCCGCACCGCACAAGGGCCCCATGCCCCACAAGGGAAAGTACGGCGGCCTCGCGAAGCACGGCATGACCGCGGCCGAGGCCGCGGCGCTCGAAGCGGCGGGGGATGGGCAGATCGGTCCGGCCGGCCCGCCGAGCGGCGGGGTCGCCTATCCCTACTACACGACCCGCGGCCCACGCGACTTCCTCGCCCGCCGTCCGCCGACGATCGGGCCGGAGTGACCCGGTTGGCTGCGTGCTTCGAACGCTCTTGCGCGTCAAACGTGATGCTCGATGGGTCACGCAGGGACTCGAATGCTGAACGCCCCGGGGGGGCGTGGTCGGGGGGTCGGGGAACGTTGAGGAGCATCAGGTGTATCCTCACCGTAGCGACGATGCGTCTGCTCCCCCGGCGGCAATGCGGTCTCCTCCAGGCTGCCCAGCCGTGCTCCGGGCTGCGTTGCACTTCCGGCCCGTGATACACTCGCGCGGCTGACAGCACGGGTCCGTGAGTCCTCAGGATCGCATCGGCGTGGCATCTTCGAAACCGACTTCATCGGCCCGCGGCGCCGGCCTCACCGCCGACGGGCGGCTTTCGCTCACCGGCTGGCTCGTCTGTGCGATCGCGGCGATCGGCTTCGCGTTCGACATCTACGAACTCCTGATGCTGCCGCTGATCATCAAGCCGGCGATCCAGGAGCTTTCGAAGCCCGAGGTCGCCGGGCTCGTGGCGGGGGGCATGTCGCAGGCCGATGCGCTGGCACTCTGGAGCCCCGGCGGCAAGAGCTATGTCGGCTGGGCGCGGACGCTCTTCTTCGTGCCGGCGATCGCCGGCGGCCTCTTCGGCCTGCTCGGCGGCTATCTCACCGACCTCCTCGGCCGCCGCCGCGTGCTCACGTTCAGCATCCTGCTCTACGCCTTTTCGGCCATGGCCGCCGGCTTCGCGACGACGCTGCCGCAACTGCTCTTCTTCCGCTGCCTCGTCTTCATCGGCGTGTGCGTGGAGTTCGTGGCGGCGGTGGCCTGGCTGGCGGAGCTGTTTCCGGACCGGGAGCAGCGGGAGCGGGTGCTCGGCTGGACGCAGGCCTTCTCGTCGCTCGGCGGCCTGCTCGTGGGAACGGCCAACATCCTCGCGGCCCGGTTTGCCGACGTCCTGCCGGCCATCCACGGTGGCCACGATGCCTGGCGGTACACGCTCATCTCGGGCGTGATCCCCGCCCTGCCGCTGATCCTCATCCGGCCGTTCCTGCCGGAGAGTCCCGTCTGGGCGGAGAAGAAGGCGGCCGGCACGCTCAAGCGGCCGAGCATCCGTGAACTCTTCAGCCCGGCTCTCGTGAAGACCACGATCGTGACGACGCTCGTCTTCGCGGCGAGCTACGGCATCGCCTTCGGCGCGATCCAGCAGCTGCCGCAGATTCTCGGCGGACCGAAGGGGCATGCGGCGATCGTCGCCGCGGCGAAGGCCGCACAGGAGGAGGCAGTGGCCGCGGCGGAGAAGGCGGGCAAGCCCGTGCCGCCGGCGGGCAAGCTCAGGGCGATCGCCGGCAACGCCACCGACGAGGCGGTCGCCACGGTCACGATCTTCCAGGAGATCGGCGGCCTCGTGGGCCGCGTGCTGCTCGCCCTTGCGGCGGTGCGGATCGCGAGCCGGCGGGCGCTCCTGCGGCTCTTCCAGTGGCCGGCGCTCCTCGTCGTGCCGGCGCTCTTCTGGTGGATCTCCACGCAACTCTCCTCGGCCGACTCCCTGCCCTGGATCAAGGCTGGCATCTTCGCGGCGGGCCTGCTCACGGTCGCGCAGTTCAGCTTCTGGGGCAACTACATCCCGCTCGTCTTTCCCACGCACCTCCGCGGCACGGGCGAGAGCTTCGCCGCCAACATCGGCGGCCGCGTGCTCGGCACCGCCGCGGCCTGGCTCACGCTCACGTTCTCGGCGGCCACGCCCCCCGATCCCGTGCGGATCGCGTTGGCCGGCGCCGCCGTGGCCGGGGCCTACGCCCTCCTCGGCGCGGTCCTCACGCACTGGCTCCCCGAGCCCGATGCGAAACTCGAGCACTGAGAAACTCGAGCACTGAGAAACTCGAGCACTGAGAAACTCGAGCACTGAGAAACTCGAGCACAGGGAAGCTCGAGCACTGGGACGAAACGAACGGACTCCCGTCGCGGCTACTCCGCCAGCGTCCGCGGGGCTCTGGGCGCGTCGTCGGGGAGGGTGGGCACCGTCCAGACGACGTAGAGGCCCACGGCCACGAGCCCAAGCGCCGCGTACCGCAGCCACCAGGGGAGGCTGCTGAGCACCATGCTCGTCGCCACCACCGCGGCGACGAGGCCGACCGTGCGATATTTCATGCTCTTGCGGATGCCGCGGTAGTGCTGCCAGTCGTCGAGCGTGGGGCCGAACCATTTCGAGCGGTGGAGCCAGGCGTGGATTCGCGGCGAGCCGCGGTAGAAGCACCAGCTCGCCAGCAGCAGAAAAGGTGTCGTCGGCACGAGCGGCAGGACCGAGCCGATCACCGCCAGGGCGACGCACGCCCAGCCGCCGGCGACGAAGAGGAAGCTCTTCAGGGGGTCGGTCGTGGGGCGAAAATCCATCGGGATGGTCCGGGGGCGACACGCGAGTGAAGGGCATCGTATCACGCGGCGGTTAGGCCGGCCGTTTGTGCGGAAATCCCGCGGTTCTTATGCTGTCGATCACTCCGCCCGTTTCCCCGCCTTCGCCCCAGGAGATCCTTCCATGCCGCTCGTCCCGATGCGAATCCTGCTCGATCACGCCGCCGAACACGGCTACGGCCTCGCGGCCTTCAACGTCAACAACATGGAGCAAATCCAGTCGATCATGGAGGCGGCCAAGGAGACCGACAGCCCCGTGATCATCCAGGCCTCCCGCGGCGCCCGCAGCTACTCGCAGGACACCTACCTCCGGCACCTCATGCTGGCCGCCGCCGAGCTCTACCCGAAGATCCCGATCGCGATGCACCAGGACCACGGCAACTCGCCGAGCACCTGCCAGAGCGCGATCGACAACGGCTTCACGAGCGTGATGATGGACGGCTCGCTCAAGGACGACGGCAAGACGCCGGCCGACTTCGACTACAACGTGAAGGTCACGAAGGAGGTCGTGCAGTCGGCCCACCGCCAGGGAGTCTCGGTCGAGGGCGAGCTCGGCTGCCTGGGATCGCTCGAGAGCGGCGAGGGGGAGGCAGAGGACGGCCACGGCGCCACCGGCAAACTCTCGCACGACCAGCTCCTCACCGACCCCGACGAGGCGGCGAGGTTCGTGGCGGCCACGGGCGTCGACGCGCTCGCCGTCGCGATCGGCACGAGCCACGGCGCCTACAAGTTCACCCGCAAGCCCGACGGCGAGGTGCTCGCCATGAAGCGGATCGAGGAGATTCACCGCAAGCTCCCGAACTGCCACCTCGTGATGCACGGCTCGTCGAGCGTGCCGCAGGACCTGCAGGACATCATCAACAAGTTCGGCGGCAAGATGCCGCAGACCTGGGGCGTGCCCGTCGAGGAGATCCAGCGGGGCATCAAGCACGGCGTGCGGAAGATCAACGTCGACACCGACTGCCGCATGGCGATCACCGGCGCGATCCGCAAGGTGCTCGCCGAGTCGCCGGAGAAGTTCGATCCGCGTGACTACCTCAAGCCCTCCCGCGAGGCGATGAAGAAGGTCTGCGCCGAGCGGATGGTGCAGTTCGGCCAGGCCGGCAACGCCGGCAAGGTGCACTGCATCACGCTGGCCGAGATGGCGAAGCGGTACAACGTGGCTTGACACGCGGGGTTCGGGAACCGACGTGGCGAAGCGGTGCGGCGCGGCCTGACGCGCGGGGCTCGGGCGGGCGGTTTCGATTCGCGAAAGACGCATGAGCCTCATCCACCATCGCTGGCTCGAAGAGCAGCTTCCCGCGTGGGAGCGGGAGGGTCTTGTCACGGCCGAGGCCGCCAGGACGCTCCGCGCGCGGTATGCCGCCGAGCCGCGCGGCGGCCTCGCGCAGATGATCGTGGGGGCGGTCGGGGCGGTCCTCATCGGCACGGGTCTGATCGCGGTGCTCGCCTACAACTGGGACGACTTTCCGCGTTGGGTGCGGCTGCTCCTGGCGCTCGGGCCGCTTGGGGTGACGCAGGCGGTGAGCTGGTGGGTGCTCGGCAAGCAAGATGCCGCGAAGCCCTGGCAGCGGGAGGCGGCCGCGGTTCTCCAGACGCTCGCCGTGGGGGCGGCGATGGCGCTCGTGTCGCAGATCTACAACCTGCCGGGCAGGTGGACCGACCTCGTCTTCTGGTGGTGCGTCGTGAGCGTGCCGCTGGCGTGGAGTTTGCGGTCGCAGGCCGTCGCGATCGCCTATCTGCTGGGCATCACGGTCTGGACGGTCGCTCAGGTCGCCGGACGAGGGTTCGGTTTTTCGGGCGAGGTCGCCGACGTTCGGCTCTGGTACCCAATGCTGCTCGCCGGCATCCTGCCGCTCTGGCCGGGAGCGGAGCTTCGCGACCGCCCCGCATCGGGTGGCCGGTTCGTCCTCGCCGCGACCGCGGTCGTCGGCCTGCTCGCCGTGGCGGCCTTCGCCGCCGACCGCACGAATCCGCCAGTGGGTGAACGGGCGTTCCTCTGGCTGGCGATGCTCACGACCACGGCCCTGCTCCTCTTCCCGCTCGACCGTGGCGGCATCGCGGAGCCGCTCTCCCGCAAGCCGCAGGTGCTGCTCGGCGGCGGTGGCCTCGTGTGCATGGCCCTGATCGCCACCTTCGAGGATCCGGCCCGTGAACTCGTCAAAGGCGTGGGGTTCGCGCTGCCGATGGGGTGGTGCTGGCTGTTGCTCGCGGTGGTCGCCGGCTTTGCGGCACTCGCCTTCCGGCAGGGGCGCCATGCCGTGCTGGCCGTGGCGGGGCTGGTCGTCGTGCCGCTTTTTGCGGCACCGCTCTCGCCGGAGGACACGAGCGGCTGGCCTGTCGCGATCGCCTATTCGTTCGTGCTGCTGGCGGCCGCCGTCGGCCTGATCGTGCTGGAGTTCCTCGGTCGTCAGGGAGCCGCGCGGATCGGCGCCGCCATGATCACGATCCTCGTGATTCTGCGGATGGCCGACGCCGATCTTTCCCTGCTCACGAAAGGGCTTGCCTTCATCGTCATCGGATGCGGGTTCCTCGCCTTCAACGCCTTCGTCAGCCGCCGCCGGGCGGCCAACCCCGGAGGCCTGTCCGCATGAGGCCCTCGCTCGTCGTGTTCGCCGTGGCCGCCGTCGCGCAGTGGCTCCTGCCGGTCGCGGGGATCTGGCAGCACGAGCGTACGATCCAAAGGGGCACGCTGGTGCGGATCGAGTGCGGGGCGCCCGATCCTTACGATCCGCTTCGCGGCCGCTACCTGGCCGTGCGGCCTCTCGAATCGAGTGTCTCGGCGCCGGTCGGGTTTCCTGCGAGGGGCGGTGCCGTTCCGGTGTGGGCCACGCTCGAGGCGGGTGACGACGGGCTCGCGCGGATCAAGTCGCTGTCGCTCGAGCCGGTGTCGGGGCCGACCGTCATTTCGCTCACGGCACGGAGCTGGGGCACGATCAACGGCACGGACATGATCTGGCTCGAGTGGCCCTTCGGCCGCTTCTACCTGAACGAGCGGCTCGCGCCCGAGGCCGACAAGCTCGTCGCGGAGCGATCCCGGGATCGTAAGACCGTCGCCGAGGTTCGCCTGCTCGACGGTCGGGCCATCCTCACCGACATCCTGATCGACGGCGTGTCGGTGCGTGAACTCGTGAAGCGGCAGGCCGCGGCAAAGCCCTGAGAGGCCCCTGCCGCCCCGGAAAAGCCGCGTTGCGGCCCTTGCCCCGCCCCCCTATAGTCCTGACCCCTCGTGGCCGGTCGGGCCGCGGCGCGGAGGAGGACGGCGACGGCATGGACGACGTCAGCGAGCGAGGGATCCTCGAACACGGCCGGGAGATTCTCCGCGCCGAGGGGGAGGCCGTGCTCAACGCGGCGGAGGCCCTCGACGAGGCGTTCGTGCGGGCAGTGCGGCTTCTCGAGGGCTGCACCGGATCGGTGGTCGTGTCGGGAATCGGGAAGGCCGGCCTCGTGGCCCGCAAGATCTCCGCCACGCTCGCGTCCACGGGAACGCCGAGCCACTTCCTCCACCCCGCCGAGGCGATGCACGGCGACCTGGGCGTGCTTCGCGCCGACGACGTGATGCTCGCCGTGTCGCAGTCGGGCGAGACGGAGGAGATCGTCCGCCTGCTGCCGCACGTCGCCGCCTTCCGCGTTCCGATCATCGCGCTCACCGCCCACCCCGACAGTTCGCTTGGAAAAGCGGCCCGGGTCGTCGTCTCTACGGGCCAAGTGCGGGAGGCCTGCGGGCTCGGCCTGGCGCCGAGCACGAGCACGTCGGTGATGCTCGCGCTCGGCGACGCCCTGGCGCTCGTCACGAGCGGCCTCAGGGCCTTCACGAGCGAGGACTTCGCGAGACGCCATCCGGGGGGGAGCCTCGGCCGCAAGCTCGCGGTCGTCGAGGACTCGATGCATCCGCTCGCCGACTGCCGCGTCGCCAGGCCCGCCGACACCGTGCGGCACGTCTTCAGCCGTCCGATGCCGCGCCGACGCACGGGGGCGGTGATGGTTCTCGACGCCGACGACCGGCTCGTGGGCATCTTCACCGACAGCGACCTTGCGAGACTCTTCGAGCGTCGGAACGACACGGCGCTCGACCGCCCGATCGCCGAGGTGATGACGGCGTCGCCCGTGGTCGTGCCCGTGGGCACGCGGCTGGGAGACGCGGTCGCGATTCTCGAGGCCCGCCGCCTCAGCGAATTGCCGGTCATCGACGGCTCCGGTCGGGCTCTCGGCCTCGTGGACGTCGTTGATCTCGTGGGCCTGCTCGAGGATGCCGCCGCCACCTCGCGGCAGGGGGTGCGGCGGACGGGCCATGCGGCGTGACGCCGTCCGGAGGGGTGCGAGGATGAACGACGAACCGCTGACGAGCCGCCTCGCCCGGATTCGGCTTTTGCTGCTCGACGTCGATGGCGTGCTCACCGACGGGCGGGTCGTCTGGCACAACGACGGCATCGAGCAGAAGGCGTTTCACATCCGCGACGGCCTCGGCATCAGGCTCTGGCGGCGGGACGGCGGGAAGGTGGGCATCATCACCGGGCGATCGAGCCACGTCGTCGAATTGCGGGCGAAGGAGCTCGGCATCGACGTCGTGCGGCAGGGTGTCGACGACAAGTGGCGGTCGGCGTCGGAGGTGCTCGCCGAAACGGGCTCTCGCTGGGAGGAGGCCGCGTTCGTCGGCGACGACCTGCCCGACCTGCCGGCGATCCTCGGCTGCGGCGTCGGGTTCGCGGTGGCCGATGCGTGCGCCGAGGTGCGGGCGGCGGCCGATCACGTGACGACGACCCCCGGGGGCGGCGGCGCCGTCCGCGAGATCGTCGAGATGATGCTGAGGGCCCGCGGCAGCTGGGATGCGATCGTCCGCCACTACGCGTCGACCGGAGCGGCCGGCGGCGAGGACGTGTCGAGGCACTCACCCTGAGGGCCGGCGGCGTGGGATCGATGGAACACCCTTTTGGACGCACGCTCCGCGTCTTCTTCGTGCTCATGGCGGCGGCCGGGTTCTACCGGCTGACGGTCGTGCCGCTCGTCGAGCCGAGAAACCACGCCGTGAGCGTCGCGCTCGAACCGACCGCGGAGGAGGCGGCCGCGATCCGCGATCGCAACCGGGGCGCGATGGAGTCCATCGGCGAGATCTTCCCGGCGGGATCGTGGGAGCGGGAGGAGCCGATCGTGCTCGAGAACCGCCGCATGCGGCTGCTGTTCAAGCAGTATCACAACATGCCGGACGGCCGCGTGAATCTCGTCCCCTGCACGCTCGTGATCCTGCCGGACGCGGAGGGGCAGGAGTCGGGCGACGGCCGTACGATCGTCATGCGGGCTCCCCAGGGGGCGATGCTGCAGTTTTCGGAGCCGTTCGACCTGCGGCAGGGGCGGCTGTCGAAGTTCTCGCTCGTCGGCGGCACGCTACGGGGACAGATCACGATCCGCGGCTCGGCGACCGCCAAGGGAGCCGAGGACGACTTCGAGATCATCACCCGCGACGTGGAGATGATCGGCAGCGAGGTGCGGTCGAACGAGCCGGTTCAGTTTCGCCACGGCCGATCGAGCGGCAGCGGAAAGGGCCTCCTCGTGAAGCTCCTGTCGAAGCCGGGCAAAGGGGACGAAGGCCCGGCCATCTCCGGGATCGATGTCGTGCGGTTGGAGCGGGACGTGCAGCTGAAGCTCGACGGGGTCGGTGGCGGCCTGCTGCCCGGATCGCAGCCCAGGCCCGACGCCGCCGAGTCGCCCGCGACGGTCACCTGCCGGGGCGGCCTCACCGTCCACATGACCGCCAACATCATCACGCTCGAGGATCACGTCGATGTCGTGCGGTCGTCTCCGGACGGCGGCACCGACCAGCTCGCCTGCGACCTGCTTTCCATCTCACTGGCCAAGAAGCAGAAGGGGGGACTGGAGGCCAGGGAGATCGAGGCTCGAGGTAGGCCTGTCATCGCCCGCAGCATGGCCGGCGGGCTCGAGGCCCGCGCGGCGCGTCTCGGCTACGAGATCGCGACGAGGCGGATCCTGCTCGACGGCGAGCTGCCCGTGTCGCTTTCCTCGCGGGAAGTCGACATGGAGTCGAGGTCGATCGACTACGTCCCGGGCCCGCCGGGCGACCCCGGCTCGCTCATGGCGGTCGGTCCGGGTTGGCTCACGACGAAGCCGTCGGACGGCAGCCCTCCGGCGACCGTTCGGTATCGCAAGTGGCTGCGGGTGAAGCGGCATGAAGACGGGCACGTGGCGTCGGTGTCCGGCGACGCGGAGGTGAGCGTCGAATCACAGGAGAGACTTGCGGCCTCGGAGATCCACCTCTGGCTGGAGCTGTCGAAGGCCCGCGGCGACGCGGCCGCGGCGAAGCCGGCCGCGTCGGGGACGCCCGATCTGTCCGGTGTACGGCCTTCGAAGATGCTCGCCATCGGACAGGTGCAGATCGAGGCCGATCAGCTCGCGGCCCGCGTGGAACGGATGGAGGTCTGGTTCCGGCATCCGCCGGCCGTTCCACCCGTCGCCGCGACTCCTCCGGCATCCAGAACGGCCGCGGCCGCCGCGCCGGCGCCGGCGGTTGCCGTACCCGCCCGGCCCGCGGCCGCCGCCCCGCCGCCCGACCCGCCACGTGGAAGGATTCTCGCGTCGGCCTCTCTCCTGCGAGCCGACGTTGTCATGGCCCCGCGCGGCCAGCAGGTGGAGAAAATGTCGCTCGAAGAGCAGGTGCACCTCGTCGAGGAGCCGATCGCGGGGAGCGCCGCCGCGAACGATCCCGCCGAGAAGCCGCTCGAGATTCGTGGCGACCAGCTCGAGCTCGCGCGTCCGATGCGGTTCGACGCGCAGGCCGTGGTCGCCGGACGCCCTGCGACGATCTCGGGGCGGAACGCCGACCTCGAGGGTCCGCTCGTCACGTTCGACCGCGGCCGAAACATGATGACCGTGGACGGCGCGGGCCGGCTCATGATTCCCGTGCAGCCCGGCACGGCCGGCCTCGACTCGCTTGCCGTCTCGACCACCCCGCGGAGCCAGAAGGCCCCGCCGCAGGCCGCGGCCGCGGAAAGGCTCGCCGTCGCCTGGCGGGGCCGCATGGTGTTCGACGGCCTCACCGCCCGGTTCGAGGACCGGGTGGTCGCCACGAGCGGCGACGCCTCGCTCAACTCCGGTTCGCTCGACGTCGTCTTCGACCGGAAGTTCGAGTTCGGCGGAGCGAGCGGCCCCAGGGCCGCGGGCCGACCGGAGGTCGCCAAGATCGCCTGCGGCAGCGGCGTACGGCTCGAGTCGACGAGCACGACCGACGACGGCTCGCGATCGGTCGAGAAGCTCTCGCTGCTGGACCTGATCGTCGACCGGGCGACGGGCGACTTCAGCGGCAAAGGCCCCGGCAGGCTCTCGAGCACCCGCTTCGGCCAGCCGCCGGGCGGGATGTCGGAGGGCGGATTGCCCGGCGCCGGCGGGCCGGGATCACCGCCGAAGCAGCCGGTCGCCCGTCCCGACGAGCTCACCTACCTCGGCGTCACGTTCCAGCGGGAAATGCGTGGCAACCTCAACCGTCGCGTGATGGAGTTTCAGCAGCGGGTGGAGGCGATCTGGGGACCGGTCGCGTCGTGGGAGTCGACGCTCGACGTGCACGCTCCCGGCGGCCTCCCGGCCCGCGCGGTGGCAGTCTCGAGCGACCTCCTCGCCGTCGGACAATCGCCGATTCCCCTCGGTCGGCGAAACGCGATCGAGCTCCAGGCGGGCGGCAACGTGCTCGTCGAGGGAGACACGTTCACCGCGAGGAGCGGACGGCTCTCCTGGAGCGAGGCGAAGGACCTGCTCGTGTTCGAGGGGGACGGCCGGTCGGGCGCCCAGCTCTACCGCCAGATGCACGTGGGCGCGCCGACCTCGACCGCCTCCGCGGGCCGCATCCTCTACTGGCGGGGCGTCAACCGCGTGCAGACCGACGACGTCCGCTACCTCGACTTCGACCAGCTCGGCGGCCCCTCCGCCGGCCTCGCGATCCCCGGCATGGGCGGACCGGCACGCAAGTAGGCGGACGGTACAATTCCCGCTTGGGCCTTCCGTTCTCCTCGAGGCGATGCCAGCTCAGCATGCAACGTGACATTCTCTGGGCACCGTGGAGGCTGGCGTACGTGCAGGGCCAGTCCCGCGACACGCGTCCGCCACCGGAGCCGCAGGCCTGGCGGGCCGGGGCGGACCGCGGCTGTTTCCTCTGCCGCGGGGCGGCGGCTGAGGGCCACGAAAAATCGCTCGGCGTGCTCGAGCGGACGGACTGGAGCCTCGTGATCCTCAACCGTTTTCCCTATGCCAACGGCCACCTGCTCGTGGCGCCGCTCGACCATGCGGCGACGCTCGCGGATCTCTCCGATGGGCAGCTGCTCGACCTGCAGCGGCTCATCACGAGGTGGTGCGGCGTCATCGGCCGGTCGATGGAGGCGGAAGGGTTCAACATCGGGCTCAACCTCGGGAAGGTCGCCGGGGCGGGCGTTCCCGGGCATCTCCACTGGCATCTCGTGCCGCGGTGGAGCGGCGATGTGAACTTCATGCCGGCGACGGCGGGCACGAGGGTCCTGCCGCAGTCGCTCGACGATCTCTGGGAGCAGCTCCATGCAGCGAGCCGACTGGAAGGCGCGTGAGACGGCGTTGCTCGCACCATGGGCGATGCATGCGGCCGACTCGCAGGGACGCGTGCACCCGGAGCCGCCCCATCCATTCCGCAGCCCCTTCCAACGCGACCGTGACCGCGTGGTGCACTCCGCCGCCTTCCGCAGGCTCGCCCACAAGACGCAGGTCTTCACCGGCTACCCGGGCGACTACCATCGCAGCCGGCTGACGCACACCCTCGAGGTGACGAGCATCTCGCGGACGCTCGCGCGGGCGCTCTCGCTCAACGAGGACCTCGCGGAGACGTTGGCACTCGCGCACGACATCGGCCATCCCCCCTACGGCCACGCCGGCGAGGACACGCTCGACGAGCTGCTCGCCGGGGAAGGGGGGTTCAACCACAACGCGCAGGCCCTGCGGATTGTGGAACTGCTCGAGACCCGCTATCCGCGGTTCGCGGGGCTCAACCTCACGCGGGAGTTCCTCGAATCGCAGGCGTCGCGGGCGGTTCGAGGCAAGACCGCCCCCTCCATCCTCGAGGCGCAGGTCGTCGATGCCGCCGACTCGATCGCCTACGACACCCACGACGCCGACGACGCGGTCGAGCTCGGGTTCGTCGAGCTCGAGGAATTGCTCGAGCTGCCGCTGGTGGCCGAGGCGGCGAAACGGGTGCGGGCACAGTTCGGGCCGCTCGAGCCGGCGGAGCTGCGGCGGGCGGTGCTCCATGAGCTCGTCGACAGCCAGGTCGCCGAGCTCGTCGAGCGATCGCTCGCCCGGATTCGCAACGAGGGGATCGATTCGGTGGCGAAGGTGCTCGCGGCCGGCCGGATCGTCACCCACTCGCCGGAAACGGCCCCCGGCAAGATCCGGCTCGAGCGGTTTCTCTTCGAGCGTGTCTACCGCAGTGCGAGCGTCCTCGAGGTCCGCCGGCCGGCGCAGGCGAGGCTCGCGGAGCTTTTTCGGTGGTTTTGCGATCATCCCGAGGCGATGCCGGCCGGATTCGTGCGACGCGCGGAGTCGTGGGGCGTGCGGCGGAGCGTGGCCGACTACATCGCGGGCATGACCGACCGCTTTCTCGAACGGGAGCACGCCCGCCGGCTCTGACCCGCCGCTCCGACGGCTCCGTGCTACACTTGTCGCCCTATGGCACTGGTCGCGCTACGAGCTGTTTTCGTGATGGTGGCGGTGGGCATCGCCGTGCTCATCATCAACACCGAATCGATGCGGGCCGCGCCCGGCTGGGCCCCCTGGGCCGTGCTCGGCGGCATGATCGGGATGGCCCTCACGGCGATCGGCATCGACGCCTCGATCCGCCGCAAGGATCTCACGGTGATCACGGCCGTCTATTTCGGCGTGACGGTCGGCATGTTCCTCACCTACGTCGCCCTCCTCGCCCTGACGCCGATCCTCCAGCCGAACGCCAAGAACCCGGCCGTCGTCTGGCTTCCCCCCGTGCTCGGCACGATCCTCTGCTACATCTGTACGAGCCTGCTTCTGCAGACAAAGGACGACTTTCGGTTCATCATCCCCTACGTCGAGTTCGCCCGCGACGTGAAGGGGCTGCGGCCCAACGTGCTCGACTCGGCCGCCATCGTCGATGGACGGGTCGCCGACCTCGCCGAGTCGGGCATCTTCGAGAGCCGGTTTGTCGTGCCATCGTTCGTCGTTGACGAGCTTCACGCCGCGGCTGAGTCGTCGGAAAAGCAGCGGCGGCTTCGCGGCAAACGGGGGCTCGACATCCTGTCGCGACTGCGGTCGAGCAAGGCGATCGACATCGAGGTGCTCGCTCCGATCGGAGAGTCCGACGAAGAGTCGGGCGATCATGCTTCGGACGATGCCCGTGTCGTGGCGATGGCCCGCCGGCTCGGCGGCCGCGTGATCACCAACGACCTGAACATCGTGAAGATGGCGGGCGTGCGGTCGGTTCAGGCGATCAACATCAACGACATCGCCGTCTCGTTGAAGCCGACGTTCGTTCCGGGCGACGCCCTCGAAGTGCGGGTCGTGAAGCCGGGCGAGGAGCCGGGGCAGGGGGTCGGCTACCTCGACGACGGCACGATGGTCGTCATCGAGGGTGGCCGCGACCAGATCGGGCGAAGCCTGCAGGTGAGCGTCACCGGCACGCTCCAGACCACGGCCGGCCGCCTCGTTTTCGCGAAGCCGCAGCATTCGCTGCGGGCCTGAAGCTCGCGATCCGCCCACGTCTTTTTTGTTCCAGCCAGGTTTGCAGCCATGTCGATGCTCGTTTCCAGCCGTCGCGGGCCCGCAACGATCGGCCCGCAAGGGTTCGCAACATCTGGGTGATGCGTACGTCGTGATGTCGGTGATGCGAACTGTCGATCGGACTGACCCGCCGTCCGGCGCCGGCGTGACCGTTTGCACGGCCTGCCCGATGCTCTGCGAAGACGTCGCCGTCGGGTCGTCCGCGGCAGACTCAGCGATCACGATTGAACGGGCCTGCGATTACGGACGGCTCGCGATTGCGGGTGTGCTTGCGCGACACGCCGGCACGGATCGGCGGCCGGAGGCGACGATCGACGGCAGGGCCGTGTCGCGATCGGAGGCGATTCGAGCCACCGCCGGCCTGCTCGCCGACGCCCGGCGGGTGCTCGTGACGGGCCTGGCCGACGCGACGCTCTCGTCGCAGCGACTGGCCGCGATCGTGGCCGAGCGGCTCGCCGGCAGTTTCGACACCGGGGCCCGCGACGGCCGCCTCGTCACGGGACCCACGATCGCGCGGGCGGGTGAAGTCACCGCGCAGTGGGAGGAGCTTCGCGACCGAGCCGATCTCGTCGTGCTCTGGTTCACCGACCCAGCGGCATCGCATCCCCGGTTCGTCGAGCGGTTTCTTGCCGGCAACGTGGCGGGGTCGCCGCGGACGATCCTCGCTCTCGGTCCCGTGCGGCCCTCGCTGCCGGATGGCATGAGCTGCGAGCATGTGGCGTGCGAAGCGTCCCGCGCGGTCGACCTCGCTCGCTCGATCGAGGCGGAAGACGATTCCGATCCCCTCGCGGCCCGTGTGCTCGGGTTCATCGAATCCGCCAAGTGCACGGCGATCGTCACCGGCGCGGGCGACGCCATCGGGATCGAGCGGTGGGCGGTCGCCCGCCTGATTCGGCATCTCGCCCACCGCGGGCCCGCGTTCGAGATCCCACTCGGCCACGGCATCCTCGCCGGGGGTGGCAACGCCGCCGGAGCCGCGGCCGTGGCGACGTGGCGGCACGGGGCGAGCGGCGCGATCGCCGCGGCCTGCGATCTCGGCGGGCGGTTCGAGCCGGCCGAAGCGGATGGCGAGCGGCTCGTCGCACGGGGCGAGGTCGATCTCCTCCTCGTCGTCGGCGGCCTGTCGGAGTCGATGCGGCGGGCGGTGGTGGAGGCGACACGTTCGCAGGCCGCTCACGGCCCGGATCTCGTCTGGATCGGTGCCGATCCGGAGAGCGTCGTGCCGGGATCGCGGCGGACGGTGTTCGTCCGTTCGGCCGGCACGCTACTGGAATCGGACGGTCGGATGCTTCGGGAGGATGGCAGGCTCGTGACGCTCCGGCCGCTCGTCGCCGCCGATGCTCCCTCGCTAGAAACCGTGCTCGGGCAGGTTCTCGATCAGCTCGGCGGGGACGTCCGGGAGGCCAGGCCATGACGTCGAACGATCCGGGAACCTCCGCCGACTGCCCGCTCACCTGCATCGAGGGGGCGACGATCCACGATCCGGCCCACGGTCGCGACGGCGTCGTCGGCGACATCTGGTTCGAGGGGGGCAGGATCATCGAGCCGCCGTCGGCCGAGCGGCGGGCTGCGGCGTCGAGAATTGCCGGTCGCGGGCTCGTGGCGATGCCGGGGGGCGTCGATCTCCACAGCCACGTCGTCGGGCCGAAGGTCGCGGCCGGCAGGAGGATCTCGCCGCACCTCGCCCGCGGAGCCACTGCGGCGGTGCCGACGATCGCGGCGACGGGTGATCTCTACGCGTCGCTCGGCTACACGACCGTGTTCGACGCGGCGATCGCCACGACATCGGCGGGGATCGCGAGGATGGAGCTCGACGACCTGCCGAACCTCGACAAGGGGATGTATCTCCTGGCGGCCGATGATCACGATGTGCTCGCGTCGATCGCCTCCGGGAGCGAGGCCGAGACCGCGAGGCTCGTCGGCGACATCGTCCGCGTGGGGGCGGGCTGGGCGGTGAAGATCGCCAACCCCGGCGGGGCCGTCTTCTGGAAGCAGGGCCTGCGGGGCGACCATCGCGACCTCGACGACGCCGTGCCTGGATTCGATCTCACTCCCCGGCGGATCCTCGAGCGAACCCAGCGGGCCGTCGCCGCGGCAGGCCTGCCCCACTGCCTCCATGTGCACACCGTGAACCTCGGGCTGCCTGGCAACTGGAGGACGACGCTCGAGACGATGAAGACGCTCGACGGCCTGCGGGCGCACCTCGCGCACGTGCAGTTCCACAGTTATGCGGGCGGCGGCCTCGACGCCGAGGCCTTCGGGTCGGGTGTCGCGCCGCTCGTCGAGTATTTCGACGCCCATCCGTCGCTCACGCTCGACGTCGGGCAGGTGCTCTTCGGCGACACGGTCGCCATGACGGGCGACTCGGCGGCCGCGGAGCATCTCGCCCACGCGACGGGCGTACCCTGGATGTCGAACGACCTCCATCTCGAGGGAGGATGCGGCGTCATGCCGATCCGCTACCGTGAGAAGAGCCTCGTGCACGCCTGGCAGTGGGCGATCGGCCTGGAGTGGTTCCTCTCCGTCTCCGACCCGTGGCGGCTCGTGCTCTCCACCGACCACCCCAACGGGGCCCATTTTCTCGCCTACCCGCTGCTCATGCGGCTGCTCGGCGACGAGGCGTTTCGCCGCGAGGCCTTGTCACGGATCCATCCCGCGGTGCGGCGGAAGAGCCCGCTTGCGGGCATCAGCAGGCAGTACACGCTCAACGAACTGTGCATCGTGACCCGCGCGGCGCCGGCGCGGATCGCGGGCCTCCCTCAGAAGGGGCACCTCGGTCCCGGGGCCGACGCCGACATCACGCTCTACCGGCCCGCCCCGGACCTCTCGCGGATGTTCGCCATGCCCGCGAAGGTCTTCAAGGGAGGCGTGCTCGTCGCCGAGGACGGCCACGTCCGCCGCCGGGTCGCGGGCCGGCTGCTGGCGGCGTCATCCTGAACGAGGCCGCACGGTCGCTTGCACCGAGGCCCTCCCGAGCAGGAGCAGCCCGATGATTGTGGAGGTGTGATCGACCGGACTATGCTTTTCTCCCACGGACACGCGTCAGTTTCACGGCATCAAGTCGATCCATCCTTGTAACGGGAGCCTCCCAGGCATGCGAACATTCCGCGCCGCCCCTTTTGTTCTGTTGCTCCTGTGCCTTCCTGGGGCTTCGCTTTCCGCCGCTGACACCTGGCACGTGGCCTGGACCCGGCAACTGCCCGAACGCCAGCCCATGTGGACCCATAATCAGCGACGCTTCCCGATGGATGGCGTGGCCACGGTGGTGGACGCCGGCGACCTGCTGCTGGTGGGCTGCACCGCCGATGGGACGGTGCGGGCCTATCGTCGCGTCGATGGCAGCGAGGCATGGCGGTTTGCCTTCGACGGCGCGGTGCGTTGGACACCCACCGTGGCGGGCGACGCCGTGTTCGTCGGCAGTGACGACGGCACCGTGGCGTGCCTGAATCTCGCGGACGGCGGCCTGCGGTGGCGGTATCGCCCTGGCCCGGGCACGCGGCAGTGCATCGGCCACGAGCGACTGCAATCGTCGTGGCCCATCGCCACCAGCATCGCCGTGGCGGGCGGAGTGGCCTATGGCGGATGCGGATACTTCATCGACGACGGCATCTGGGTCTTTGCCGTGGACGCGGCGACAGGCGAGGAGCGGATGTTGCGCCGCCAACTCAAGGAACGCATCGGCGGCCGTGTGGTCGTGGAGGGTGACAGCGTGGGTTTCGTGGGGTTGCGGCAGCGCTGCGACGAAGCCGAGGATTTTTCGGTCGTGCTCGACATCACCAGCGGCGAACGCCGCTATGCCACCGATGCCAAGGGCAAGGTCGTGCCGGCCAGCCTCAAGGTGCCGAAGCCCGACAGGCCCCCCCTGCTGCGGCTGGCTCGCGGCGACGGCAACACCTACACCTCCATGGAGGCGGCGATCAAGTCGCCTCCCAGCCCTGCCTCGGATCCCACCGGCGGCCCGGGCGCGGTGACCCAATGCCTGCCGGCCGCCGATGCGGGCCAGGGTGTGATGGTGGTGGCGACCAGCGGCCACCGCTTGATCGGTTTCAGCCGCACTCGGCCGGCGTCGCCGGCGGCGCTCGCTGAGCCCGACGCCGGGAAAGCCACCGCGCACCCGCTGGCCGCTGCCATCGACGGCAACTGGGTCTTGGTGGCGGGGCTGGCCGATGGCGGGCTGGTCGAGGGCTTGGCACGGGCCGGCAACGCGGCCCATCTGGTGGCCGTCGATGCCGACGCCGCCCGCACCGCCGCCGTGCGGAAGCGGCTCATGGACGCCGGCCTGATGTCGAGCGGTCGCGTGCAGGTGCTGACCATCGACCCCGCCAGCGACGACCTGCCCCCCTGGTGCTTCGCGTTCGTGGCCACCGAGCGGGAGGGCGTGAGCAGCGGGCTGACGCGGCTGCTGCGTCCCTACGGCGGGACGCTGCTGCTGCCGGCCAAGGCCGACCCGGCGGCCGTCATCAACGCGCGCCGCGACTTGGAGGTGGTCTCCCTGGGCGACGCCAAGGCCGTGCGCCGCCCCGGCCTGGCCACCGGGCACGCCAACTGGAGCCACGACATGGCCGACGCTGCCAACTCCAGCGGCCTGCTCGAAGCCGACCTGCGCTTCCCCCTGGGCGTGCACTGGTATGGCGGTCCCGCCGACAGTGGAGACAACTTCATGGTGCCGGCGAAAGGCACACAGGAAGGCCAGGTGCCGCAGCCCCAGGCCCACCTGCTGGCCAAGGGCGTGTGGATCCAGCAAGGCATCGGACGCGTGGTGGCGTTCGACCAATACACGGGGCGGTTCCTGTGGAAACAGCCGCTGCAGGCCTGGTATCCGTTGGCCGCACTGGGCGTCCACAACCAAGACGTTAAGGAGCCGTGGGACAACCCGCAAAGCAACCGGATGCCGGTGACCAGCAGCGACATGTGCCGGTCGGGCGGGTTCAACATGTCGTGCAACACCAACGAGCTGTTCATCGCCGCCGCCAAAGAGCTGCTGGTCTTCGATCTACTCACCGGCGCGCAGCGGGCCGCTTGGACGATCCCGGCCGAGCTTGGCGACCTGCGCTGGGGCCACCTGCGGGTCGATGACCAGGTGGTGGTGGCCAGCCTGTTCGCCGCCGAGGATCTGCGGCGGGCCCGCGCCGGCTGGGACGGCAACGGCGGCCACTATGCCAAAGACCGCCAGCGGATGCGGCATCTCGTGTGCCTGGATGCGCGGACGGGCGCAGTGCGCTGGAAGGTCGATGCCGCGCGGGGGTTCGTGAACCATGGCTTTGCCATGGGCGGCGGACGGCTGTACGCGGTCGACCTGCTGGCCGGGGGGGTGGTGAAGGGGATCGCCACCACGGAAGGCAGCGTGCCCCCGAATGCCGACAAGGGCAGCATGCGGAGTTTTGACCTGGCCACGGGCAAGCAGCTGTGGGAGGTGGACCTGCCGGCCTTGCTCACCGACATCGTCTATGACGCCGCCCAGGACATGCTGATCCTGCCCTCGCGGCATGGCTACAAGTTGGTCGGTGATGCATGGCAGGGGGCCGCCGGTGACGACCCGAAAGTCCAGAAAAACGCCGTGAAAGGCCTGCTCGTGGCCCTCCGCGGGGCCGATGGCAGCGAGGTCTATCGGTGCAGCGACTTCGTCTACAAAGAGCCCTATTCGCTGTCCGGGACGCGGGTCGTCCAGCGGGACGGCCTGGAACTCGACGCCCTGACCGGCCGCCGGTTCGAGCGGCGCAGCCCGGTCACGGGCGTGACCGCATTCTGGAACGTGCCCACGGCCGGCTGCACCCATCTCATCTCGTCGCGGTCGTTCGCCGCCAACCGGGAGAACTGGATCGATCAAGACAACCTCATGGTCGGCAAGCTCAGCGGCGACAGTGGCTGCAGCCCCACCAACATCCCGGCGGGCGGGCTGGTGAACATCAGCAACGCCGCCATGCCGCGGTTCAGTAACCGCGCCCAATCAACCACGCGCACGCTGGCGCATCGCGAGCCCGTCACCGCCTGGGCCGGCGACGCATGCCTCAAGTTGGAGGCCGCTCCCGCGCCCGTACGGGTGCTGGGCCTGCTGCCCGGCGCGCCGGGCAACCGCGCCGATGCTCAGGGGCGATGGTGGGTTCGCGTCCAGGCCACCGGGCTCATGGCCGGGCGAACCCCGAAGTTGGCCAAGGGCGAGACGGCCCCGGAGGCGATGGGGCTGTACGAGATCGCCGAACATCGCTTCCACGGTGCCAAGGGCCTGCCAGCCTGGGTGGGGGCCTGGGGCCAGATCGGCCCGCCGCCCATGCAGGTTCCCGTGATCTTCCCGGCCGGCCCGGCGGCTCTCGACGGCCTGCGTTATCGGCTGAGTTTCGTGGTGGCCGAGCCTGAAGCCCGGGTGCAGGTCGGTCAGCGGGTGTTCAGCATCAGCTGCGACGACGCCGTGGTGGCCGATCAGGTCGACCCCCTGGCCCTGGCCAAGGCTCCGCGGACGGGTGCCGTGGTGCAGGCCGAGGTGACCCCGAAAGGCCCGAATATCACGGTGACGCTGAAGGCCAAGGAGGGCAGCCTGCCGCCCGTGATCGGCGGCATCCTGATCGAACGCCTGCCCTGAGGGGCGGTGAGGGCGTGGCCGATGAAGACCTCGCGGACCGGCGGATGGCTGTCGGGCGAACTCGATCCACGGGCTGACCGGGCTGTGGGCCGGCTCGTCGAGCGCGATGTGAAGGCCCGGCGGCCGGTGTGCGTGGACGTGGAAGGCGCGATCACGAGTGCCCGCGCGACGTGAGCCGTTCGATCGCCGCGACGTGGGCGGCGTGGAAGGCCTGCGGGGAAAATCTTTCAGCCGCACGCAACCGGGCCGCCTCGCCGAGCCGCGCGGCGAGCTGCGGATCCTCGAGGAGCTTCACCGCCTGCCGGGGAAACTCGCTCGCCGGCTCCGCCGGCACGACCCGGCCGCTCTCGCCATCCTCGATCAGGGTGCGGGCGGCCATGCTCTCGACGGCGACGATCGGCCGGCCCGCGGCCATCGCATCGAGGATCGCGCCGCCGAGGGCGACCTCGCCCGACTGCCAGACGATCGCCGCATGGGCGAGAAGGTCGCTTGCCCCCTCGTGGATCGGCGGCCGCAGGCAGGGCACGACCTTGAGCCGGTCCGCGACGAGCTGCCCGCGGGCCCGGCGGGCGAGCCGCCCCGACTGGCTGCCCACGCCGATGAGCAGGTGTTCGACCCCGCGGTGGACGACGTCGATCTGGTCGATCGCCCAGAGAAGCCGTTCGAGCCGTGACGGCGCCTCGAGCGGCGCGACCGAGAGCGTCCATGGTCGATCGGCCCGCAGGCCGTAGCGTGCCGCGACCTCGTCGCGCGGTGGGATGGGAGCGGGCTCGGCGGGGTTGACGGGCTCGGCGGGGTTGACGGGCTCGGTTGGGATGCCGGGCGGGACGATGACGACCGGCGCACCGCACGCCGTTTCGCTGCAGGCCGCCGCCACCATGTCGCTATCCGCGAGCACGATGTCCGCGCGGGAGAGGGCCGCCCGCCGCGGCCATGAACGCCCCGGAGGCGTTGCCGCGCGGATCGCAAGCCGCGGCTTCCTGCCGCGGGCGAGGCCCGCAACGGGGATCGCGGCCGCGGCGGCGACGCCGCTCGACCAGCCCCATGCCTCGACGAGATCGAACTCCCCGCGGCACAGGAGGCGGGCCAGGCCGACGATCGCGGAAGGATCCACCGGCAGGTTCGACGGCGTCGGCCGGCTCGAGAGCGAATGGACCGCGGCGATCGGTCCCCCCGGCGTCATGAGCGGGCCGTCGGTCGAGCCGTCGATCGACACCGTTGCCAGGTGGACTTCGAACCCGCGGGCGACGAGCCCCGATGCGGCGAGGAGCACCTGCCGGCCGGTGCCGATGGGGTCGAGCCCGCGGCTCACGAGGATGACGCGACGGCCTTGCCCGATCATGGGAGTCGGCAGGGCTGGAGGACGTCGGGCCGCGCTGCCGCGAGCTCCGCGGCATCGAGGGAGGCGACATGCGGAAGCTGTCGCCAGCAGCCGTCGTAATCGAGGCCGTAGCCGACGACGAACGCGTCGGGAATCTCGAAGCCGACGTAGTCGGGCTCGATCGCGACCTCGGCCCGACCCCGCTTCCGCAGGAGCACGAGCGACTTCACGCTCGTGGCCCCACGATGGCGGAGCTCGGCGACGATGGCCTCGAGCGTGCGGCCCGTGTCGAAGATGTCGTCCACGAGCAGGACGTGTTGCCCGTCGAGATCGGGCAGGAGATCGAGCCGCAGGTCGAGGCGGCCCGGGGAGGTGGCGGTGCCCCGGTAGCTCGAGGCCTGGATCATGTGCAGCCGCACCGGGCCGTCGAGCCGACGGATGAGGTCGGCCACGAACACGATGCTCCCCGTGAGCACGCCGACGATCGAGAGCGGCCGGCCGTCGTAGTCGCGGCGGATCTCCCGGGCGAGCCTGTCGACGCCTTTGGCGAGGTCTTCTGGAGAGAGGAGAATCTGCACGGGCTTGTCGGCGGAGGTCGGTCGGGGTCGGGGCGTCGATTTCCGCCGTGGAAAGCGGGTCCGATATCCTAATTGGATTCGACGGCTGCCTCCATCAAAAAGCGGAAATGACGCCCATGCCCGAACGCCACGGCTGGACGACGATCGACGTCGCCGGCAAGCCCTGCGACATCCACGAGCCGGTCTCGGCGGTGCCGGGCATGGCCGCGATCCTCCTCGGCGATCGTGGCGGTCTCCCGAAGGACCTGGAAATGGCCCTCCGCCGGCGGATCGAGGCCGCGGGACTGCGGACGATCGCGCCGGCGGGCGGCGATGCCTGGTGGCTCGAACGGGTGGTGCCGTCGTTCGACCCGGTGACGTCGCCCGCGACGGTCGTCTGCGGAGCCGTGCTGGAAGAGGCCGCAAGGAGGTTCGACGTGAAGCCGCCCGGCGTCGCCCTCGTCGGCTGTGGGGCGGGAGGGCAGGGGGCGCTCGGCATCTCCTACCGCCGGCCGGAGACCTTTCCGGTGGTGGCGGCGGTGGCCCCGGCGATCGACTTCCATCTTGCGATGCGGGAAGGGCTCGAGGGAAGCGGGGTGCTCTGGGACGTGTACGACGACGTGGAGCGGGCCAGGCAGGACACTGCGATTCTCCACGTTCATCCGCTCAACTGGCCGAGGAACCAGTTTTTTGCCGCCGACGTGGACGATGCCGTCTGGTATGACAGTGCCGCGAGGCTCCATGGCAAGCTGGCGGCGCTCGGCGTGCCGCATGAGTGGCTGCTCGACCGCGTGGATGCGGCGAGGGGATTCGCCGACACCGCCGCCGAAGCGGCCGTGACGTTCGTCGTCGACCGGCTCGGCCGGGAGTCACGCCGCATCGCCTGACGCGGCTGCCGACGAGAGAGACGGACAGGACCACCGATCCCGTGACGTTCAAAGTCGACCTCGCCGTCTTCTCCGGTCCGCTCGACCTGCTCCTCTACCTCGTGAAGCGTCACGAGGTGGACGTGACGGAAGTTCCCATCGCAAAGGTGGCGGAGGAGTTTGTCGAGCACCTCGAGGTGCTCGAGTCGCTCGCGATCGAGGAGGTCGGCGAGTTCATCGAGCTTGCGAGCGTGCTCCTCGAGATCAAGGCGAGGGCGCTCCTGCCCGCGACGGAAGAGGAGGCGGAGGAAGCGGCGGACGAGCCCCGCGAGGATCTCGTGAAGCGGCTGCTGGAATACAAGCAATACCGCGACGCGGCGGTGCTCCTCGAGGACCGGGCGCGGCAGTGGGAGCTGCGATTCTCCCGCCGCACGGCCGATCCGGTGGCGGCCGGGGCGCCGGCGGAGGTGACGATCGCCGACGCCCACGTCTGGGACCTGGTCGGAGCGATGTCGCGGGTTCTCAAGCGTCGGCAGAAGGCGCAGCCCCGCACGATCCAGCACGACGACACCCCGATCGAGGTGCACGCCGAGCGGATCATGGGGCTCCTCTCGGAGCAGGGGAGGCTCGCTTTCTCCGAGCTCTTCGACGACGGGATGCCCCGGACCCGCGTCGTGGGTATCTTTCTGGCGGTGCTCGAGCTCGTTCGTCGATCCGAGATCACCGCCCGCCAGGAGGAGATCTTCGGCGAGATCTGGCTCGTTCCGGCCCCGAAGTGACAGCATGCTCGACAACGCCCCCATCCGCACCCTCGTCCACAAGGGGCTCACCGTCGAGGGCTATTCCCGCGCTGCCGTGCAGAGCTATTGGCGGATCCCGGAGCTCAAGCTCGGGTTCGACCTCGGCGGCCAGCCCTGGGCCTTCATGGCGACCCCCACCTGGTTCGTCACCCACACCCATCTCGACCACATCGCGGCCCTGCCGGTCTACGTCGCGCGGCGGCGGATGATGAAGATGGAGCCGCCGACGATCTACCTGCCGGAACACGCGATCGAGCCGATCGAGAAGCTCCTCAAGGCGGTGAGCCGGCTCGACCGCGGCCGGCTGCCCTGCACGCTCCTGCCGGCCCGCCCCGGGGACGAAATCGAACTGTCGCGGGAGCACGTCGTCACCGTCTCCGGCACCTGCCACACGATGCCGAGCGTGGGCTACGTCGTCTGGGAGCGGAGGCGGAAGCTCAAGCATGAATACCACGGGCTGCCCGGCGAGAAGATCCGCGACCTCCGGCTGTCGGGCGTGGACGTCACGCACGAGGTGCGGACGCCGCTGGTCGCCTACCTCGGCGACAGCACGCCCGAGGGGCTCGACCGCTGCCCGGCGATGTACGAGGCCATGGTGCTCATCACGGAGCTGACCTTCGTCGCCCACGCCCACCGCAAGGACAAGATCCACAAGTACGGCCACATGCACCTCGACGACCTCCTTTCGCGGCGGGAGCGGTTCCGCAACGAGGTCATCATCGCGACCCACTTCTCGACGCGGTACACCGACGACCGCGTTCGCAGGACCCTCGCGAAGAAGCTGCCCGACATGCTCGACGGGCGGCTGCGGATCTGGCTGTGAGCGTTTTGGCCGCGGTGTTTGCGAGTGGATGCCGGATTGCCGCCGTGTGAGCGAACGCTCCGTCGCTACGGCGAGGATACGCCTGATGCTCCTCCGCGTCCGCTCACACGGCGTTCAGCGTCGAAGTGCCTGCCGGCAGTCCCGAACCCGCAGTGTGACGTGCAGAGCACAGGGCTTCCGGGTGGAGGATCACAACGCGAAGATGGACGGTTCCTATGAACTTCCGCCATGCCTACGTCCACGTGCCGTTCTGCCGCCACCGCTGCGGCTACTGCGATTTCACGCTCGTGGCGGGGCGGGATGATCTCGTCGAGCGATACTTTTCCGCGATCGAACGGGAGCTTTCCCGGGTTGGGACGCCGCTCCATCTCGACACGCTCTATCTCGGCGGGGGCACGCCGTCGCACCTTGGGCCGCGGGGGCTGCGGCGGCTCTTCGGGATCCTCCGCACGCGGCTCGCCTCAGCGGCGCAGTGCGAGGTGACGGTCGAGGCGAACCCGCTCGACGTGACCGACGGCTTCGTCGCGGCCGCGGCCGACTGCGGCGTGACGCGGGTGAGCCTCGGGGGGCAGTCGCTCGACGCCAAGACGCTCCGGTCGCTCGACCGCGATCACTCGCCGGCCGACGTGGTCGCGGCCGTGGAGCGGCTGCGCAACCACGGGATCACGGTGAATCTCGACCTCATGATCGCCGCTCCGGGCCAGTCGCTTGCCGACGTCGATCGTGATCTCGACGCGGTCGTCGGGATCGCATCCGAGCATGTCTCGGTCTACTGCCTCACCTGGGAGAAGGGCACGGCGTTCGATTCGCAGCGACGCAAGGGGCACGTTGCAGCGGTGGACGAGACGGTCGAGCGGGCGATGTTCGAGCGTGCGATCGAACGGCTGGAGGCGGGCGGCCACGAGCACTACGAGGTGTCGAACTTCGCCCGGCCCGGCTTTCGCTGCCGGCACAACGAGGCCTACTGGGACTGCCGGCCGTGGGAGGCGTTCGGACCCGGGGCCGCCCGGTTCGACGGCCGCACGCGGTCGACGAACCACCGGAGCGTCACCGCCTGGATCGACCGCGTGCTCGCGGGGTCAGACTTCACGGGCGACCGCGACGCGATGACGGACGAACAGGCCGCGCGGGAGCGGATCGTCGTCGGCCTCCGCCGTCGCGACGGGATTGATCGCGGGCAGTTTCTGGATGCAAGCGGCTTCGATCTCGACACGCTCGCCGGCCCGGCGATCGGCGGATGGGTGGCGGCCGGGCTCGCCATCGACGACGGCCGCCGCGTTCGCCTCACCCGCGAGGGGATGCTGCTTTCCGATGGGCTGTGGGCCGACGTGCTCGGGGCGTAGCCGGCGGTATACTTTGGCGGCAATGAGCCAGATCGCCGTTGGAAATCCCGCGCCGGATGTTTCGCTGTCGCTCCACGACGGGCGGACGGTGCGGCTCGCCGACTACCGCGGCAAGCGGGCGGTCGTGCTGTTTTTTTACCCGCGGGACAACACGCCGGTCTGCACGAAGGAGGCCTGCGCCTTTCGCGACGCCTACTCGCGGTTCGTCGATGCCGGCTGCGAGGTGATCGGCATCAGCTGCAACTCGGCGGCGAGCCACGGGAAGTTCGCCGACCGCCACGGCCTTCCCTACCCGCTGGCGACCGACGCCGACGGCAGCCTCCAGCGGGCGTTTGGCATGAAGCCCCTGCTCGGCTTCCTGCCCGGCCGCACGACGTTCGTGATCGATCGAGACGGGATCGTGCGGCTCGTGTTCTCGGCGCTCTTCGCGTCCGACGAGCATGTGAAGAAGGCGCTGGACGTGCTCGGGCAGGCTGGCTGACGTGTGCTCGGGCAGGCTGGCTGACGCCCGCTATTTCCCGAGCGCCGCGACGAGGTCGAGGATCGCCTTCTTGCCGTCGGCGAAGTACATGAGCGTGTTGTCGGCGGCGAAGAGCGGGTTGGGAATTCCCGCGAAGCCCGGCGAGAGCGACCGCTTCACGACGATCACCGTCTTCGCCTTGTCGACGTCGAGGATCGGCATGCCGGCGATCGGGCTCTTGGGATCGGTCCTCGCCGCCGGGTTCACGACGTCGTTCGCGCCGATCACGATCGCCACGTCGGTCTCCGGGAAGGTGGGATTGATGTCGTCCATCTCGCGGAGCTTCTCGTAGGGCACGTCGGCCTCGGCCAAAAGCACGTTCATGTGCCCCGGCATGCGGCCGGCGACCGGATGGATCGCGTACTCGACCGTCGCCCCCCGCTTCTCGAGGGCGGTCGCGAGCTCCCGCACGGCGTGCTGCGCCTGCGCGACGGCGAGGCCGTAGCCGGGCACGATCACGACCCGGTCGGCCCCTTCGAGCACCATGGCCAGCTCGTCGGGGCCGGCGCTCTTGATCTTGCCGGCATAGACGTCGTCGGCCGAGACCGCCGCGGTCGTGCCGAGACCGCCGAAGAGCACGCCCGCGAGCGAGCGGTTCATCGCCTGGCACATGATCGCCGTCAGGATCAGGCCGCTGGCGCCCACGAGCGAGCCGGCGATGACGAGCACCGAGTTGTCGATCACGAAGCCGGCCGCCGCCGCCGCGAGCCCCGAGTAGCTGTTCAAAAGACAGATCACGACCGGCATGTCGGCCCCACCGATCGGCATCGTGAGCGTGATGCCGAGCAGGCTGCCGACGACGACGAGCAGCCAGTAGAGGATCGTCGAGGAGGGATTCACGCAGACGCCCCAGATCAAAAGCAGCGTCGCCGCCGCGAGGCCGAGGTTGATCCAGTGGCGGTTGGGGTCGGTCCAGGCCTTCTTGAACTGCGGCAGCTCCTCGAGCTTGCCGAAGGCGACGAGGCTGCCCCAGAACGTGACCGCGCCGATGAGGCCGGTGAGGGCCGT
>CAZPEM010000027.1:0-28164 GCA_964585575.1 uncultured Chitinophagaceae bacterium
GAACTCCACATGGACGACCTCCTGGGCCGCGGCGGCCAGGCGTGGGGCGAGCATGAAGAGGCAGGCAACTGCCGCCAGCATTTCCCTCCGCGCGTTCTGTCGGATCATGGTCGTGAATGGGCATGTCATGGCTGATTCCTCCCGAGTGAAGGGATTAGGATAGTCCGGTCAATCGCGCTTCCGCAATCATTGTCGGTTTGATGAGCGACTCGTGATTTGCCGAACCGTGCCGCACTGGCCCAGCGGCACGGTCCTGGACGCCCACCTGCCCGTCCGAGGCGGCCGTGAGGTCCACGGCCGGTCTGCGGGTCGAGCCGACGCTCCGCGACCTCGCCGGCATTCCCGGTCGCGATCTGCTACCCTGACCCCTCGCAGGAGCGAGAGGTAGCGATGAGTTTCGGTCGCGCGGCGTCGGCGGCAGGTGAAGGATTCCTCCGCGGGTGGCGTGCCCTGGCCACGCTGCTCGAGGCCCGTTCTGTCGATCCAGCGCCGCGGATGCCGCTCGTTCCGCTCGCGGCGGCGGTGCTCTGCGGTGGAGCCCTCGGCATAGTCCTGCCGGGCGGGCTCGCGCCGGTCGTCGGCGCGTGGGCCGCGGCTGCCGGGCTGCTCGTCGCGTGGGCGTGGCTGCTCGTCGCGGGCCGCGAACGGGCGTCGGCCCGCGTGCTCCTCGTGGCGATCGGCGTCGCCGCCGCCGCGTGGTGCGGCTTCCAACGGGGGCTCTTCCCTCGGGAGGAGCTGGCCTGGAGGCTCGACGAGCGGCCGAGGCCGATCGTCGTCGAGGGGCTCGCAGTCGAATCCCCCCGACTGCTGCCGAGAATCCTGCCGGCAGGAACCCAGCACGTGGCCGACGCGATCGAGCCGGCGAGCGAGTTCACCCTCCGTGTCGAGTGGGTCAGGGTCGGATCCTCGTGGAAGCGGGCAAGCGGCCGGGCGAGCGTCGTCGTCGATGGAAGTCGGCCTGCGATCGAGCCGGGCATGCGGGTTCGCGTGTTCGGCCGCGGCCTGCGGCCATCGCCCGCGTTCAATCCCAACGAGTTCGACTTTCGCGAGAAGGCGAGAAACATCGGATGCCTCTCGATCGTCAGATGCCGCACGCCTGATTGCGTCGAGATCGTCGAGACTGCGCCGTGGCACGCGATTTCCGCATGGCTCGACCGCGTGCGGCGATGGGGCATGCGACGACTCGAGGCCGCGATCGACCCGGAGCGGGCCGACTTCGCGCAGGCGCTGCTCCTCGGCAGCCGCGAGTCGCTCCCCCGCGAGGAGTCGCGGGCGTTTCTCGAGACGGGCACGGTGCACATCCTCTCGATCTCGGGGCTTCACGTCGGGATCCTCGCGGCCGCGCTCGCCGCCGTGCTGCGGGCCACGCCGCTGCCTCGCGGAGCCGGCCTCGCCGTCGTCGCGGCCTTCATCGGCGGCTACATGCTGCTCGTGCGGGCCGAGACTCCGGTCGTCCGGGCGACGCTCGTGGTCTGGCTCGCCTGCCTCGGCGCCGCCGTCGGGCGACGCTCGGTCACGCTCAACTCGCTTGCGGCCGCGGCGATCGTCGTGTTTCTCTGGCGGCCCTGCGAGGTGTTCCGGATCGGGACGCAGCTCTCCTTCCTGTCGACGGGCGTCCTCGTCGCAGCGGCGTCGGCGATCGCGGTTCGCCGACCGACGGAGGACCCGATTCAGCGGCTCATCGACCGCAGCCGTCCGGCCTGGGAGAAGCGGCTGCGACGCGTCGGCCGCGGCATCGCGGAGGCCTTCTTCGTCGGCGCGGCGGTCTGGGCGGCGACCACGCCGGTGACGGCGGCCGTCTTCCACGTCGTCAGCCCCGTCGCCCTTCTGCTCAATGTCGTCGTCGCGCCGCTCGTCGCGGTCGCGATGGCGACCGGATTCCTCTGCCTGCTGGCCTCGACGGTGTCCACCGCGGTCGGCGGGCTCTTCGGCGGACTGTGCGACGTGACGCTCCTCGGCGTGGAGACGTGCGTGCGGGCCGGGGCGATGCTGCCCGGCGGCCATGCCTGGGTCGCAGGGCCGCCCGGATGGTGGGTGGCCGGCTGGTACGTGCTGCTCGCCGGGCTCGCCGCCGCCCTGCCCCGCCGGTGGCTTGAGCGGCCGATGCCCTGGCTGGCCGCCGCCGGAGGGTGGTGCGGCGTCGGCCTCGTGGCCACGATCCCGCAGATGGCGAACCTGGGCGGCCGCGGCTTCGAGATGGTGGCCGCCTCGCTCGGTCACGGACTCGGCGTCGTTGTGAAAACACCGGCGGGCTCGACCATGCTCTACGACGCCGGCAGGCTCGGGGCCGGCGGCGCCGCGGCCCGCGGTGTCGCGGGGGTGCTCTGGAACGAGCGGGTTCACGGCATCGACTGCCTCGTCCTCTCCCACGCCGACACCGACCACTTCAACGGCGTTCCCGAACTGCTGGACCGGTTTCGCATCGGACGAGTCGTGCTCTCGCGGGAGTTTCTCGAGTCGGGCTCGCCGGCCGCCCGCGGACTGCTCGCGATGCTCGACGAGAGGGGCGTGCCGGTTTCCGCCGTCCGGGCCGGGCAGGCTTTTGCGCTCGATTCGAGCTGCACCGTTCGCGTGCTCCATCCGACGGGCCGCGAGCCCGTGCAGAGCGACAATGAATCGAGCCTCGTGCTCGCGGTCGAGGCGAGCGGCCGGAGACTCCTGCTTGCCGGCGATATCGAGGGAGACGCTGTGCACCGGCTCGTCGCCCGATCGCCGGAGCGGTGCGACGTGCTCGTAGCGCCTCACCACGGCACCGCCACGAGCCTCCCGCCGCTGCTGGCCGCCGCCACGCGGCCGCGGATCGTGGTCGTCAGCGGCGCGGGTGGTTCCTCCTGGAAAGAGGTCAAGCGGGCCTACGCCGAGGTGGGAGAGGCCGGCCGCTCGCGGGTGCTCAAGACCGGCGGCGAGGGGGCGATCCGGATCCGGATGGCGGCCGATGCGCTCTCCATCGACCGCTACACGCCCGCCGGCTGGCAGCCCGACCGATATCGCCAGGCCGCCGCCACCAGCAGCAGCATGTTGGCCGCGAGAAAGGCGAAGAATTCGGTCTGGCCCCCTTGACCGAACCCGTAGGAGTGCAGCCCGGCGCCGAGCAGGAAGTTGACGCCGTACCACGACATCCCGATCACGGCGGCGCCGAGCACGCTCCCGGCCGCGAGGCCGAAGTTGTCGATCCACCCGGCATACCGGCCGTGGAGCACGACGAGGTAGGCCAGGAGCGAGACGAGCGCCCAGACCTCCTTCGGGTCCCAGCCCCAGAACCTGCCCCATGACACGTCGGCCCACAATCCGCCGAGGATCGTGCCGGCCGCGAGCAGGAGCACGGCCACCTGCATCGCCTTGTAGATGAAGCCTGCAAGCACGTCGCAGGCCTCCGGCGGACGGGCCGCCCTGCCCTCCCCCGGCGTCGCGGGCCGGTAGCTCCCGAAGAGATAATGGCCGAGCGACAGGCAGCCGAGACCCCAGGCGAGGGCGCCTGCGGCATAGCTCGAGACGATCGTGAGCACGTGGATCGTGAGCCAGAAATTGTCGCGGAGCACGGGCTGCAGCGGGCTGAACTGCTTCCCGGGGATCGGGAAGAACCAGGCGATGAAGGTGCCGGCGAAGGCGACGGCCGTGACGACCAGGCCGAACGACCGCCTCGCGTAGGCCTGCGCGAGCCACTCGCCGAGTTCGGTCGACCGCAGGCTTCGCGGCACGGTCGCAAGCGACGCCGCGGCCGCGACCGCGACCCGCGGCAGATACCAGACCGACGGGGCAAGCACGCACAGCCCCACGAGCCACACGACGAGGTTGTTGGCGTTGGGCATCCAGGAGTCGACGTCTGACTGCGGGAGAAGCCGCAGGATCGTCCGGCCGCCGGCCGCGTAGGGCGCCATCGTGAGCACCCAGAGCACGCCCACCCCGATCGCGATCCTCGGCAGGATCATGGCCCAATGATTCGTCAGCTTCCATGCCTCGCCGACCCCCTTCGACACGACCGGTGCGAGCACGAACCACAGCCCGAGCAGGGACAGGAAGAACGGCACGTAGATCACCGTCTCGTACATGTTCGTCACCGGAGCCCAGCCCGTGATCGCGATCCGCTCGGAGAAGGCCTTCGCCGTCCAGAGGATCTCCGCGAGCAGGAACGCCGTGCCGAGCCAGAACATCGGCTTCGTCGCCCGCCCGAAGGCGAGGGCGAACGCCGCGAGCCCCGCAAGCGCGAGCACCCACGACATGCGAAAGGGATCGCCGCTGTTGTAGGCCACCTCGCGGTCGGTGCTGCCGGGCCGCGGGTAGGCCGTCCAGCCGAGCAGGTCCGCATCGAGCCGATCCACCGGAAGCCTGCGACGCTCCGGCTCGACCGCCTCGCCGAGCGCCCGCAGGCTCGCCGCCAGCCGGGAGGAGGCCCCCGCCACGTCGCCCGTCGGCACCGCCGTCACCGCTTCCTCGAGCTTTGTGAACGACGCCCGGGTCTGCTCGACGAGATCGGCCGGATAGCCGGAGAGCACCTCCGACGGCGCGTCGAGCAGCGTCGTGAGCGCGAGCCAGGGGGGCATGTCGTCGTCGGCGTTCCGCTCCGTCTCGAGCGCATCAGCATGGAGGGCCGGCACAACGAGCAGCGAGTCGCCATTGTCGTAGAGGGACTCGGCGAGCACGAGCAGCTTCTCCTCGAGCCGCGCGAGCATCCGTCCGGCGGGAGCCCCCTCGGGCCCCTGCGATGCCACCGAGGATTTCGCGGCCGCGACCGCGGCCCGCGCCTTCGCGACCGCTGCCGTCGCAGCATCCGTCGGAAAGCGGGTCGACTCCCCGACAGCGGCGAGGATCTCGGAAAAACCTCCGCGGATCGCCTCCGCCTGCTCCCCCTTCACCGCTCCCGCGAGCCGTCGTTCGGTCGACTGCCAGGAGCCGATGGCCGACTCGAGCAGCCGGGTGAACCGCGAGCGGCCCATCTCCGCGGCTTCCGCCCGAAACGATAGCTGACGAAACGTGACGAACGCCCTCCAGAGCTGGTCGACCTTGGCGTCGGCACCTTCGAGACGGAACGCCCCCCCTTCGGCACGCGCCTCGCGACGCCGTTCGTCGATCTCGACGAGCCGCTCGCGAAACGCCTTCGACTCCGCGACGTCGGACGGCGAGGCGTACTTCAACCGCTTCCGCCCCTCGGGCCCATCCTCGAACACCGGCAGGTCCAGCAGTCGGCGAACCTCCTCGTGCTCCGCGATCAGGAACGGCACGTCCTCCCAGGCCTCCGGGCGGCAGAGCCAGTCGAGCAGGAGCGCCGCGGCATCCCACCGGCGGACGGCGGCGGCGTCGGCGCCGGCTGCCGGCAGCTTCGGTGACTGCGAGTTCGTGACCGTCTCCACCTTTCGGCGGGCGAACGTGTCGAGCGGCATCACTCGGCCGTCGTCGAGCACGGGCAGCCGTCTCCAAGAGGCAAGGTCGTCGCCACGGCCGACGCCGGCGGCGATCCCCGCGGACACGACGACCGCCAGCAGGAGGCTTGCGGGACGAAAAGACGATTTGGTTTCGATCATCATGCGGCTCCCTGCACGGCCCTCTTCCTCGGACCGAAGAAATAGGCCTTCATGTAGAACATCGTAAAGATGCCGGCGACGACCAGCGCGCTGCCAAGGTATTTCACCCCGCGTCCGGGATCGTAGTTCACGGTGAGCACCGAAGCCTCGATCGCCTCGGGAGCCTCGCCCGACCGCCTGCCGCCGAGGTCGCGGACGAATCGTTCGTAGAGCGGATCTCCCGGCAGCCACGGCCCCATGAAACTCTCCTGGAAGAGACGGTAGGAACGGCCGGTCGCCGGGTCGCTGAAGTCCACGGGCGCGTTCATCGTGATCGTCACGGGCTGCGCCGTGAGGGGCTTGCGGGAGTGCCCGAGAAACTCGACCACGCTCGAAAAGTGCGATGCCTGGCTCGTGCCCGGGTCGAGCCTCCGCTCGAAATTATCGAGCCGCACGTCGAAGCCGATGTCGATGGAATCGGGCTCCATGGTGACCGCGGCGATCCGTCGCGTGCCCGCCACCTCCCGCCGTTCGGTCGGCCCGGGCTTTTCCTGAATCGGCTGGATCGGCAGCCCGGCGAGCCAGAACGATTCGGACGTACCGTCCACCGACAGCCGCAGCTTCGCGGCCCGACGCTTGGCGGACGGCGGCTTCGCCTTGTCGAAGGGCACGGGCAGCGTCACGACCTCGACCGTGTCGGCGGGAAGGAAACGATCCACCCGCAGTTCGAGCTTTCCCATCGGCATCTCGAAGGCGGGCACGGGGCGGCCGTCGGCCGGCAACGCCCCGGCCGTCACGGCAGGGAACTGCCACTTCCTGTAGGCCAGCGCGAGATCGTGGGTCTGGATGACGTCGATCCGGCTGCGGGCCTTCCCCTGCATTCGCTCGGAGGCGTCGGCCGGCCCCGGATCGACCCAAAGGCTTCCGTAGACGCCCGCCCGCCTCGCGGGCATGTTCACCTCAGGAAGATCGGCGGCGAGCACCATTTCCTCCGACCTCGTCCCGGCGGCGTCGCCGGCGGCGGTGGGGCGGATCGCGAGCCGCACGACCGCGAGCCTCGGCTCGTGATCGCGAAAATCGACGGAAAGCCCCGTGCCTGGAAGCTCGATCGTCTTCTTCGACTCCAGTTCATCGACCGTGAAGCGGTGCACGGAAGTCCGCGGCTCACCGTCGTGCACGAGCACGATCTGCCCCTTTGCGCCGAATCCGGCCTCGGAATCCGGAACCGCCGTGAGAAAGGCGTTCGTCTCCGCCTTGGAGCCCGATTTCCAAAAAACGATCGTGCCTCCGCCGACACGCTGCCGATGGCGGACGTCGCCGCCGGCGAGCGGGTTCGGCTGCCACGACAGGTCGACCGGCATCCAGACTCCCCGCCCGCCGCCCGGCCCGAAGCTGTCGCTGCCGACACGGAGCTTCACACTCGGCGCGAGCGCCGCCGTGGAGTCGGCGTAGAAGTCGAGCACCTCGAGCCGGATGCCGTCGGCGTCGTGAAGCACGCCGCGATCTCGCGGGGCCAGGCCCCACGGGATGAACGACCGTCGAGAGCCGTAGTCGTCCCAGTTGAACGGCCCGGATCGGAAAGGTATCGGGCCGATCATCTCCCCGCGGCCGGCCGTCTCGCCATCGGCCGAGCGTCGACGGACCTCGAGCTTGAAGGAGTGGGAGTCCTCGTAGGCCCGCCTGCCGGAGTCCCCTTCCAAAAGCGGAATCTGGGCGTCGATGCCCCCCCGCTGCGACATGAGGCAGCCGGCGAGCAGCACGAGCAGTCCGACGTGCGTGATGACGAAGCCGGTCTGGTGCCGCTTCCACGGGTAACGGATGGCCGCGGCGCAAAACACGCTCACGCCGAGCAAGGCGTTGAGGAGCGTGAACCACCAGGTATTCCAGACGCCGAACTTCACCGCCTCGGTGCCGTAGGCGCTCTCCACGAACGTGCCGAGGCCGAGCACCACGGCCAGGATCGCGATGAGCACCACCGCGAACCGCAACGACGCCAGGAACTCGTAGAGTCGAAGCGTGGTCCGCATCCATGCGGGCTGGTCGGGACTGGCGAGGTGGGGTCGGGCCATCGTGGCAAGCCGGGCGTTGTGCGGACGACGCCTACAGTATAGGCCGAACCACCCGGTCGCCGACCGCAGCGTCGCCCGCCGCCGTGCGTTGCCACGATCCGAACGTCACTTCAACCCGAACGTCGTCGTGAGGGAATCGAGGATCGGCGTCGAAAAGGCTGCGCCACGGACGCTGCCGATGGAACGCACGAGATCGAAGCAGATGAACCCCCCCGCGAGCAGCAGCAGGGCGCACGAGACGAGACCGCAGATCTGCAGACCGCTGAAGCTCGTCCCCTCGAACGACTCGGACGGAAACTGCATGCCGGCAGCGGCGACCTGCAGCGAGGAATCGTCCGAGGAACTCGAGTCACCCGCCCCCAGCGCCGAGCCGAAGAAGCTCGAGTCTCCGGATTCCGACTCGGTGGCGATGACGACCGACGCGCTCTCTTCGTCGCCGCCCATGGCACCGAGTTCGAAGGCGTCGCCGGCGAGCATCGTGCCCCCTTCGACGTCGCCGGCCTGATCATCGATCGCGCCCAAGTCGATTCCGGAACCGCCGTCGCCCGCGGAGCCGGCGGTCGAAAGGTTGACCCCGGAGAGTTGGATGCCCGACAACTGCAGGTCGTCTTCTTCGAGCGAGAGGCCGCTTTCGCCTGCCACGGAGAGTCCCGCGCCGTCGCCGACTCCCGTGACTCCCGCGATGCCGGAAACTCCGAGTCCCGAGCCGAGTGTCAGGGAACCGCCGCCGGCCGAACCGAGTCCGGACAGGGGAGCCGATCCATCACGCGTCGCACCGCTTCCGGTCCTCGGACCACTTCCGGAGGTTGCCGCCGAACCGAGCGCGAGAGAGTCGCCCAGAATATCGTCGCTGATCGCCACGCCCGACACGTTCGAGATGCCCGGCAATGACGGGGAGGAAATCGACACGTCGCTCGCGTCGATCGTTCCGCGGCGGAGCACCGTTTCGGAAACGATCTGGGAAGTCGGCCCGACGTCGTCGAAGATCGACATCCCTTCGCCGCCGACGCCTTCGACTTCGAGCCCGTCGAGTTCGAGCCCCCCGCCGTCGAACGCGGCGGACGGCTTGGAAGGCGACGAAGGGATGTCGAAGTCGAGCGAGAGGTCGCTCGACTCTCCTCGGCTCTGTGCGTAGCGGACGACGTCGTCATGGCGGAACTTCATCGTTCCGCCATCCCTCATCGGGAAGAGCTTCTTTCGATCGACGAGACGGTTGATCTCGTCCGGCTCGACGCCGAGTTGCGTCGCCGCCTCGTCGACGGTCAGGAATCGTCCGGCCACGAGATCGCTCTCCTGATTGATTGCCCGGCCACTGATGCTCCCGCCCTGGTGAACGATCGGCCGGAAGAACCGGGTTCGAACGTCTCGGGTGCGGTTCTCCCGATTATACCGGCGACGGCGAACGTCAGGGCCTCGTCGGCGGCGAGGCCTCGATCAGCTTCCGCAGGGACGAGGGCGTCGGCTCCTGGGCGTTGAACTCGCCGACCATCAGGTCCCAGCGGATCGAACGGGCACTCTTGAGCGTCATCGTCCCGGTCGCGGCGTCGACGTGGTAGATCGCGGCCGTCCGCTCGTGCGGGTCGACGATGACGAGCATCTGCCGGTCGTCGGCGATCGGCGTCAACGTGACCCAGAGCGGGTTTCCAGGAGCCTGGGCCTGGCCGATCGCCGGCGGGGCGGCCGAGGCGATCGGTCCGGCAGATCGACCGGCGGCCAGGAGTGCCGCGGAGGCGAGCAGAAGCACGGGCATCGAGACTCGGCGTGAAGGCATGGGCGCACGGTAGAAACGTCGGGAGGGTGGGACAAGCCCGATCGTGCCGCTTCGCCGCCGCAGCCACAGGCCCCATGCTGCCCCGCTTTCCTGATCGCCTGCGGGGATCGACATTCCGCCGACGGGCGGCTTTCGATTCAATCACCTGGGCAAGATCTGCCGATCGAGATGGTGGTGGTGCTTGTGCTGCGAGCATGCCATCCCGATAGAAAACCCCGCTGGAGTATCCACGCGTGTCACGCGTCAACGCCCTGGCCGCCTTCGTCATCCGTTCGCCGCTGCTGTGGGGCGGCGGGCTGTTCGCCGGGTTCTGCGCCCTCGTGCAGTCGGGAGCGATCTCGGATCCGCTGGTCGTCCGCTACCTGGCCGGGCACTGGGTCGAGTACGTCGAAGTCGCGATGTTCTGCGTGGGCATGGCGGCGCTCGCGATCAAGGCGATCGACGTGGCCGTGCAGCGGGCGGGGGTCGGCACCGATCCGCTCGGCGACATTCCGCCCGGAGGCCAGCTTCCGGCCGAGGCGGAAGGGCTGCTCGAGGAGGTCGGCGAGGATGTGTCGTACATCTCCGCCCGCCTGCGGGGAGCCCTCGATCTCGTGCTGCGGACGGGGTCGGCCGACGATCTCGAGGATCACCTCAAGTATCTTTCCGACCTGGACGCGGCGAAGGCAGCACAGAGCTACGGCCTGGTTCGATTCGTCATCTGGGCGATTCCGATCATGGGCTTTCTCGGCACCGTGATCGGCATCACGGTCGCGATCGCGAGCCTCTCGCCGACCCAGATGGAGAACATCTCGGGAGTCGTCGCGGGCCTTGGTACGGCCTTCGACACGACCGCCACGGCGCTTGCGTTGTCGATGGTGCTCATGTTTCTCCAGTTCATGATCGATCGATACGAGCAGGGTCTGCTCACGGCCGTCGATGCCGTCGCCTGGCGATCGCTTGCAGGACGATTCCAGTCGACTGCCGGCGGCGATGCCGCCGCCACGGCCGTGGCCCGGCTCGGGGAGACGCTCGCCCGCGGCACCGCGAAACTCGTCGATTCGCAGTCGCAGGCGTGGAAGACGCTCGAGACGGAGGCAAAGGCCCGGTTCGACGCGGTGATCGCCGACGCCGAAAAGCGGCTGGCGGTCTCGATGCAGGCGGCGATCGAGGCTGCCGTGAACGGCTGGACCGACAGGCTCGTGGAGGCCCACGACCGGCTCGTCGCGGCACGTGAGGACCGCCTCGCCGCCTTCGGGGGCTCGCTGGCGGAAGCGGTCGAGGTCTTCGGCCGACAGCAGGCGGCGCTCGCCGCCCAAGGGGAGCTGCTTTCTCAGGTGGTGGCCGCAACGCGCGACCTCACCGGGCTCGAGCGGGTGCTCCAGGCAAACCTTGAAACCGTGACGGCCAGCGGCCGGTTCGAGGAAACGCTCGCAACCCTGACCGCCGCCGTTCACCTCCTCGCCGCCCGTGCCGGACACGTCACCGCCGAGAACGGCCGGGTGACGTTCTCCGGCCGCAGCACCGGAAAGGCCGCATGAGCCGACCACGCGGTCCGAGCGGGCCGGGCATCTCGCTGTTTCCATTCCTCGCGGTGCTGTTGTGCACCATGGGTGCGTTGCTCGTCGTGCTGGTGATCTTCAGCCGTTCGTCCGCGGAGCAGGCGTCCGAGGCCGACGAGGCGGCCAACGCCGAGCTCGAGGCGGCTCGTGCCGCGCTGCTTGCGAGGCTCGACGAGTTCGAGCGGCAGAAGCGCGATGCCTCCGAGCGGCTGTCCCAGGCGAGGCTCCGGCTGGCGGGAATCGAGGAGCATGCCCGCGGCCTGCAGGACGAGATGACGTCGATCCAGGCGTCACTTTCCGCGCTCGTCGGAAAGAAGAGCGGGCCGGTCGATGCGGCGCAGGATGCGGAGCTCGCGGCGAGGCTCGCGAAGGCGAGGGAGTCGCTCGAACTGGCGAAGGCGGAGGCCGGCACGAAGCCGCCCGCGTACGCCGTCGTGCCCTACGAGGGGGCCAGCGGCACCCGCCGGCGTCCCCTGTACATCGAGTGCTGCGGCGACGGCGTGTTCCTGCAGCCCGAGGGAATCCGGCTCAAGCCTTCCGACTTCGAGGGACCGCCTGGACCGGGCAATCCGCTCGCAAGCGCGCTGCGTGCCGCCCGTGAACACCTCGCGTCGCGTCCCGATGCCGCCGGCACGACCGAGTCCCAGCCGTATCCCCTCCTCCTCGTCCGCCCTTCCGGCGTCATGGCCTACTACGCCGCCCGCGAATCGATCGGCTCCTGGGGAAGCGACTTCGGGTATCAGCTCGTCGACGAGGACTGGCAGCTGGCATTTCCTGCGGCGGACCCGATGCTTGCCGACGTGGAAACGAGGGCGATCGAGGAGGCCCGCGGCCGGCTGCAGTGGCTCGCGGAGGTCCGTCCCAAGCGTCCGGCCAAGCCGGCGACGAAGTACCGGGCCTCGTCGACCCGCGGTGGCGTCGTTTCGACCGAGGGCCCGAGCGTGCTCGGCGACCAGTCTCGCTTCGAATGGAACGACGCGGACGCCGACCGGGCGGCCCGGGGAGACGCTCTCGGACGGTCGGGCCGCGGCTCGGGTGGCATCGGAGGACCGGGCGGCCGGGATGGTGCCGGTGGAAGTGGATTCGCGACCAGGACGGCTCCACTGGATCGATCCCAGGCGCAATCGCTCGTCGTCGGCGGTGGCCCCGGCGGCGGTGGGGGGGGCGTTGGCGGCGGTGGCGGCGACGGTGGTGCCGGACGCGATGGCGTGGGTTTTGGAAACGACCCGCGCGGTGGTGTCGATGGGCGGCTCGGACGCGGTTCAGGCTCGCTCTTTCCGGCGAACAACGGAGCTGGCGTCTCCACCGACGGCATCACTTCCGGCACAGCTTCCGGGGTTCCGGCCGGTCAGGGAAGTGAGGCAGGATTGCCGGGAGGCTCCAGCGGCCGAAGCCCGGTATCCGGCGTTGCCGACGGCAGGGGCTCCGGTGCCGCCGATGGGGGGCGGCCCGACGGCGACGTCGCAGCGAACGCCGGAGTGACGTCCGCCCGTGGGGATCGCACGAGCGGGTCGAGGGCGAGCTCCGGGGTTCCACCAGGGGGCGGGTCTTCGTTCGGCTCGGCGTCCACGGGCGACAGCGGGCCTTCCGGTGCCGCGTCGGGTGGCGTCGCGATGCCTGGAATGCTCCAGCCCCAGGCGGGGCAGTCGGCCGGTGGGGCGCAGGCGACCGCATCGGTGTCGCTGGCGAACTCCCGCGGCAGCGACTGGGCGAGCCTCGCCTCCAGAGACCGGCCGATCCCGCTCCGTCGGCCGATCCAGATCGAATGCGCCGCGCACGAGTTTCGAATATACGACGACGCCAACCGCCGGGTCGTCACGCGGATCCCGATCGAAGGCGACACGGCGACGGCCATCGACCCGCTCGTGAAGGCGATCCACGAGCGCGTCGCCACCTGGGGCATCGCCGGCGACCGCATGTTCTGGAAGCCACAGCTGTTCCTCTCGGAAACGCCCGACGGCGGCGGCCGCCGCGGCGACCTGGAGCGGCTCATGACCGACAGCGGCATCGACACGTTTCATCGCGGCTCGACGGTCGCACCGCTGCCGGCCGTCGCCGATTCCCCCTCGACCACGACGCGTGCGACTTTTTCCGGCGAACGCAATGGACGATGAAGCCAAATGAAACGCCCCATCCAGACCGAGATCGCGACCGAAGGTCAGGACTCCTTCCTCGATGTCGTCACGAACATCGTCGGCATCCTCATCATCCTGGTGATGGTGGTCGGCGCCCGGGTTCGTCATGTCGTGATGTCGGCGAAATCCGCGGCGAGCACGTCCGACGCCGCCCTTGCCGCGGAGGTGACGTCGCTCGGGCAGACGGCACTCGCGGCCGCACACGACATCGAGGGAATCGAGCGGGAGACGGCCCGCGTCATCGAGGCGGCCATGATGGCGCAGGCCGACCGGATGGAGTTTGCGACGTCGGTGGCCGCCGCGAAGATGGCGTTGGAGAACGCGAAGAAGGCTTCCGACGCGTCGGCAGTCGAGGCCGCGGAGCGGGCGGCGAAGCGGACGGCGGTCGCCGAGGAGATCGAACGACTCGACCGCGAGGCGGCTGCGATCGCGAGGGCGCCGGCCGCCGCGAAACAGGTGCTCGCCTACCCCACGCCCATCGGCCGCACCGTCAATGGCGACGAGATCCACTTCCAACTCGACGCGGGCCGCATCGCCTACCTCCCGCTCGACGAGCTCTTCGAGTTGGCCAGAACCCGGACGCAACGGCACTCGGGATCGCTGTCGCAGCTTTCCGACCGGATCGAGTCGGTCGGTCCGGCCAAGGGGTTCATGCTCGACTACGTAATGGAGGCGAGGGTCGATCAGGCCCGCGGGCAGGTGCTCGTGCGGTCGCGGGAGTGGGTGATACGCCCGTCGGCGGCCGGGCTGGGCGAGACTCTGGAGGAGTCGCTGAGGCCCGAGAGCCAGTTCCGCGGGACGCTCTCCCGCATCCGTCCCGACACGACCGTGACGCTCTGGTGCTACCCCGACAGCTTCGAGGCGTTCCGTTCGATCCGGGCGGAGCTGTTCCGGATGGGCATCCCGGCCGCGTGCCGCCCGCTCCCCGAGGGCGCGCCGATCGGCGGCTCCGCTGAAGGCAGCAAGTCGGTCGCCCAGTGACGCTCCACCGCCTCCGGAAAGACCGTGAGGGGCTGCCCGTGTGCCCGAGACGGCGTAGCTGACCAGCGCAGGCCGGAGGCCGAACCGCCAGTCAGGTCGCGTCGTCGATACCCGATTCGGCGGCGCGGCAGAGTTCGTCCAGTTCGTCGAGCGTGACGCTCAGCGGGGGCATGATGACGACCACGTCGCCGAGCGGCCGTAGGATCGCGCCGTGCTTGCGTGCGGCGAGACAAGCCCGCATGCCTCGCTGCTCCTGCCAGGCGTAGGACCGGCCCGACGACTTGTCGGCCACCAGGTCGATCCCGGCCACGAGGCCGATCCGGCGGATCGCGCCGACGTGCGGGTGCGACGAGAGCCGGTCGCAGTGCTCGCGGAGCCGTTCGACTTTGTCCGGCAGTCGCGCGAGAACTCGCTCCTCCTCGAAGACCTCGAGCGACGCCAGCGCGACGGCGGCGGCGAGCGGGTTGCCGCCGTAGGTGTGGCCATGGAAGAAGGTCCGTCGCTCGGCGTGCGTTCCGAGGAAGGCCTTCCAGAGTCTCGTCGTCGCGAGCGTGGCGGCCATCGGCAGGTAGCCCGCGGTGATCCCCTTCCCGAGGCAGAGGAGGTCGGGAGAAACGTCCTCCCGCTCGCAGGCGAACATCGCGCCGGTGCGACCGAAGCCGGTGGCGACCTCGTCGAGGACGAGAAGCACGTCGTGCCGCCGCGCGAGGTCGGCCACCCCGCGAAGGAAGCCGGCGGGATGCACGTAGATGCCGGCAGCCATCTGCACGAGCGGCTCGAGGATGATGGCGGCGACGGTGCCGCCGTGCTCCGTCAGGATCCGATCGAGGGCGGAGAGCGACTCGTCGAGCGAGGGAGCGGGTCGACCGGTATGCGGACAGGGACCTCCCGGCGACGGTAGCCGGACCGCCTCGAAGGTGAGCGGGGCGAACATCGCCGTGAACCGATCGACGCCGCCTACGCCGATCGCGCCGAGCGTGTCCCCGTGATAGGCCTCGCCGATCGCCACGAAGCGGGTCCGCTCCGGCTGCGGCGTCTCGGCCTGCCGCCAGAACTGGAACGCCATCTTGAGAGCCGTCTCGATCGCGCTCGACCCGTCGCCCGTGAAGAAAACGTGCTCGAGCCCGGGTGGAGACAGCTCGAGAAGCCGCCTGGCGAACAAGACGGTCGTCGGGTTCGAAAGCCCGAGGTTCGTCGTGTGGGCCACCCGTCCGAGCTGCGCTGCGACCGCCGCATCGAGCCTCGGGTGACGGTGGCCGTGGACGTTGCACCACATGCTTGCCGAGCCGTCGAGGTAGCTGTTGCCGTCGGTGTCGAAGAGCCGACAGCCTTCGGCCCTCTCGATGAGCAGCGGCTCGTACTCCCGCATCTGCGTGAAGGCGTGCCAGACGTGTCGGCGGTCGAAGTCGGCAAGCTCGTCGGAGGTCATCGCCGAATTGTAGCGGGCCCAGTGCAGCGGGCAGGCGACCGTCGCCGTCGAACGACGTCGTCAGCCCATCTGCCGGATGAGCTCGAGGCAGAGGGCACGAACCTTGCCGGGGTTCACGTTTGGATTCTTCTTCTTCGCCTGGCCGATGAGCCCGGCGGCTGCCTGCTCCTTGCCCCCCTGCACGTCGGCGACGATCTTGGGATTGGCGGCGACGAGTTCCTTGCAGAGCGAGAGCAGCTCGTCCTCCCCGACGGCGGCGATGCCCATCGAACCGACCACGTCGGCGACACTGCGATTGCTCGCAAGCATCTCGGCGAAGATCTCACGGCCGCGGCTGGTGTCGAAGTCGCCGTTCCTGACGCGGCCGACGAGGTCGGCGAGCTCGTCGGGACGGACCGGAAAGTCTCCGATCGATCCGCCCCGCTCGTTGAGCGTGCGGAGCACGTCCTGCTGCATCCAGTTGCTCGCAAGCTTCCCCTCGCCGAGCCGAGCGGCGAGATCCTCGAAGTAGGAGACGAGGTCGCGGCCCTGGTTCACGAGCACGTCGGCGTCGTAGGCGGAGATCGACCACGTCTCCGCGAGCTTCCTGCGGAGCACCGTCGGCGGCTCCCCCATCGCCGCCCGGGCGGCGGCGATCTCCGCCTCCGACACGGTCACCGGCACGAGGTCGGGCTCGGGGAAGTAGCGGTAGTCGCTCGACTCCTCCTTGTGCCGCTGGGCCCGCGTGACGCCGGCGGGGTCGTCCCAGCCTCGGGTCTGCTTCGGGCTCGTTCCCAGCTCGGCGCCGGTGGCCCGCCACTCCTCCCACTGCCTCGCCGCCTCGTAGGTGAGCGCCCGCTCGACGGAGCGGAAGCTGTTCATGTTCTTGATCTCGACGATCGGCGTCTTCGCGATCCTTCCCTCGACGGGAATGTGGAGGTTGATGTTGGCATCGACGCGAAGGCTTCCCTCCTGCATGTTGCAGTCGCTCACGCCGAGATACACCAGCAGCAGCTTCAGCTCGTTGAGCCAGGCCCTCGCCTCCTGCGGGCTGCGGAGATCGGGCTGCGTGACGATCTCGCACAGCGGCGTGCCCGCGCGATTGAGGTCGATCCGGCTGTCGGCCTTGCCGGCCGCCTCGTCGTGCATGCTCTTGCCCGCATCCTCCTCGAGGTGAACGCGGATGATGCGGACCTTTCTCGGCGCGAAGGCCCCCTTCGGATCGCTCACCTCGAGCGCCCCGTCGGAGGAAAACGGCAGATCGTATTGGCTGATCTGGTAGCCCTTCGGCAGGTCGGGGTAGTAGTAGTTTTTCCGGTCCCACTTCGTGAAGGGGGCGATCGTGCAGTCGAGCGCGAGCGCCGCGCGGATCGCGAGGTCGAAGGCGCGGCGATTCATGACCGGCAGCGAGCCCGGCAGCCCGAGGCAGACCGGGCAGACCTGGGAGTTCGGCGGTGCGCCGAACGTCGTCGGGCAGCCGCAGAAGAGCTTCGTATTCGTCTGGAGCTGCACGTGCACCTCCAGGCCGATGATGGTCGTGTAGTCTTCGGACGCGGGCTGGTTCAAAGACGCGTTCATGGCGTGATCGTGGGCCGCCTGGAGTGCCAGTCGGTGAGCCGTTGGAAGCGGTCGGCCGCCCGCAAGAGGAGCGGCTCGGCGAGCGGCGGCGACTGGAGCTGGAAGCCGATCGGCAGGCCAGACCTTGTGAATCCACAGGGAAACGAGATGCCCCCGACTCCGGCGAGGTTCGTCGAGACTGTGTAGAGATCGACGAGGTACATCGCCAGAGGGTCGTCGGTCTTCTCGCCGAGCTTGAACGCGGGCGTGGCGGAAACCGGCCCGCCGATCAGGTCGACCTTCGCGAAGGCGTCGAGGTAGTCCTGGCGGATGAGCCGGCGCACCCGCAGGGCCTTCGCATAGTAGGCGTCGTAGTACCCGGCCGAGAGGGCGTAGGTGCCGAGCATGATCCGCCGCTTCACCTCCGGCCCGAAGCCCTCGCCTCGGCTGCGGCAGTAGAGCTCGACGAGCGGCGAGTCGAATCCGCCCGCGGGCTTCGCACTGCTGCGATGGCCGTAATGGATGCCGTCGTAGCGGGCGAGGTTGCTCGATGCCTCGCAGGGGGCGACGAGGTAGTAGGTGGCCACGCCGTACTTCGCGTGCGGCAGATCGATGTCGTGTACCGTCGCGCCGGCGGCCTGAAACACCGCGAAGGCCTCCTCCACCCCCTTGGCCACCTCGGGATCGAGCCCCTCGGCGAAGTGAGCGGCAACGCGACCGATCCGAATGCCGGTGAGCGGCTGCTCGAGCAATTGCGTGTAGGGGGGCACGGCGTCCCTGAGGGAGGTCGCATCCCCCGGATCGTGCCCCGCGATCGATTCGAGCACGAGGCCGCAGTCGGCGGCCGACCTCGCCATCGGGCCGATCTGGTCGAGGCTCGAGGCGAAGGCGACGAGCCCGCGGCGGCTCACGCGGCCGTAGGTGGGCTTGAGCCCCGTGATGCCGCAGAGGCCCGCCGGCTGCCGGATGGAGCCGCCGGTGTCGCTGCCGATCGCCACCGGCGCCAGGTCGGCCGCGACGCAGGCCGCCGAACCCCCGCTCGACCCGCCGGGGGCCCGCGAGATGTCCCACGGGTTCTTCACCGGACCGAAGGCGGAGTTCTCGTTCGAGCCGCCCATCGCGAACTCGTCCATGTTCGTCTTGCCGACGATGACGGCATCGGCCTCCCGCAGCCGACGGACGGTGTCGGCGTCGTAGGGCGGACGGTAGCCGGCGAGCATCCTCGAGCCGCAGGTCGTCGGTTGGTCGACCGTGCAGAGGGCGTCTTTCACCGCGACGGGGAGGCCGGCGAGGGGTCCCAGCCGTCCCCCGCGTTTCCGCTTCTCGTCGATCCGCTCGGCCGCGGCCATCGCTCCGTCGCGATCCACGTGAAGGAAGGCGTTGAGCGTTCCGTTGAGCGACCCGATCCGGTCGAGAAAGGCGGCGGCGACGGCGGCGGCGGTGACGTCTCCATCGCGGACGGCGGTCACGATCTTGGTTGCCGAAGCGGACAAGAGCGAGCGGTCGGAGGGCGTCATCGCGGGCTCACTCGTCTCCCAGGACCGCGGGAACGAGGAAAAACTCACCATCGTGCTTCGGAGCCGCGGCGAGCGTCTGCTCCCGCGGGAGCGAGGGCATCACGACGTCGTCGCGAAACACGTTCTTGGACTCGAAGGGATGGGCGAGCGGCTCGACGTTCGAGGTGTCGATCGCCGCGAGCGCGGAGACGAATCCGACGATGCCGGAGAGCTCGCGGGTCATGCGGTCGAGCTCGGCTTCCTCGAGCGCGAGCCTTGCAAGCGACGCGACCTTCGCGACGGCCTTCCTGTCGAGCGATCCGTCGCCGCTCATGGGCGGGCCCGCGGCCCCGACGGCACCGCCTCCTCGGCCGCCACCGTCACCGCGCGGTCGACCGTCGGCAGACGGAATGGCGGACGACGGACGAGCTTGGTCACCGCGCCGCTACGAATGCACTGGGTGCAGACGAGCATGGTCGTGTTCGTGCCCCGCGCCGTCGAGCCTCCGGCCGACGGCTTGCCGAGGGTGACCCGGATCCGTTGCAGATTTGGCTTGAACCGACGGCGGGTGATCCCGGTGACCTTCGTGCCGACGCCGCCGAGGTACTTCGCCTTGCCACGGGTCGTGACCGTGTTGCCGACCGAGAAACCCTTGCCGCAGACCTGACAGGAACGTGCCACGGGATGTCCTTGCTGATGACGCTGAGCGAATGCCTGGAACGGGCGACCGAGCCCCATACTGTATCGAGGACGGCCGATTTCGCAATGGGAACCGCTCAATCGCGGCGCTGGAGGATTTCGATCACCGCCTCGTGGATCAGGCCGTTGGTGGCCACTCCGTCGCCGGAATCGATCCGCGGGCGGCCCTCCCAGTCGGTGAATCGTCCTCCGGCCTCGATCACAACGGGCATCACGGCCGCGGCGTCCCAGGGGTTCAGGAGCGGGTCGACCATCGCGATCGCCCGGCCGGTGGCGACGAGCAGGTAGCCGTACCCATCTCCCCAGGTCCGCGTGAGGCCACAGGCCCGCTCGAGCGAGTCACGGGCGTCGCGGCGGTGTCTCAGGTCGAAGCTCGTGGCGTCGCTCGTGGTGAACAGGCCGCCGGAGAGCGTCGCCGTCGTCGAGACCCTCGCCGGTTCGGCGGCCCCCCGGCCCGCGGTGCCGAATCCTCGCGCGTGCCAGGCGCCCAGGCCCGAGGCGGCGAAGACCATTTCATTTGCCGCCGGAATCGAGATCACGCCCAACGCCGGCGCCGCAGGAGCGTTGCCGCCACCGCCGATGCTTCGGCAGCCGACGAGGGTGGCGTAGAGCGGCACGCCATGGATGAACGACTTCGTGCCGTCGATCGGATCGCAGATCCATTCGAAGCCGCTGGTGCCCGGCGTAGCCCCGGTCTCCTCGCCGAGGAAGCCGTCCGTCGGGAACGCGCCGAGCAGCACCTCCCGCAAGACGCCCTCGGCGGCCCGGTCGGCTGCGGTGACCGGCGAGCGGTCCTCCTTCAACTCCACGGCGAGTTCCTTGCGACCGAACCAGCGGAGCGTCTCCCGACCCGCTTTCTCCACGGCGCGAATCGCGACATCGAGCCGTCGGGCGAGTTCGTCGCGGTCAGTCACGTCATCCATGGTCGTCGGTCGCCGACCCGCGCGGTGGGAGCAGCGAGAGCAGGAGGAGCGTCGCCGACCCGATCACGAGCCAGGAGTCGGCGAGGTTGAAGATCGGCCAATCGATGATCCCATCGAGCCGGAAATGAATCCAATCGCGAACCGCGAGCACGCGGCTCCCCTGCCGCTCGAACGGCGCATGCCAGGTCAGCCCGGGAAGCCCGAGCCTGTCATACAGGTTGCCGACTATTCCGCCCGAAATCAGGCCGAGGGCGACCACCAGCAACGGCTCCCGCCCCGCTGCGGTGCGGACCACGACGAAGACGATGAGCGACAAGGCGGCCACCGACACGAGGGCGAAGAGCGGCCCAAACCCCTGTCCCATGCCGAACAGTGCCCCCTCGTTGAGGTTCGTCTCGATCCAAAGCATCCCGGGCACCACCGTCGCGGCGGGTGATGCGCCGGGCATCCCCATGCGGGCGAAGACGATCTCCTTCGTAACGAGGTCGGTCGCCGCGGCCACGAGGAAAACCGCCCCATAGAGGAGCTTTCCCGCACTGACTCCGAGGATCCTTCCTCCCATGATGCCACCGTCCATGATGACACGGTCCATGTTGACACGGTCGCCTGGCGGGTCCTACCGGGGGCTCCGGGGACGGCTCGACTTCGTAGGTGACCTCCCGGAGGCTGCTTTCGCTGGGGCCCCGGAGGCTGCTTTCGCTGGGAAGCGGACGGGGGTTCGTCGCACCGGCCCGCCAGACTCCTCGAGTTCGGCACACCTGATGCAAAGGGCCGCGAACGGAATCGCCTCGAGCCGCTTCTTCGAGATGATGCCGCCGCATCCCTCGCACAGCCCGAACGACTTCGTCCTGATCCTCTCGAGTGCCTCCTCAACGGCCTCGAGCGTCCCCTCCTCGGTCGCCATCAGGCTGAGCGTGAACTCCTGCTCGAAGGCATCACTTCCGAGGTCGGCCATGTGGATCGGCATCGTGGAGAGGTTCCCGCCGCCGTCCGACTCCGAACGCCGTAACGCCGCGTCGGCCATCGTCGATACGTCACCACGAAGGCGGGCTCGAATCGCGAGCAACGCCTGTTTGAAAACCTTTAGTTCCGCAGCTTTCATGCTTCCGCCCTTGGAGACGAGGAAGCCCTCAGGATACGGCCCAATGGGGGGCCTGTCAAACTGGCAGGCGAGGCGATTTTCAGTCCGCCTTGCTGCCGGCCAAAGCATGACCTACCCTTGACGAACATCGTCGCATCCGCCGCAAAATCGAGCATTCCGTGGCCGTCGTCACCCGTACCGACCTCGCCTTCCAGCAGTGCATCGACCCTGCGTGCGCGGCCACGTTCTCGGTGGACGAGGTGCTCACCAGCTGCCCAGCCTGCGGAAACCTGCTCGATGTGGAATACGACTGGGACCGGATCCGGCCGCCTAGTTCGTTCGAGGTTTTCGAGCGAAAGTGGATGCGGCGGAGCGACCCGTTGGCTCTGAGCGGCGTCTGGCGTTTCCACGATCTTCTTCCCTATGCTCCCCGCGAGAGCGTCGTCACGATCGGCGAGGGACAGACGCTCCTGTCAAAGGCCGACAGCGTGGGCAGCTACGTGGGGGTGAATCCCGGCCGGCTCCACCTGCAGTACGAGGGACTCAATCCGTCGGGATCGTTCAAGGACAACGGCATGTCGGCCGCCTTCACCCACGCGCGGATGATCGGCGCGCGTCGGGCGGCCTGCGCCTCCACGGGCAACACGAGCGCCTCGCTCGCCGTTTACTGCGCCGTGACGCGGCTGATGCGAGGAATCATCTTCATCGGCTCGGGCAAGATCTCCTACGGGAAGCTTTCGCAGGCGCTCGACTACGGCGCTCTCACGATCCAGATCGCGGGCGACTTCGACGACGCCATGGCCCGCGTGCAGGAGGTCGCGAAGAAGCTCGGCATCTACCTCGTCAACAGCGTCAACCCTTTCAGGCTCGAGGGGCAGAAGACGATCATGTTCCGGGTGCTCGAGTCGCTCGGCTGGGAGGTCCCCGATTGGATCGTGGTGCCGGGGGGCAACCTCGGCAACTCCAGCTCGTTCGGCAAGGCGTTTGCCGAACTGCGAAAGCTCGGGCTCATCGACCGTGTGCCGAGGCTCGCTGTGATCAACGCGGCCGGTGCCAACACGCTCTACGAGCTCTACCACAAGCGTGGGCTCCGCTGGGAGGGCGGTCGGGCCGACCTCTCGCCCGCGTGTCACTACTACGACGAGCTCGACCGCGACAAGAAGCGGGCCGACACGATCGCCAGCGCCATCGAGATCAATCGGCCCGTGAACCTCAACAAGTGCCTGCGGGCCCTCGAGGTCTGCGACGGCGTGGTCCGCGAGGTGACGGAGCAGGAGATCCTCGACGCGAAGGCCCAGGTCGGGGCCGGCGGGCTCGGCTGTGAGCCTGCCAGCGCCGCGAGCGTGGCGGGCGCCAGGCAGCTCGTGGCGCAGGGGGTGATCGGCCGCGACGAGCGGGTGGTCTGCATCCTCACCGGTCATCAGCTCAAGGACCCGACCGCGACGGTCGCCTACCACACGACCGACCAGAAGCTCTTCAACGACGTGCTTGGCAGCCGCGGCGTGAGCCGTGCAAGCTACGCGAATCGCGCCGTGAGCGTCGGCAACCGGATCGACGAGATCGTGCAGGCGATCGATCTCTATGCGTGAGGGCAGCATGCATCAGACCGGCATGGAAGCGATGCGACTCGTGGTGCACGGAGCGGCCGGCCGCATGGGCCGCCGGATCGTGGCCTGTGCCGTTGCCGATCCGCGGTGGCGGGTCGTTCATGCGCTCGAGCACCGCGGCAGCCCGCACCTCGGCGCCGACGCGGGGACGCTTGCGGGAGTCTCGCCGCTGGGCGTGCACGTCTGCGACCACTGGGAGGCACCCGACCACCGCGATTCAAAGGGCGGCACCGCCGACTCAAAGGGCGGCTTCGCGGACGCCGGGGCCGACTGCATCATCGACTTCTCGCTGCCCGGCGCGGTGGGACCGATGGCCAAGCTCGCGGCCGAACGCGGCGTGCCGCTCGTCGTCGCGACGACGGGACTCGAAGCGGCCGACCAGGAGGCGGTGAGAATCGCCTCGGCGAAGGTGGCCGTGCTCCAGTCGCCGAGCATGAGCCTCGCCGTGAACGTCGCGATGGACCTCGTCGAACGGGCGGGCCGGCTGCTTTCGGCCGTCGGGGGTCGCACCGACGTCGAGATCGTCGAGTGCCATCACCGCCACAAGGAAGACGCCCCGAGCGGCACGGCGCTGAAGTTCGGCGCTATCGTCGCCGACGCCATGAGGCACGCCCATCCAGCGGGCACGACCCGCGAGGCGCACGGCCGCCACGGCCGCGTCGGCGCGAGGCCCGCCGGCGAGATCGGCTACCACGCCATCCGGGCCGGCGACAATCCGGGCGAGCACACGATCCTCTTCGGCCTCGAGGGGGAGTCGCTCTCGGTGAACGTCCGGGCCACGAGCCGCGACTGCTACGCCCAGGGCGCGCTCGCCGCGGCGGCGTTCCTCATCGGCAAGCCGGCCGGCCTGTCCTCGAGGCGCGACGTGCTCGGGATCGCGTAGGACAGGCTTTAGCCTGTCGATTGTTCGTGACAGGCTGAAGCCTGTCCTACGTTTGTGCCGCCACCCAGCCCATCGTTTTCGTGGTGAGCCTGTCGAGCGCACGCACGGCGAGTTCGAGGTGCTCGCGGCGGGTGTCCTCGATTTTGTTGTGGCTGATGCCGTGGAGGCTCTGCACGAAGAGCATCGCCGTGGGCACGCCCGCCATCGCCATTTCGGCCGCGTCGTGGAGCGGCCCCGACGGCAGCCGGTGCGACGTGCCGCAGGTTTCGCGGACGGCTTCCTCTGCGAACGCCACGAGGTCGGAATGGAAGGGGGCGGGATCGATGTGCCAGAGCCGCTCCCACGACACATCCACGTTTCCTTCCGCTGCAAACCGGTCGGCCGCCGCGCGGGCCTCGGCGTGCATCCGGGCAAGGGCGGCAGGGTCGAGGTGCCGGCAGTCGAGCGTGATCCGGCACTCCTCGACGACGCTCGTCACGATGCCGGGCCGGGTGGTGCAGGAGCCGATCGTGCACACGCCCCCGTCACTCCGGGCCGCGATGGCGTAGATCTCCTGTCCCATCTTCGCCGCGGCGAGAAAGGCGTCGCGGCGGCGGTTCATCGGCGTCGAGCCCGAGTGCGCGGCCTGCCCGCGAAACGTGATCGCATGCCGCTCCACGCCGAACGTGCCGAGCACGGCGCCGAGCGGCAGCCCGAGGTCGAGCAGGATGGGACCCTGCTCGATGTGGAGCTCGAGATAGGCGGCGGCGTTGCCAAGTTCACGGCCGCTCTCCTTCACGTGCTCGAGATCGATGCCGATCTCCCGGAGCGCGTCGGCGAGACGCACGCCCTGCTTGTCCACGAGGCGCCGCGCCTCGTCGAGGTCGAGACTGCCCGAGCAGGCGGCAGATCCGAACAAGCTCTTCCCGAACCGCGCGCCCTCCTCGTCGGCCCAGTCCACCACGCGTAGGGTGACGGGCGGCCGGCCCATGTGCTCGGCGCATACTCTCCGCAGCACCTCCACACCGGCAAGGAGGCCGAGGCAGCCGTCGAGCCAGCCGCCGTTGGGCACCGAGTCGATATGGCTGCCGATCACGACGGCGCGGGGGCTTTCCCCTGCGAGCGTCGTCCACACGTTGCCCGCGGCATCGGCGTGCGTCTCGACCGGCAGGCCCGCGAGCCGCTCCCGAAACCAGGCCCGCGCCCGTTGCCAGGCGGGCGTGAAAGCCACTCGCTGCGCGCCTTCGGCATCGCCCGTGAGCGTGCGGAGTTCCTCGAGTTCGCGGATCGTCCGCTGCGGATCGAGCAGGCATGGCATGCGACCATCGTCGCCGGGTCAGGCTGGCGTCTGCAAGCGGCCGGGGGTATTCTGAGCGGTTTCCTGCGGCCATTGCCGCTGGTCGCGAGCCGAGAAGGACCCGAGGCATGCCGATCCAGCCACTGCTCGACGCCGCGACCGCCGCCGCCAACATGGCGGACATCAAGCCGCCCTTCTCGTCGCAGGAGGCGCGGGTGGAGGCCGCCCGCTGCCTGTTCTGCTACGACGCCCCCTGCATCAAGGCCTGCCCGACGGGGATCGACATCCCCACGTTCATCAAGAAGATCACGACCGACAATCTCACCGGGTCGGCCCGCACGATCCTCGAGGCCAACGTGCTCGGCGCGAGTTGCGCCCGAGTGTGCCCCACGCAGGTGCTCTGCGAGGGCGCCTGTGTGATGCTCGACCTCGAGAAGCAGCCGATCCAGATTGGCCGGCTGCAGCGGCACGCCACCGACTACGTCGCCGACAACGGGATCGACGTGCTTCACCCGCCGGCCACGAAGAACGGCCGCCGCGTGGCAGTGCTCGGCGCCGGGCCCGCGGGCCTGGGCTGTGCCGCCGAACTCGCCCGGCTCGGTTACGGCGTGACGGTGTACGACCGCAAGCCTGCCGCCGGCGGCCTCAACACCTATGGCATCGCCTACTACAAGATGCGGCCGGAGGTGAGCCTCGAAGAGGTGCGGATGATCGAGCGGCTCGGCGTCGTGTTCCGCTACGGCGTCGAACTCGGCCACGACGTGACGGTGGCCGACCTCGAGCGGGATCACGACGCGATCTTCATCGGCATCGGCCTCGGGCGGGCCAACCGGCTCGGCATCCCCGGCGAAGATCTGCCCGAGGTGGTCGACGCACTCGAGTTTATCGAATGGATCCACACGCGGCCGCTCGAGAAAGTGCCCGTGGGCCGGCGGGTGGCCGTGCTCGGCTGCGGCAACACGGCGATCGATGCCGTCACGCAGGCCAAGCGGCTCGGGGCCGAGGAGGCGACGATCGTCTATCGCCGCGGGCCGGCCGAGATGTCGGCGTACGACTTCGAATATGAGCTGGCGAAGGCCGACGGGGCCGCCTTCCTCTTCGACACGGTGCCCGTCGAGGTCATGGCAAGAGATGGCCACGTGGCATCGCTCAAGCTCGCGAAGACGACGGTCCGCGATGGCCGCGTGAGCGTGGTGCCTGGCAGCGAGTGGACACTCCCCTGCGACCTCGTGCTCAAGGCCGTGGGCCAGGAGAAGCAGTCCGGGCTTTTGCAGACGCTCTTTCCCGGCCTCGCGCTCGACGCCCGGGGCCGTGTGCAGCATGACCCGGCCACCATGCAGACAAACCTGCCGCGCGTGTTCGTGGGCGGCGACGCCGCCAGCGGTGGCCGCGAGGTCGTCAACGCCGTGGCCGAGGGGAAGAAGGCCGCCCGCGGCATCCATGCGTTGATTTCCGGCGAGAAAGTCCGCGGCCCGGTGCAGCCGTCGCGCTACGGCATGCCCGACGGTGCCACCGGCTCCGGCTTCGACAATCCCGTCCGCGTTCACGAACTGGAGGCGGCCCTCCGCCAGGGCTGACGCTGCCGATGGCCGACCTCACGACCAACTTCGCCGGGATCAAGAGCCCCAATCCCTTCTGGGTGGCGAGCGGCCCGCCCTCCAACACGGCCCATCAGGCCCATCGGGCGTTCGAGGCCGGCTGGGGCGGCGTGGTGTGGAAGACGATCGGCGACCCCATCGTGAATGTGGCCTCCCGCTACTCGGCCCTCAATCTCGCCGGGATGCGGATGGTGGGGTTCAACAACATCGAACTGATCAGCGACCGCTCTCCCGAGACCAACTTCCGCGAGATCACCGAGGTCAAGCGGCGCTGGCCGAACCACGCCGTGATCGCCTCGCTGATGGTCGACACGCGCGAGCGCTGGCACGAGTTCGTGAAGCGGTCGGCCGACTGTGGGGCCGACGGCATCGAGCTCAACTTCGGCTGCCCCCACGGCATGTGCGAGCGGGGCATGGGCTCGGCGGTGGGGCAGAATCCCGAGGTGGCCGAGACGATCGTGGGCTGGGTGATGGAGGCGGCCACGATTCCCGTGATCGTCAAGCTCACGCCCAACATCACGAACGTCGTCTTCGCCGCCCGGGCGGCGAAGCGGGCCGGAGCCGATGCGATCTCGCTCATCAACACGATCAACAGCATCACAAACGTAAACCTCGACACGCTCGTGCCCGAGCCGTTCGTGGCGGGGAGGAGCTCCCACGGCGGCTACTGCGGCCCGGCCGTGAAGCCGATCGCCCTCAATATGGTGCACGCCTGCGCGGCCGACGCGGAAGTGAACCTTCCGATCTCCGGCATCGGCGGGATCGGCAGTTGGAAGGACGCCGCTGAGTTCGTGGCCCTGGGGGCATCCACGCTCCAGGTGTGCACGGCGATCATGCACTACGGCTTCCGAATCGTGGAGGACATGGCCGACGGCCTCTCGGCCTATCTCGACTCGAAGGGCATGCGGTCGCTCGCCGACCTGCGCGGCCGGGCCGTGCCGCAGGTGGGCGACTGGCAGCAACTCGACCTCCACTACAAGCGCGTGGCCCGCATCGACTACGAAAAATGCATCGGCTGCAACCTCTGCCACATCGCCTGCGAGGACGGGGCCCACCAGTGCATCGACCTGGTGGATTCGACGCCCTACGGCCTCGGCCCCGGCCGCGTGCCGGGCAAGCCGGTGCCGAAGGTGCGCGAGAACGACTGCGTGGGTTGCAACCTGTGCTCGATCGTGTGCCCCGTCGACGGCTGCATCACGATGACGCCGGTCGACACGGGCGAGCCCGCGATGACCTGGCACGACTACCAGGCCGGCATGACCGCGGGCACGATCCAGCCGATCCTGCCGCATCCGTAGCTGCCCTGGCTGCGGGGCCCAAGCGAATACACTGACGTCTACCACGCACCGGAGCGCGAGCGATGCCGAACCTGCTGCCCTGCCCCCTCTTCATCGGCGGCGAGTGGACGACCGTGTCGGGCGTGCCCACCGTGCCCGTCCACAACCCGTCGGTGGGCGAGGTGATCGCCGAGACGCCGCTCTGCGGGGCGAACGTGGTGGACGAGGCTGTGCAGTCGGCGGCGAAGGCGTTTCCGGCCTGGATGGAGAGGCCGCCGGTGGAGCGGGCCCGGATCGTGGGTCGCCGCAAGGTGCTCCTCGAGGAGCGGTTCGAAGACCTCGCCCGCAGCGTGACCACCGAGCA
>CAZPEM010000028.1:0-27456 GCA_964585575.1 uncultured Chitinophagaceae bacterium
CTGCTTGCCGTCTCCCTTGCCGTTCTGCTTGCCGTCACCCTTCGACTCGCCCCCGCCACCGGAGGAACCTCCATCCTGACCGGAACCGCCCCCTTGGCTGCCACCTCCGCGGCACTTGCTGCACTCCTTGTTGCCGCACGGCTTTCCCTCCTCCGGTCGGCATTCGGGCGATTGCCCCGACGTGTCGCCCCCGGACTGCGCGTCGGACGCTGGCTTCTCTTCAGCGCCGCCGCTCGCTTCCTGGCCGGACTTTTCACCACCGGACTTTTCACCACCAGTTTTCTTGGCGTCGCCCCCGGCTTTGGCCCTCTCCTCGAGGATCCGCTCGATCGCTTCACCATCGTTCGTTCCATCCGAGGCGATCGACGTGTCGTCTGCCGAAGGTTGCTCCCCCGATCGTTCACGGCCGCTGCCGCCGTCCGCCTTCCCGGCATTCTGCTGCTGTCCTTTTTGTTCACCGCGGCCCTGCTCGCCGCCTTCCTGCCCGCCGCTCTGTTGCTGACTGCCGCTCTGTTGCTGTCCGCCTTGTTGCTGTCCGCCTTGTTGCTGTCCGCCTTGTTGCTGACCGCCTTGTTGCTGACCGCCTTGCTGCTGACCGCCTTGCTGCCCACCGTTGGCTCCACCGCCGTCTTGCTGCCCGCCATCACCTTGCTGCCCGCCACCGGCCTGCTGCTCACCACCCGGCGTTTTTCCTTCCCCTCCCGACGAGCCCGACGCCTGCTTGGAGGGCTCGCTCGATCCATCGGCCGAGCCGCCACCACCCTGCGAGCGAGCTCCCTGGCTCCCCTTCTCCGGCGGGCCAGCCCCCTGCTCTCCGCTGCCCTGCTGCGATTGTTGCTGCGATTGTTCGCCCGAATTCTTTGCCGACTGGCCGCCACCCGATGATCCTGCCCCCGCCGCGTTCTGCTTACCGCCGCCCTCTCCGCCGTTGGATGCGTCGCTCGCGTTGCCCTTTCCACCGTTCGATCCCTTTGCCCCGTCGGCCTGGCCATCACCGCTTCCCTGAGGAGCGTTCCCCTGCTGACCATCCTGTGTTTGCTGCTGCCGATCCTGCGGCACGGCCCGCGGCGGCGCGGCTGCGTCGAGTTCGAACGTGAACCACTCGGTTCTGACCGCATTGGGCGACGGCGATTTTGTGTCGACGGCGACCGCTCGGTAATGGAGACGGTCGCCGGCCTGCCCCCCCACCGACGTCGGCTTGAACACCGCCTGCCCTCGGAACGGCCCCGCGAACTCCCGTTCAAGGATGGATTGCGCGGCCCTCGGCATCCGCTCGCCGTTGCGTTCGAGCTCGATCTCGATCGCGACGCTCCGGAGGGCAAAATCGGGATCGACGGCCTCGACCCCGACGGCGACCGGCTTCTCCGGCGGCACCTTCACGACGGGCTTGGCGGGCTCGACGATCCGCACCTCGGGAATGGTATCCGCGACGACGTTGATCCGGTGCTCGATGCCCCGCTCCCGTCCGTCTTCTTCGGACCAGCCGCGCGGCCTGAAGACGAGACGGTAGTTCCGCTCCCAGGGCCCGGATCGGTCGGCCGTGAGCCGCAGGTCGAACGAGCCGCTCGCCCGCGCGAGGTCGCCGGGGTCGATCTTCAGCTTCACGAGCCCCTGTCCATCGCAGCCGAAGTCGATCGCCGCCATCTCCAATGGGTCCTTGCTCTCGGCGAGCAGCGTCACCTTCGTTCCCTCGATGCCGCTCAGGTCCCCCTGCCACTCGAGGATCTCGGGCTCACGGCGGGTGTACGCCGGCGGCAGGAGCTTGACCTGCTTCACGAGCAGCGACGGAGCATCGACGACGACGATCCTGACCGGCTCGCTCCTCGCATCGCCTGCAGTCACCGACACGATGAGATCGTTCGAGAGCCCGTGGCCGCCGCCCGGAAGCGTTGCCTCGAAGCCCCCGCCAGCGGCCGACGACACCACCGGCTCCATCCGGCTTCGCCAGCCCGCGACACGATCGATCGTGCCGTCCTCGGCGACGCCCGCCGCCTCGACCATCGCCTTCTCGCCGGCCGCCATGCCACGAATCCGGCTGCGGACGACGAGCTGCCGATTGCGGACGATCGTCGCCCGCCCGTCCTTCACGGGAATGGCGTGGAAGACATCGTCGCCACCCCGTTCGCCGGCCGGAAGCCTCCATCCGAGTTCCGGTTCGCCGATCAGCACCCGTGTCGGCGGGGCGACCCGTGACAAAGGGGCCACGAGCCTCGCGAGGCTCGTGCCGAGGCTCTTCGGCGAAAAGACCGCATAGAGGCAGGCGAGCCCGACGAGGATCGCCAACACCACGGCAAGCCGCAGCGCCGGCCCCCGATCCGCGACGATGTCGGCGGGCAGTTTCGAGAGCCGCTTGGCGGTGCGGTGCTCGAGCGACGAGACGACCATCGCCGGAATCCGCTGCGGACGAGCCCGCACGAGCACGGTGTTCACGACGTCGTTGCGGAGCTCCGGATTCGCCCGCTCGATCGATCTCGCCGCGTAGACGAGATTCACCCGGTATCGCACGAGCGGCACGACCCACTTGATCGCCGCCACGACGACCGCCGCCGCGGCGACGACGAGCCATGCCACGCGGAGCGTTCGGTCGAGCCCGCCGGGCACGAGCCAGTGATCGGCGACGACTCCGGCGCCGAGCCAGAGCACGAGGCCGATGGCCGACGCGAGCAGGAACGTCGTGATGGCGACGCTCCGGTAGTCGTCCCCGACGGCCTTCAGACGGGCCGCGAGAAAGCGATCGACCTTCTCGTCGACCGAATCCGACGGGGCCCATTCCGGAACGGCAAGGTCGGCCGACTTCTCTGCAACGGTCGCCATCGCCTCGCTCCCACGAAAACGTGCCGTCAGGCCGTTGCCACGAAGACCGAACGCCCTCAGACGAAAGTATATCGGCAGCGGCGTTGACGGGTTTCGAAAGCCGCTCCTATCCTCGGCAAACCCTTCCCGTTCGCGGTCGCCACGTGGCCGCGCGACTCCGCCGTGCGGCCCGGACTTCCCCATGAACCTGCTCCCCGACGCCGAGGCCTTCCGACGACTCGTTCAGGGCGTCGACCGCGGCCCGGTCGCCACGGCGGCCCGCTCGGCGCTGGCCCTGGCGTCCATTCCCTATGCCGCGGCGGTCGCCGTCCGCCAGGCGGCCTACGGGGCCGGGATGCTGCCGGTCGCGACGGCGACGATTCCGGTCGTGTCCGTCGGCAACCTCACGCTCGGTGGCACGGGAAAGACGCCCTTGGTGGCCTGGGTCGCCAGGCACTACCGCGCCATGGGGATGGAGGTGGCGATCGTGAGCCGAGGCTACGCCGCGAGGGACGGCGAGAAGAGCGATGAGGCGAAGGAGCTTGCGATCCTCGTCCCGGACGTCGCCCACGAGGCCGATCGCGACCGTGCCGCCGCCGTCCGTCGCGCCGTCGCGCGGCACGGCGCCGAAATCGCGATCCTCGACGATGGCTTCCAGCACCGGCGGCTCGCCCGATCGCTCGACATCGTGACGATCGACGCCACCGACCCGTTCGGCGGCGACCGCATGTTCCCGCGCGGCTTGCTGCGGGAGCCGGTCACGTCGATCGCACGGGCCGACGCCGTCGTGGTGACGCGATGCGACCTCGTCGATGCCGGTTCGGTCGCATCGATCGCCGAGACCATCCGCTCCCGCTGCGGTCGCCGGGTGCCGGCGGTCTGGGCCGAGTCGCGGCACGGGCCGACGCGGCTGCGGTTCGCCTCCGGAGACACGGCACCGCTCGAACACCTCGCGGGCCGGCGGGTCGTCGCGGTCTGCGGCATCGGCAACCCGGCCCCGTTCCGCGCGACGCTCGAGCGGCTGGGCGCGAAGCTCGTCGCCAGCCTCACCTACCCCGACCACCACGACTACGACGACGACGACCTCGCCGCGATCGTCGATGCCGCGAAGCGGAGCGACGCCGAGTCGGTGGTGACGACGCTCAAGGATCTCGTGAAAATCCGCCGTGATCGGCTCGGCAATCTGCCGCTGGCGGCGGTCGAGATCGAGCTTGCGATCACTTCCGGCAGGGAACCGCTCGAACGACTGCTCTCGAAGGTGCCATGCGCCGCTTCATCCTGATCGATCCCTGCCTCTGCGACCTGGGCTCGCATCCCTACCAATACTGCCGCGACCTCCTCGATGCGGCGGAGCAGGCGGGCTTCGCCTGCGAGGCGGTCGCGCACCACGGCTTCCGGCCAGCGGCCGGGCGATGGCCGGCCACCCATCGGCTCGACGCATCCCTGTCGATCCTCGGCCACTCGAAGTACACCGGCTTCGGCGAACTCGACCGCCTCGCGGACGACGGTCGGGCCCGACTGCGGATCGCCTGGCCGTGGTCCGCACGCCATGCCGAGCGACGGCGCCGGCAACGCATCGACGCGTTCGCCCGCGAGATCGCGTCGATCGTCCGGAGCGTGCGTCCGGGCGACGTCGTGTTCGTCGCGACCGCGTCGGAGCTCGACCTGGCGGGGCTCGCACTGGCGATCCGCGACGCTCGACCGCCTCGCGGCGTCGCGTGGCACGTGCAGTTCCACTATCCGCTCTACCGGGGCTTTCTCGACGACTTTCCGCGACAGGAACGTCGGCTCGACCGGATCCGACGAATGACCCGCAGGGCGCTCGACGACGCCGCCCCGCACGAGATCCGCCTCCACGTCACCACCGACGAGCTCGCCTCGCAGCACCGTCGGCTCGGCGTGGGAGACGTCGGAGTCCTCCCCTACCCGGTCCGCGCCGAGGCGATCGCGGCGGCCGCCGCGAGAAGGTCGCGGAGCGGCCGCTTCCGTGTCGTCGCCCTCGGCGACGCCCGCCCGGAAAAGCAATCGCACCTGCTCGCCGACGTGGCGGAGCGGATGTCGGCCGATCCCGTCCTCTCGCCGATCGTCACGCTCGCCGTGCAGTCGAACCTCGGCTTTCCCGCCACGTCCCGGGCGTCGGCCGACCGTGCGGTGGTCGCGTCGCTTGCGCGGCTCTCGACGATGCCGCGACCGCACGTCGAACTGCTCGGCGGCCCGCTCCTCGACGGCAGCTACGCGGGGCAGCTCGCGGCGGCCGACGCGATCCTGCTTGCGTACGATCAGTCCCGCTACCGCTGCCGCTGCTCCGGCGTGACGCTCGAAGCGATCGCAAGCGGTGGGCTGCCGATCGTCACGGGGGGCGGATCGATGGCGAGGCTTCTCGCCAAACCGATCGCGGAGCACACCGCGGCGGTGGTGGCGGCTTCCCGCCCCTTCCCGGGAAGCCGAACAGGCCGCGTTCGGATCCGGTCGGCCCGGCCGCTGCGGCTGTCGATCGCGATCCCCGCGAACGCGAACGCGATCCTCGCGTCCGCCGCCTGGCCCGCCGCAGGCGACGACGCCCTCCAGCTTCCGGGCGTCGCCATCTCCGTGGGGGTCGAAGGCATGCCGCGGAGGACGCTTTCACTCCAGCCGGATCGGTCAGGCCGGCCGGTCGGCGGCCTCACGCCGATTCCGAACGCGACGGATCGGGCCGGCGGGTCGAGGCCGCGATCGATGCTGGTCGAGGTCGGTCCGCTGCCCGGCGCCGATACGGTCGATCTCGATTCGCTGGCGATCGATCCTCTCGACACGGGAGCCCCCCGGCCGTTCTCGGCGGCCGGCATCGTGGTCGCGGCCGGCGACGGCCTTCTCGACGCGATTCTCGATGCGTTGCGGGAACTCGTGCGGTTCGAGGATCACTACCGAGGTTCAGCCGCCATGCTCGCCGCCACGACGGCCGAGGGCCATGCCGGCGACGCCGTGCTCCGCGCGATCCTGGCAGCGGGCCCCGCCACGATCGAAGGAGGATCGCGATGACCGGTTCGACGCCCGAGATATCCCTCATCGTCAACACGTTCGAGAAGCCGAGACACCTTTCGCTCGTGCTCGAGTCGATCGCACGGCAGGAGGGGGTCGACGGCGGTTTCGAGGTGATCGTCACCGACGACGGCTCGACCGACGGCACGCGGGAGATCGTGGAGTCGTTCGCGCGGTCAGCGGCGTTCCGGGTCGCCTTCACGACCATGCCGCACGACGGCTTCCAGCTCGCCCGCAATCGCAACCAGGGGGCGAAGCTCGCCCACGGCCGCACGCTGCTGTTCCTCGACGGCGACTGCGTCCTGCCGCGGGACCACGTCGCCGCCCACCTCGCCCGCCGCAGGCCCGGACGGGCGCTGCTCTGCTTCTGCGCGAGGCTCGGCGAGGCCGAGAGCCGCTCGATCGACGCCTCCGATCTCACGCCACTCGCGGTCGCCAGCCTCACTTCCGCCTCCGAGCGGGCGGCGCTCCTTTCACGACACAGGAAGATCCTCTGGTACTCGCTCATCCGGCACCGGACGAAGCCACGGCTGGCCGGCGGCAACTTCAGCGTCTGGAGGTCGGACTACGAGCGGGTCAACGGCTTCGACGAGCGGTTCCGCGGATGGGGCCAGGAGGACGACGACCTTGGCCTGCGGCTGCGGGCCGCGGGAGTGAAGCTCGAATCGATCCTCGACCGCACCTTCACGCTCCACGTCTGGCATCCAGCCGACCCCACGGCCACGAAGCGATGGAGGGACGGCGCCAACGTCGCCTATTTCCATCGCCGCGGCAGGCTCACCGTCTGCCGCGAGGGACTCGTCCACAGGCCGCTCGAGGGTCTTCGCTGGAGACTGCCCGACGACCTCGAGACGACGCGTCTTGGCCGCGCGATGCTCGAACTTCTCGCCGGCGGTTCCCGACATGAACGATCCCGCGACGACAGGCCCGAGATCGATCTCGTCGTTCGTCCCGGCACGGGACGGTTCGAGGGCCCCTCGGAATGCCGAATGCTCGTGGCCGCGGAGCCCGCGGCGCGGATCGCGGGCCAGGCAGACGTGGTCGTCGAAGCTCCCTCCGGCTCGGCTCCCTCCGGCTCGGCTCCCTCCGGCTCGGCTCCCTCCGGCTCGGATGCGTCGTTGGAAGCGTCGCTCCGGTCGCGAATCGACGCCGCCGTCTGATCGACCACCCGTCGTCTGCTTGCTGTCCGGGGTCGGCTGCCTTCCGGAGTCGCTGCCTTCCAGGGTCGGCTGCCTTCCGGAGTCGCTGCCTTCCAGGGTCGCTGCCTTCCAGGGTCGTGGGGCCGGTGCCGCTACTTCCTCTTCTCGACGTGAACGGTGTGCTTCCGTAGCCGCGGGGAATACTTCTTGACCTTGAGCTTTTCGCCGCCGGTCTTCCGGCGGAGCGTGTAGTTCTGGTCGCCCGTCTCCTCGCACACGAGTTGGACGACTTCGAGCTTCTTCTTGCCTTTGGCCATGACGGGGAGCCTTTTGGTGCGGGCTTCTCTTGGGTCCGGGGGGTGGTTTCGTCGCGAGACGACGGGAAGCGTACCCCCCTCCGGCCACGACCGCCAGACACCCCCGTCCGCACCGGCCGAAACGACCGAACGCCGGCGGGCCCCGGCGGCAAGTCGCCTTCCCGCACGAAACCGGTCGGCCCACACGAGACCGGTCAGCCTATCCCGTTTGGGGGACCGACCTTGGGAAAACCGGAATAAACCGGCTCCGGCCATCCGAATAAGGAGTCGGTCGCTGAACCGGCTGGTTTGCTGGCGGGTCGGCAATCGATACCATTTTAGTAGTTATCGCGCCGCGTTCTTTCGGAACAAGACATGTCCACTTCCATTCGCCCCGACGCAGCGTCCAAGAAGCCTGTTCCCGCCGCGGCCCCGGCGGCTCAGGCCAAGCCGCCGGTCGCTCAGGCCAGGCCGCCGGTCGCTCAGGCCAGGCCGCCGGTGCCTGCGACCAATCCGCCTGCCAAGCCGCCGCTGCAGCCCCCGCCGAAGCAGCAGGCGGACGACGAGCAGCCCGTCGAGGAGATCGTCGTCGGCGGTTCGGTCGCGAGCCGGTTCGTGCCCCCCTTCGCGATCAGCATGCTCGTCCACATCGTGGCGCTACTGGTGCTGGCGCTGATCGTGACTGCGCCGCCGAAGGTGGAGCCGCCGCGGCTCATCACTTCGTCGTCGGAACTCGATTCGGAGGACATCGGGGAAGACGTGCCGGAGGTTACGCAGCAGGACGAGGTCACGGAGCCGACCGCGGCCACGAGCGACGTCGTGCTTCCCGAGACGACCGTGTCCGTCGACGTGCAGGTCGCCCCCGCCACCGATGCCGTCGATGCGGCGGCGGCCGAAGTCGAGTTTTCCGACTTCAGCACCGAAACCGCCCCGACGGGCACCCTGCTCGAGTCCATCGGGTCTGGCGTCGGGCAGCCCGGCGGCATCGGAGCCCGATCGAACGCTGGGGCCCGCAAATCGGCCGTTGCAAGGGGCGGCGGCAACGAGCAGAGTGAGGCGGCCGTCGAAGCAGCCCTCAAGTGGATCGCCCTCCACCAGATGCCCGACGGAGGCTGGTCGTTCGACATGAACGACTGCTGCGGCGGCCAGTGCACGCACGGCGGCTCGCTCAAGGCCAACCGCGGCGGCGCGACTGCCTTGGCGCTTCTGCCATTCCTCGGCCGCGGCTACACGCACACGACCGGCCCCTACAAGGAGCAGGTCTTCAAGGGCATCAACTTTCTCGCCTCAATGCTCGTGAGCGGCGAAGGGAAAATCCCGAACGCCGACCTGTACACCCAGGGCCTCGCGGGCATCTGCCTCTCGGAATGCTACGCGATGACGCAGGACAACCGCCTGCAGGGGCCGGCCCAACTGTCGCTCAACTACATCATGGCGGCGCAGGATCCGGTCGGCGGCGGCTGGCGGTATCAGCCGAAGCAGCCGGGCGACACGTCGGCCGTGGGATGGCAGTTGATGGCGCTCAAGAGCGGTCACATGGCCTACCTCAACGTCGATGGAAACGTCATCAAGAAGGCGGTCGAGTTCCTCAACAGCGTCGAGACGGATTCCGGCGCGGCATACGGCTATACGAACCCGGGAGACGCACCGGCTACGACTGCCGTCGGCCTCCTCTGCCGGATGTACCTCGGCTGGAAGAAGGACCATCCAGGACTCGACCGGGGCGTGACGAGGCTTGCCAAGATGGGGCCCTCGAACGATCTCTACTTCGACTACTACGCGACCCAGGTGATCCATCACGTCGAAGGGGAGCGGTGGGTCGCCTGGAACGCGAAGATGCGGGACATGCTCATCGATACCCAGGTGAAGAGCGGCCATTCCGCCGGCAGCTGGTATGAGGGGGTCGCCGGCGGCCACGGTGCCCACGCCGCCGGACGGCTCTACTGCACGGCGCTTGCGACGATGATCCTCGAGGTCTACTACCGGCACCTGCCGATCTACGGCGCCCAGAGCGTCGACGAGGAATTCAAGGAGTGATGGATTGGATTAGAGTTCCAGCGGTGCCGCTGGCCCTCTCATGCTGCCCCGCTTACGTCGTCGGCAAACTCATTTAGGCCAAACCTCCAATGCCTGTGGTCAAGCCTCCTTCCCCACCCCCGCTGCAGCCACCGCCGAAGCGGCAGGCGGACGATGAGCAGCCCGTCGAGGAGATCGTCGTCGGCGGTTCGGTCGCGAGCCGGTTCGTGCCCCCCTTCGCGATCAGCATGCTCGTCCACATCGTGGCGCTACTGGTGCTGGCGCTGATCGTGACTGCGCCGCCGAAGGTGGAGCCGCCGCGGCTCATCACTTCGTCGTCGGAACTCGATTCGGAGGACATCGGGGAAGACGTGCCGGAGGTTACGCAGCAGGACGAGGTCACGGAGCCGACCGCGGCCACGAGCGACGTCGTGCTTCCCGAGACGACCGTGTCCGTCGACGTGCAGGTCGCCCCCGCCACCGATGCCGTCGATGCGGCGGCGGCCGAAGTCGAGTTTTCCGACTTCAGCACCGAAACCGCCCCGACGGGCACCCTGCTCGAGTCCATCGGGTCTGGCGTCGGGCAGCCCGGCGGCATCGGAGCCCGATCGAACGCTGGGGCCCGCAAATCGGCCGTTGCAAGGGGCGGCGGCAACGAGCAGAGTGAGGCGGCCGTCGAAGCAGCCCTCAAGTGGATCGCCCTCCACCAGATGCCCGACGGAGGCTGGTCGTTCGACATGAACGCCTGCTGCGGTGGACAGTGCTCGCACAGCGGCTCGCTCAAGGCCGATCGCGGCGGCGCGACTGCCTTGGCGCTTCTGCCATTCCTCGGCCGCGGCTATACGCACACGTCCGGCCCCTACAAGGAGCAGGTCTTCAAAGGAATCAACTTCCTTGCCTCGCTCATCGTGGCGGGCAACGGAAAGATGGAAGGCTCGCAACAGTATGGCCTTTATTCGCAGGGCCTCGCGGGCATATGCCTCTCGGAATGCTACGCGATGACGCAGGACAACCGCCTGCAGGGGCCGGCCCAACTGTCGCTCAACTACATCATGGCGGCGCAGGATCCGGTCGGCGGCGGCTGGCGGTATCAGCCGAAGCAGCCGGGCGACACGTCGGCCGTGGGATGGCAGTTGATGGCGCTCAAGAGCGGTCACATGGCCTACCTCAACGTCGATGGAAACGTCATCAAGAAGGCGGTCGAGTTCCTCAACAGCGTCGAGACGGATTCCGGCGCGGCATACGGCTATACGAACCCGGGAGACGCACCGGCTACGACTGCCGTCGGCCTCCTCTGCCGGATGTACCTCGGCTGGAAGAAGGACCATCCAGGACTCGACCGGGGCGTGACGAGGCTCGCCAAGATGGGGCCCTCGACCGATCTCTATTTCAACTACTACGCGACGCAGGTGATCCACCACGTCGAAGGGGAGCGGTGGGTCGCCTGGAACGCGAAGATGAGGGACATGCTCGTGAATACCCAGGTGAAGAGCGGCCACTCCGCCGGCAGTTGGTGTGACGGTTTGACCGGTGGAATTGATGGGCAGCATAAATTTACAGCCACAGGCGGCTTTGCCGCCGGAGTGGGTGGCCGCCTCTACTGCACGGCGCTTGCGACGATGATCCTCGAGGTCTACTACCGGCACCTGCCGATCTACGGCGCCCAGAGCATCGACGAGGAGTTCAAGGAGTAGCGGCGGTCCGGGAGCAGTGGGGCCACCGGCTCGCCCACGCGGCTACGCATCCGTCAAACTCACCCGATGTCCCCGGCTTTGGCGCCGCGAGGCTTGCCCTTCCCGCGAGGTCGATGGGCCCGAGCAAGGGCCCAGTGAAGGCCGGGTGGCCGGCGGCCTTCGCGACGGCCGATGACTCCCTCGATGGATGCTTCCGTTGAGTCGCCGCCGCCACGACCGCTCGTCGAACGGATCGTCGGAAACCGCTCCCTCTTGGGCGGCTACTGGAGCCTCGTCGCCCACCTCGCCATCGGCGTGATCCTCGCGATGTTCGTCGCGGACAGTCGGCCGGCGCCATCGCGTTCCCGGCCGATCGTGATCGACGGCCGCGGGATGAGGGGAGACGCTGTCGATCGGCAGGAGGGGGGCGCAGCCGTCGTCGTCGCCCCAGCCCAACTGGCGGCCGCACCGACCGATGCGGAGCCGCATGAGTCGCCAGGACCGGAAGCCCAGCCGGCCGTCGTCGTGAACGCCGGCGTCGAGGCAGTCGCCGAGCCAGTTGCCGAAGCCAGTGGAAACGCGGCGGACGCCTCCGCTCAGCCGACACGGGATCAGCCGACACGGGATCCTCGTGCGATCGACACGCCTGGCATCGCCGAAAGCGGCCTCGCTCCGCACGTCGACACGCGCGGCCGGCCGCCGGCTGGGGTCGCCCGAGGCTCGCGGTTTGGAAGCCGGCGTGGCGATGCCCGTCTCGCGGCCGCCCGTCGCCACGGCGGCACCGCCGCGAGCGAGGCGGCCGTCGAGCTCGGCCTCGCCTGGCTCGCCGCGCACCAGGCGGTCGACGGCTCCTGGCGATGCGACCTCTCGGGCTGCCGCTGCGACGGCGGGTGCCGCGACGCGGGAACGGTCGCGAGCACGACCGCTTCCACGGCGATCGCGCTACTGCCTTTTCTCGGAGCGGGCCACACCCACGAGGACGGCGTTCACCAAGAGACGGTCTCGCGGGGCATCTATTACCTCGCCAGCCGGCTCAAGGAGACACCCCATGGCAGCGATCTCTGCGAGGGGACGATGTATGGACAGGGCCTGGCCACGCTCGTCTTTGCCGAGGCGTTCGGCATGACCGGAGACGAGCTGTTGAGGGAGCCCCTCGCCGGCTGCATCCGCTTCATCGAGACCGCGCAAGACCAATACAGCGGTGGATGGAGATACCTGCCGGGCCAGCCGGGCGACCTGACCGTCACCGCCTGGCAGATCGCCGCGCTCAAAAGCGCGCAGCTTGCCGGGCTCACCGTCCCCTCGCCCGCCATCGACGGCGCGGCGAGGTTTCTCGACCGCGTGCAGTCGATGGGCGGGGCGGCCTACGGCTACCGCTCCCCTTCGGCGAAGCATTCGACCTCGGCGATCGGCCTGCTCTGCCGGATGTACACCGGCTGGAAGCCGGGCGACGAGCCGCTCGACCGGGGCATCGAACGGCTGGCCTCGCGTCCACCCGATCCCGACGCGATCTACGAAAACTTCTATCTCGCGCAGGTTCTCATGCAGACCGGCCACCCCGCCTGGCCCCGCTGGAACGCGAGACTCCGCGACGCCCTCGTGCGGTCGCAGGCGAGGGTGGGCCACGAGACCGGCAGCTGGGCCTTCGCCGACCGCGAAACCGCGGCCGGCGGGCGGCTCGCGCACACGTCGCTCGCTCTGCTGGTGCTCGAGGTCTACTACCGCCTGCTGCCGATCTACGGCGAGGAGGCGGTGAGAACGGGCTTTTGATCCCCCGGGTCGGTGGCGGCAGCCGTGGCCCGGGCAGGGATATACTCCACGGCTTCCCCGCGGCGGTCGGGGCCGGAAGCCGTTGATGGACATCACGATCACAAGGCACGAGGCCGATGACGAGCTGATCCTCGTCGTGTCGGGCCGTCTCGACGCCGAGCATGCCGACGATCTCACCCGTGCAGTGAACGATGAACTGCGGCGGGGGCACCACGTGATCGCGATCGACCTGCGGGAGTGCGGCTTTCTCAGTTCAGCCGGAATCCGGGTGCTCCTCGGAATCCACCGCGCGGCCGGTCGGGTCGGCGGCCGCTGTCTCATCCGCGAGGCGAGCGAGCCGGTTCGAAACGTGCTCGAACTGACGAGGCTCGCGGCGATGCTCATGGAGCAGCCTGCCGCCCCGTCGCGACGCCCGTCCGACCCGAAGCCTGAAATGAGCCATGCTGCGGCGGTCGATCTCACGAGCGGCGGCGTGCGGCTCCTGGGACTCGAGCGGCCGACCTCGGCCGTCCATGGTCGGCTCGTGGGGTCGGCCGAGATCGCGGCGGGCGGGCGGCCGCAGCCCCACGAGCGACGAAGAATCGCCCGCGACGCATTCGCCCTCGGCCTGGCGGCGGTCGCGGAAGACGGTCCGCTCGCCGATCGGGCCGGCGAAATGCTCGCCGCCTGCGGCATCGCCTTCCACCGTCGCCCTCGGCCCTTCTCGGTGGTCGATTACATGGCCGCGGCAGGCGACCTCGTGCCCGAGGTGGATATCGCCCACGGTCTTCTCTGGACCGGAATGCCTTCGGGCAGGGCCGGCTTCGAGATGGCCTCCGACGAGCCCGTCGCCATCGACGAGCTCGTGGCGAGGATCTTCGAGCAGACCGAAGCGGACGTGCTCGCGGTGGTCGTGGCCGGCGAACTCGCGGGCCTGGTCGGCGCCGAGCTTATCCGTCCGCTCGCCGAGGCGTCGGCGAGCGACCGGCCGGGCTTGGCCGAGCGGGCCGTCGCCGCTCGGTGGCTGAGCTTCTCGCGCGAGCCGGTCCATGCCCGGTGCGCGGCCGTGGTGGTGGGGGTGGCCACCCGCGATGCTGCCTCGGCGACGCTTGCTCCGTTCGTGCGACCGTTGGGTACTGGCACGCTCCACGGGCATCTTCATGCCGTCGTCTTCCCACCCCGGCCGCTCGCCCGGGGCACCGGCGACCTCGCCACGACGATCGAAGGCCTCGCCGACTCGCCACCCCTGGCTCTCATGCACCTGCTGGCCGACCCGCAGCCGGTGCTCGGCAGCGGCCGGTCGACGATGGACCGAGGCAGGTGCTGGTTCGCGCCGCTCGTCGTCGAGGCGGGGGCGGCATGATCACGCTGCTTTCCACCTGGACGTTCGGCCTGGCCCTGGCGCTGGTGGCGCTCGGGGTGTTCGTGAGCTACCGGCTGTTCTCGTTTCCCGACATCACCACAGACGGGTCGTTCACGCTCGGCGCCGTGGTCACCGCCGTGGCCCTCACGGCCGGCGTCGATCCCGTCCTCGCGACGCTGGCGGCACCGCTGGCCGGGGCCGCCGCGGGCTGCGCCACCGCCATGCTCCACGCGTTTCTTGGCGTGGAGCGGCTGCTTGCCGGGATCCTCGTCACGACGGCGTTGGCGAGCGTCAACCTCGTCGTCCTCGGACGCAGCAACGTCCCCCTCTCCTCGACGACGACGCTGCTCGACAGGGCGGAAGCGACGCTGGGGCCGGCCTTGGAGCGGGCCGGGCTCTCCACGGCGGTCGCGGGCGAGGCGGCGACGCTGGCGTTCGTCGCGGCCCTGGTGGCGGTCGCCATCGTCGCGCTCTGGGTATTCTTCCGCACCCAGCTCGGCACGGCGATGCGGGCCGGCGGCGACACCCCGACGATGGCTCGCGCGCTCGGTCGCGACACCGGCTCGATGACGGTCGCCGGTCTGGCGATCGCCAACGCCCTCACGGCGTCGTCGGGCTCGATGGTCGCGCAGTACCAGGGCTTCGCCGACGTGCAGATGGGCATCGGCATGGTGGTCTGGGGCATGGCGAGCGTGTTCCTCGGCGCGACGCTCGTGGGGCCGGTGCAGCTGGGCGGGGCGCTCCTGGCCGCCGCCGCCGGCAGCGTCACCTTCCGGCTGCTCGTCGCAGCCGCCCTCCGTGCCGGCCTCGATCCCGACTGGCTCAAGGCCGCGACGGCCGTCGTCGTGCTCGCCGCGCTCGTCGCCCCCCGCTTTCTTTCAAGGAGGGGCCATGCTCGAACTGGTTGACGCCGCCGTGTCGTTCTCCTCGCCGGGCGGGCCCGCCGTGCGCGCGGTGGACGGCGTGTCGCTCGTGGTGCCCGCCGGTTCGTTCGTCGTGGTGATCGGCACCAACGGCTCGGGAAAGAGCACGCTCCTGGGCGCCATCGCCGGCACGGTGCCGCTCGACGGCGGCACGATGAGACTGGCGGGCCACGACATCACCCGCTGGCGGGAGCACGAGCGGGCACGGCTCGTGGGGCGGGTCTACCAGGATCCGCGGGCGGGGACCGCGGGGAGCCTGACGGTGCTCGAAAACATCGCCGTGGCCGCATGCCGCGGCCGCACCGCGGGCCTCCGCTGGGCGACGAGCCGCGAGCTCCGCGAGCATGCGGCGCAGCGGCTGGCGGCGATCGTGCCGGGCCTCGAGCAGCGGCTCGAACAGCCGATCGGCTCCCTCTCCGGAGGCCAGCGGCAGATCGTCACGCTCGTGATGGCCACCTGGCAGCGGCCCGAGCTTCTCCTGCTCGACGAGCACACCGCCGCCCTCGACCCAGCGGCGGCCGACCGGGTGATCCAGGCCACGGCACGGATCATCCGCGAGCAGAGGCTGACATCGCTGATGGTCACGCACTCGCTCGCCCAGGCGGCGGCGCTCGGCGACCGTCTGCTTTTGATTCACCGGGGCCGGATCGCGCTCGACGTCGAGGGTGCCGCGAAGCGGCGGCTCACGGCCGACGATCTCGCCGACCGCTTCGACGCCCTGCGTCGGGCCGACCAGCTCGACGACTCCGCAGCCCGCACGCTCGCCGAGGCCTACGTATGAACCCCGTCTCGCCGGCGGCTTCGCCGTTCACCCTGATCCTTCGCCGGGCCCTGCCCACGCTCCTGCTGCTCGCCGGCGGCTCGGCGATCCTCCTGGCCACCGACCGCGCGGGCGCGGGCCGCACGCTGCCCGCCGTGGCGGTGCTCCAGCAGGTGAGCACGACGCTCCTCGACGACGCGGTCGAAGGGATGCTCGAGGGGCTGGCCGAACGGGGCTACGTCGACGGCAAGACGGTGAAGATCCGCCGGTACAACGCGGAGGGGGATCTCGCGCAGGCCAATGCCATCGCCCGCGAGATCGCCGGTGGGCCGTTCGACCTCGCACTCACCTCGAGCACGCCTTCACTTCAGGCGATGGCGACCGCCAACGCACGGGGCCGGATCCTCCACGTCTTCTCCGCGGTGGCCGATCCCTTCTCGGCGGGCGTCGGTTTCGACCGTTCCGATCCGCTCGTGCATCCTCGGCACCTCGTCGGCTACGGCAGCCTCGCCCCGGTGGATGCCACCTTCCGCATGGCGAGGCGGATCAACCCGCGGCTGGGGCGTGTCGGGGTCGCACACAATCCCTCCGAGAGCAATTCGCGGCGATTCATGGAACTGGCGCGGGCAAGCTGCCGGACGCATGGCATCGAGCTGTTGGAGGCGGCGGTGGAGAATTCTTCGGGGGTGATCGAGGCGATCCAATCGACCCTCTCCCGCGGCGCCGAGGCGGTGTTCGTGCCGGGCGACACGACCGTCTCGAGCGTGATCGACTCGATCGTCGCGACGGCCGCCAAGGCGGGCGTCCCCGTGTTCACGGTCGTGCCGGGCAGGCCCGATCGGGGCACCCTGTTCGATGTCGGATTCGACTTCCGCGAGGTCGGGCTGCTGGCCGGACGGCTCGCCGGCGACCTGCTCCGTGGCAAGGATCCGGCGACCGTCCCGATCGGCGAGACGGCCCGCGAGATTCCGCCGCGGCTTTCGATCAATCTCGCGGCGCCCGGCTACGACCGCACCCGGTGGCGGGTGCCCGACGACCTGCTCGGACAGGCGAAGGTGGTGATCGACGAGACGGGACGGCACGATCGGCCATCCGCAGTGCTCGCCGGCCCGTTTAGCGAGGCCGACTACAATCCAGGGTCGACTCCCTCGAAGGGCCGGGGCCCATGAAGCTCTCCACGTACAGCTGGCTGGCGGTCGCCGTGGCGGTGTCGGTCGCATCGATCGGGTGGCTCGGCCTCGCGGGCTGGATGGCCGTGCTCGTGCTCCTGGCGAGCATCGGCATGCACGTGGCCGGAAATGCGATCGGCACCCGCCTGCGGGACGACACCGACCGTGAACTGGAGGCCCGGTACCGCGGTCCCGTCTTCCGCACCACGGTTCCCGAACATGCACCGACGCGGCTCGAACGGTCGGAGAGCCTCGGTCGGCTCGTGCCGGTGTCGGCGGCGATCGGCGGCGTGGCCGGAGGAGTGATCGGGGGCGGGGCGCTGGCATTCGTGGTGAAGAGCTCGGCCGCGGGAGCGGTTCTCGGCGGTGTCTCTTCGGCGGTGATCGGCGGCCTTGCGGGATTCCTGCTCGCCGGCTTCGTCGAAATCATCCGCTCATCGATCGCCGACGCGATCGCCGCCGAACGGTCGGCCGCCGGAGGCCGGGAGCCGGCCGGGATCGCTTCCCCGCCCGGGGCCGACTTGGTACCGTATGGTTTGAAAGAATTCCCACCGGCCGGAGACCATCGACCATGAGCAAGCCACACCGCAATCTGAAGAAGGCCAACCACGGCGCACGCCCGGCCAACAGCAAGGCCCGCAAGGCCAAGCGGAAGCACATCAAGACCTGACCCTTACACCTCATCGGGTACGCCTTATCGGGCAGTTGGACCAGACCGGACAACTGCTCGGGTCCGAACAGTTGCACGCATCCAAACAGTGGCCCCACGCGACTACATCATCAGCCCGAGCGAGTACGACCTCTCCAAGGTCATCGCCGACATCCACGAGATTCGCCGCTGGAACATGCAGCGATTCGAGATGGAACAGTTGACGGCGATCGTGCACGAGGACCAAAGCCGCGCACTCTGCGTCGGCTACAAGGACGTGACGCACGACGAGTTCTGGGTGCGCGGGCACTTCCCCGTGATGCCCTTGATGCCGGGCGTGCTCATGTGCGAGGCCGCGGCGCAACTCTCGAGCTACTTCTCGCAGCGTTACAACCTGCTCGAAGCGAAGGTGGTCGGCTTCGGCGGCATGGAGGAGGTCCGCTTCCGCGAGCCCGTCGTGCCCGGCGACCGCCTCGTCATCGCCGTCGAGCGAATCCGGGTCCGGCCCAGGGCGATGATCGTCTGTCGCTTCCAGGGGATCGTTCGGGAAAACATCGTCGTCGACGGCATCATCAAGGGCGTGCCGCTGCCGGTCGACGCGCTCGTCAAAATCTCCGGTCGCCCGATCGGTGGAAATTCGGTCGCCGGAAATCCTGCGGCGGGAAAGTAGCGGCGGCATGGCGAGGAGCCCGCGAAAGCATCCGGTCGCCGACGCCGATGCGGCGGCCTATCTCCGACCGCTCGAATCGCTCCCCTGCCCCCTCGACCCGCGGAGCCTGTTTGCGAACGCCTTACCGCTCGAACTCGAGGTCGGCTGCGGGAAGGGGCTCTTTCTCGAAAACGCCGCCGCGTCGCGGCCGGGCACGAACTGGCTCGGGATCGAGATCTCGACCCCCTACGCCAGGCTCTGCGCCGGCCGGCTCGCGAGGCGACACGCCGGCAATGCACTCGTGATCCCGGGCGATGCCCGGCGGCTCGTCGAGGAGACGCTCATCGACGGCTGCCTCGCCGCCGTGCACGTCTACTTTCCCGACCCGTGGTGGAAGGCGAGGCACCGCAAGCGGCGGGTGCTCGCCGCCGATTTTCTCGCCCACGTCGCGAGAACGCTCGGCCCGACGGGCGTCCTGCACGTCTGGACCGACGTCGAGGAGTATTTTCGAGAGACGCTCGCGCTCGTCGAAGCGGGGGGCTTCTTCGGCGAGCCCCAGACGGTCGTCGAGCGGCCGCCCGAACACGATCTCGACTACCGGACCCATTTCGAACGGCGGACGAGGCTCGCGGGCGAACCTGTCTGGCGGACCTTCTTCGTCCGCCGCGACGATCCCGTCATCGCACCGCCGCCTCGTAGGTCCGCCGCGGTTCTCCCCCGGGGCGGTGCTCCGTCGCGATCTGGTAGAGCCGTTCCCCGGCCGGCGTCGGATACTCGCCCGTGATGCACGCGCGGCAGAGGCTCGACGGATCGAGCCCGATCGACCTCGCCACCGAGTCGATCGGAAGATAGCGGAGCGAGTCGGCCCCGAGCCTGCGGGCCATGTCCTCCTGCGACTCGTCCGTGAGCACGCCGTCGCGTAGGAAGGGCGGGGCGAACAGTTCGTCGATGGTGGACATGTCGATGCCGTAGAAGCATGGCGCCACGATCGGGGGGCAGGCGATCCTCACGTGGATTTCCCGGGCTCCGCCGAGCGACCGCATCCGCCCGAGCAGGACCTTCATCGTCGTGCTGCGGACGATCGAGTCTTCCACGAGGATCACCCGCTTCCCCTCGAGCACCTCCCGCAGAGGCGTGTACTTCGACTCCGCCTTCTCGCGGCGACTCGACGGGCCGTCGATGAACGTGCGGCCCGTGTAGCGGTTGCGGATCAGCCCCTCGAGGCAGGGCACCGAGAGGCGGTAGGCCATCGCATCGGCCGCGGCCTTGCTCGTGTCGGGCACCGGAACGACCACCGTGTCGGAATCGATCGGCAGCGTCTCGAGTCGCGCGAGCTCCTCGCCGAGCCTCTTGCGGGAGAGGTAGACGCTGCGGTCGTCCATGGTGCTCGCGACGTTGGCGAAATAGATCCACTCGAAGAAGCAGTGGGCGCGTCTCGGGCTCTCGGCGAAACGCTCGACGCGGACGCTCGCTCCGTCGACGACGAGCGCCGTTCCAGGCTCGAGCGACCGGATCGACTCGGCGGAAAAACCGAGATTGAGCAGCGGCACGCTCTCGCTGGCCGCGGCGACGAGCCCGCCCTGCCGGGCGTACTCCATCGGCCGGATGCCGAGCGGGTCGCGGGCGACGACGAGCCGGCCGCAGGCGTCGAGCAGCGCGATGTTCCAGGCGCCGTCGAGCCGGCGGGAGACCCTCGCCAGGAGCTCCACCGGATCGATCTCGGCGTCGGCGGAGAGTTCGTTGCCGATGAGGTGCATGAGCACCTCGGTGTCGTTGTCGCGGGCGAGGTGATTGTCGTCGCGGGAGAGGATCTCGTTTCGCAGCTGCGGATAGTTGGCAAGCTGGCCGTTGAAGCCGAACGCAAACCACTTTCGCTTCTGGATGTGGGGCCGCTCGAGCGGCTGGGCGTAGCCCCTGTCTTCCGCGCCGCACGTCGCGTACCGCACGTGGCCGATGGCCGCCCTCCCGGTGTGCTGCTCCATGAGGCTCTCGTACTTGCCCCGATGGCTCATCCGGAAGACCTCGCTGACGCTTCCCACCTCCTTGTAGGTCGCGAGCAGCTGGCTGCGGCCCGGATTCCAGACCGTCATGCCGGCCGAGAGCTGACCCCGATTCTGGATGTCGAGCAGCATCCGGGGAACGAGCCGGGAAACCTCGTCCGGCCCCTGCGCGGGGCAAAGCGGCGAGGCCTCCTGCGAGGGCAGGTGGTAGATCGCGGCAAGCCCGCACTCATGATGGAGATCGCTCATCGACCGCCGAGTGTACGCCTCCCCCCGAAATGCCTCAACCAGATCCCGCAATCGAGGCCTGTGGGTCGCTCGGTGGCCGCTCGGCTGAGGGCGAGTGTAAACTGGAGTTCCTCCTGAACCTCCCTATTCCCGCCCCGCAGCGTCCTTTGCCGGCCGGCATGCCGGAATCACCAGCCACCTCATGACCGACACGACCCGCAAGGACGTCTCCGCAACGGCCCGGCTCGTCGTCGTCAAGGTGGGAACGAGGGTTCTCACTCGGCCCGACGGTCTGCTCGACGCCGCGAGGATCGAGGCCATCGCCCGGCAGATCGACTCACTGATCACGGCAGGACGGCGGGTCGTGCTCGTCAGCTCGGGCGCCGTCGGGGCCGGCATGGGAAGGCTCGGGCTCCCCCGACGGCCGGTGGAACTCGCCCGCCTGCAGGCGGTGGCCGCGGTCGGGCAGAGTTCGCTCATCGAGGCCTACGAACGGGTGTTCCGCGACCGCGGCCGCCACGCCGCGCAGGTGCTCCTCGTGGCGGGCGACCTACGGGACCGAACCCGCTACCTCCACATCCGCCACGCCCTGCGGGCCATCCTCGAATACGGTGCGGTCCCGATCATCAACGAGAACGACACGGTGAGCGTCGAGGAGCTCCGCACCTCCTTCGGCGACAACGATCGGCTGGCGGCCCTCGTCGCCACGCTCGTCGACGCGCAGCTGCTCGTTCTGCTCTCCGACGTCGACGGCCTGTTCGACCGCAGGCCCGACGAGCCGGGAGCCAGCCTCGTCGCCGACGTGCGGCGGATCGACGGCTCGATCGAGGGCCTCGCCAGCGACGTACAGGGCGGGCTCTCGAAGGGGGGCATGGCCAGCAAGATCGCGGCGGCGAGAATCGTGACGGAGTCGGGAGCGCACTGCATCATCGCCTCCGGCCGCGACGACACCGTGCTCGAGAGGATCTGCGCGGGCGAGCCGGTCGGCACGCTCTTCCATCCCGCGGGGACGGGCATGACGGCGAAGAAACGCTGGCTCGGCTGGAGCGCCGACGTGTTGGGAACACTCGTCGTCGATCCCGGCGCCCGCGAGGCGGTCGTGAACCGCGGCTCGAGCCTCCTCGCCGCCGGCGTGCGCTCGCTCGATGGCGACTTCGGCTCCGGAGACGTCGTCTCGCTGGCCACCGTCGGCGACGGCGTCTTCGCCAGGGGGCTCGTGAACTACGCGGCCGATGAGCTCCGTCGGATCGCCGGGCTGAAGACCGACCGCATCGCGGAGGTGCTCGGATGCTGCCCCTACGAGGAGGTCGTCCACCGCGACAACCTCGCGGTGATCCGGCGGGATGCCGCGGGCGAACCTGCCAGGAGTCCGGGCAACGACGCATGCTGATCGAATTCGCCATCATCCTCGTGCTCATCCTCGCCAACGGTTTCTTCTCCGGCGCCGAGATGGCGATCGTCGCGAGCCGCCGCGGAAGACTCCAGCAGATGGCGGAGCAAGGTGACCGGTCGGCGGCGACGGCGCTGGCGCTGGCGAACAACCCCGACCGCTTCCTCCCGACCGTGCAGATCGGGATCACGCTCGTCGGCACGCTCGCGGCCGCCTACGGCGGCGACAGGGTGGTGAGCGACATCGCCGCTTGGATCAGCCGCATCGCGCCGCCGATCGTCGCCGACTGGGCCCGGTCGATCGCGCTGACGCTCTTCGTCGCGGTGCTTTCGTTCCTGACGCTCGTGCTCGGGGAGCTGGTGCCGAAGCGGCTGGCGCTTCGCACGGCCGAGTCGATCGCCAGGGCCGTGGCGCCGGTCATGCAGGGTTTCTCGCGGCTCATGACGCCGCTGGTGCGGGTCATGGGCGGCTCGACCACGGCCGTGCTGTGGTTCCTTGGGGCGCATCGGCAGGCAGGTCCGTCGGTGTCGGTCGACGACATCGAGCACCTGCTCCAGGCCGGGCGGGCGGAAGGGGTGCTCGAGCCGGTCGAGCTGGCGGTCGCGTCGGAGGCGCTTCGGCTCGGCGAACGGACGGTTCGCGACATCATGCGTCCGCGGATCGACCTCGACGCGCTCGACATCGACACGCCTCCCGGCGAGGTGGTCGGGGCGGTCGCGATGGCGGGCTACTCCCGCCTGCCGGTGTACGAGGGCTCGCTCGACCACATTCTCGGCTACGTCTCGATCAAGGACGTGCTCCGCCAGAACTGGATGGGCTGGCCGATCGACCTGAAGAAGCTCATGCACCGCGCCTTGTTCGTGCCGGAGACGATGCCGCTCGACCGCCTGCTCGAGCTTTTCCAGAAGGAGAAGAACCAGCTGGCGATCGTGCTCGACGAGTACGGCGGCACGGAGGGAATGGTGACGCTGGAGGACGTGCTCGAAGAGCTCGTCGGGGAGATCCACGACGAACACCGCCGCGAGGAGCCGCAGTCGGTCATCGAGCGGCCGGACGGCTCGTGGCTCGTCGACGGCGCGATCCCGATCGAGCAGCTCGCCGACCGGCTCGGCGTGCGGCTTCCCGCCGGACAGCGAGACTACACGACGGTCTCGGGGCTCGTGCTCGCCGAGCTCGAGCGAATCCCGATCGTCGGCGACACGGCCCGCTGGAACGGGCTGGAGATCGAGGTCGTCGACATGGACGGCCGACGCATCGACCGCCTGCTCGTCCGCAAGGCCTGACAGGCTGTGAAACACGGCCTGCCGGGTCTCACGGTGACGGCTCACTCTTCGATGAGTCGATCAGTCGCCCGGCGGGGCCCGATCGAGCACGTCCTGCAGGATGAACGGCTTTGGAAACGGCTCGTCGAGCTGGTCGAGCACCTTGCGGTACCTCCTCACCGCTGCGGCGAGATCCTCCGCGGTGAGATCGTCGTCCCGCAGGATCGGCGAGGCGTCGAGCACCTCCCGCCAGGCCGCGAAGGCCTCCTCGAACAACTTCTTCGCGGGCTGCAGCCGGGCGTTCTCGTATTCGCGTTCCGCCCGCCAGGTCCGTTCCCTGGCCCGCAGCGCCGGCTCCGTCACCTCGGCCTCGCAGGTCGCCCTCCAAAAGTCGAAATTCACGATGTCGCGGTAGCGATCGATGATGTGGGCGGTCTCGCCCGCCTCGACGTATTCCCTCGCGAGCCGTCTTGCCTCGTCGCGGATCGCGGGCGGCGCCGCGGCCGCGACCATCGGCCAGGTGACGAGCATCGCCGCCTCGGCCTCGCGGGCCAGCTTCGCCTGCGGCTCGGTGCGTTCGGCGGCGGGAATTTCGATCGCCTTCCGCTGGGCATCGGGAAGCGATTCGAGCTTCCGCTTCTTCATCGCCTCCATGCCGCCCGGAAGAAGCTCTTCCAAGCGGTCCGCGATCCGCCGCGCCCTCGCCTCCTCGGCCTCCCGCATCCCGAGCCGGATCGGCACGTCCCAGCTCGTCGGGATCTCCCGGACGGAGAACCTTTGCATCTCCTCCCCGGCGAGCCGCCAGGCGTCGCGTGCGGCCTCGCCGAAGATTCCATCCTCCTGCAAGGCCTTGGCATAGTTGATGGCCGTCATCATCGGCTCGCTGTGGAAGATGAGCGGCGTCGTCTTCAGCATCGCGCCGGAGTCGGCGAGCTGCTGGCCCGCGAGGTACTTCTCCCGGGCGACGAGCCAGTTGTCGCGCTCGGGGAGCGTGCGGCCGGGCCGGTCCCGTTCGTGGAAATCGTCGTCGGCCTTGAAGAGCCGGCGAAACTGCTTCTTTTCGTCCGATTTCCCGATCTTGTTGCCGATGAACCAGCCCATGCGGCCGAGGAGCCTCGGCTCGTAGGCGTTGAGGGCGATGCCCTGGCGGAGGAACTCGATCCCCTTCATGACCCAGGCGTAGCGGTCGCGGTAGTCGTCGAACTCGACGGAGATGTTGTAGGAGAGGTTGTGGGCCTGGAAGTCCCATATGGAGTAGAAGTTCGGCTGGAGCTTCACCATCTGCTCGAAGGTCGCGGAGAGGTTCGTCCAGTCCTCCACCTTCTTGTAGTGGTTGGCCCTGTCCCACAGGAGCGTCACCGCCACGTTCTTGAGGCCAAGCGTGGCCAGCCGCATCGTCTCGCTCGCGGGGTCGATCTCGCCGAGGTTCGCCTGCGAAAGGCCGAACCGCGTCCGCTCCCGGGCGAGAAATCCGCCGCCGCTCGTCGCGTCGGCGGGCTGGCTGAGCGCCGAGAGGGGAACGAGCAGGGCCGCGATGCCCAGGAGCGCCACGAGCGTCTCCGGCCTCAAGCCCAGCCAGGAGCCGCCCCGGCCGCCGGCCGCCGAACCGCGATCGGCACCGCGTGGATCGGTCATGATGCCACCTCCCGTGCCTTCAGGAAGACCGCCCCGAGTACGATGCAGGGAAGGACGTACCCGAGCGTCTCGAGCGAATGCTCGGCGATGAGGTCGAGCGGTATGTCGAATCCGCTGGCGACGAACTCGCCGGTTCCGAGCGACCCGAGCGACGGGAAGACCGCCGCGAGGAGCCTCATCGGCGAAACCAGCAGCGTGTCGACCGTCTTCATCGCGACCACAGCCGGAGTCTCGTCGAGCGCGAGCGTGATGCTCGTCTGCGTGACGATCCGGTAGAGCGACTCGATCGGCCCGCCCCCGGGCACGATCGTCGTGTCGCCCGTGACGAGGCTTTCGTACCAGCGGGAGAGGAATTCGCGGACCTGCCCGACGAGCAGCACCGACAGGGTGGCGAGAACCGCGACCGGCCCCGACAGGAACGTGCTGAACGTCACGCCGATCGCGGCCACGAGCAGCATCGAAAACCAGATGCCGAGGCAACTCTTCAGGTAATTGAACGCAAAGGAGCCGTTGCCCGCGAGCAGGTAGAAGTCGGCCTGGGCCACGCCGAAGTACTGGGCCGGCACGAGGCACTGCAACACCACCTCGATCCGGCCCTTGCCGCCTCCCCCCGCGTCGGCCGCCCCGCCGGCCTCCGACTTCCTGTCGACGAGCTCGGCGAACAGATCGACCTGCCGCGTCCCGCCCCCGGGCACGGTCACGGCGACCTGGCGGGGGATCATGAGGGAATCGATCGTGAACTCCTTGGCCGTGAAGTAGAACGGAGCGGTCTCGACCTGCGTCCTGGGGTTGCGGACGCGAACGCTTCCGCCGATCCCTTTCTCGATGTCGCCCTTGTGGGTGCGGAAGACACGGACGATCATCTCGAGAGGAAGGCCGTCCGGGAATTCCCGCTCGTCGATCCCTTCGAACGTCCAGATGGCTGAGGCGAGCGTGCTGCCTTCGATGTACTGCCGATAGCCCCATTCGGCGCCGACGCTGATGCCCTTCGCGCTCGGCGAGCCGTCACGGTCGCGAAACGTCAGCCGCCCGCGAAGCGGACGCCTCGCCTCGAGCAGGCCTTCCGGCGGCCCCAGTTCGAAGATCCGCTTGCCATCGGCCGACTCGCGGGCCCGCACCGCATGGCGATGGCCCTGCGTGACATCGGTCCGGCCGGAGCCCTCGGGGCCGAGCTCGACCCAGTGTCGATGCCCCTGGCGGTAGCTCGTCCGGCCCCGGTAGCCGGCGAGCGAGCCGTCCGCGGCGACGACGTCCTCGAGATCCTCCTGCGTGAGGACATGTTCGTGGGCGACGCTGCGGACCACGAACGCCCATCCTGCGAGCCCCATCACGAGAAGCGAAGCCGTGCCGATCGCCGAAAAACCGAGGAACCTTCCGAGCACGATCTCGATCGTGCGAACCGGCTTGGTCGTCACCGTCTGAATCGCCTTCGCCTTGATGTCGGCCGGGAGGCTGAAGGCCGCGAGCACGAGCACGACGAGGCATACGAGCAGGTTCGTCGATGTGAGGATGAAGCCCAGGTAGAGTCGGCCGGGGTTGACGCTCGAGGGGTCGAGGAACCATCCGGCAAAGAGGAGCACGACGGCGAAAAGCCCGAGCGCCACGAGCACGTTCTTTCGGAGAGACTCCTGCACCGCCAAGCGGGTCATGGCCGTCACCCGCCGCCACGAAACCCGGCGGAGGTCGCCGACCAGCCCGACGGCCCCGTGGTAGACACGGTCGCCGGCGGCCATGGGGCCGTACAAAAGGGTCTGAACCAGCCAGGCGACGCCGCCGACGATCACCACAAAGACCGCGAGGCCAAGGAGGTACGAGAAAAAGGCCGGCCCGACCCAGTCGACGAACCGCGGTATTTCCTTTTCAAGCACCATGGCGACGGATTCTCGGGGCGGCTGTCCGAATGGCGTGACCTGTCACGACCGTGGCTGGCTCGCGCGTCTGCCCGGCCTCGCATCGGCGTCCCGCACCACCTCCAGGAAGAGATCCTCGAGTGTGATGGTCGGATTGCCGACCTCGATTTCGGTGCCGCCGAGCTTCCGACACATCTCGCGAAGCTGCTCGAGCGCCGCCGGTGGCAGGCCGCGGGCGCGGACCTGGGTCGTGTCGGTCACCCGCAGGAGATCCTCCACCCGGCCCAGTTCCTTCAGCTCGCCCTGGTGCAGGACGGCGATCCGGTCGCAGACGTCCTCCACGTCGGCCAGCAGATGCGAGCACATGATCACCGTCTTGCCGCGGGCCTTGAGGTCGAGGATGAGGTCCTTCATCTCACGTGTGCCGATCGGATCGAGGCCGCTCGTGGGCTCGTCGAGCAGGATGAGCTCCGGATCGTTGATGAGCGCCTGGGCGACTCCGATCCGCCGGGTCATTCCCTTCGAGTACTCCTTGAGCTGCCGCTTTCGATCGCGGGTGAGCCCGACCATCTCGATGAGCGCCATCGCCCGCCGCCTGCGTTCCTCGGGAGGCATGTCGAACAGCCGGCCGTAGAAGTCGAGCGTCTCCTCGGCGTCGAGGAACTTGTAGAGATACGACTCTTCCGGGAGGTAGCCGATCCGCTCGTTCTTCGAGACCTCGGTGGCGTCGCGTCCGAACACGACCGCCTCGCCGGTCGAGGGAAAGATGAGTCCCAGCAGAAGCTTCAGCGTCGTCGTCTTGCCCGAACCGTTGGGCCCCAGGAGCCCGAAGATCTCGCCGCGACGGATCTGGAGGTCGAGCGGCTTGAGGGCGACCTTCTTGCTGCGGCCCCA
>CAZPEM010000029.1:0-6925 GCA_964585575.1 uncultured Chitinophagaceae bacterium
GAGCTCGAGCTGACGGTGCGATTCCCCCAGGGCCGCGTCCGCTTGAAGCAGTTCGCATTCGAGACCACAGCCACGAAATGACCATACCGCCCATGGAATCAGTCAAGCCGATGAACGATGCCGAGATCGAGGCTGCCGTGCGGGCCGAGCTCCCGCGGTTGCTCGAGAGACGCCAGGCCGGCGAGAGGGCGGCTGCGGAAGACACCGTCAGCGGCCGACTGCGGCGGGCGACGATGCCACGAAGGTGTTCGTCGAACTCTGCGGAATGGTCGAAGAGGTGATCGAAACGCTGGAGGAGGCTGGCAAGCCAGTGCCGCAACCGCTCTCCCAGCACGAACTCGGCGCCCTTTTACAAAAACGAGTGTGAGGCCAGTTCAATACCCCTGACCAAGCGTGCCGCGAAATAACGATGCTGCCAATCGATCCACAAGCCTTTATCGACCTACTCCCCGCCGTGCGGCAATCGCCGGGGCATTCGATGCAGTGCACGTATGACGAGCTCGCAGACGTGGTGTATGTCAGCTTCAATCCGGAAGCCGAGGCGACAGACAGCGAACTTGGGCCCGACGATATCGTGGTGCGCTACCGGGGCGACGAAGTGATCGGCCTGACGATCCTGCACGCCAGCCGCCGGATCAGTGGCGCGAAAACATGAAAAGGCCGACGGATGATGCGGAGCTGAGACCATGAAACTCGAATACTTCGCTGACACCGACTCGCTCTCTATCACCTTCCGTGATCAGCCGAGCGTAGACAGTCAGGAACTCTCCGCCGGTGTTGTCATCGATTACGATGCCGCAGGCCGGGTTGTGGGCATCGACATCGACAACGCCAGTCACAAGGTTGATCTGACGCGCGTGGTGCTCAACAGACTGCCCGGGACGGTCGAGCAAGAGGTGACGCAATGCGAATAACAGGCAGTCGCGTGAAGCGAACGCGGCTTGTGCGCACCGCGACGCTGGTCGTGGCGATCGACGTGGAGATGGTGATCCCGCGGTCTGATCCATCGGAGCCGTGCCTGGAATCGGAAACCGTCGAGTTGCTACGCGACGTTCACCAGCATGCCGAGGCAGGCGACATTCCGTGGCTGCAGTCTCGAGGCAAGGTGTATCAGTTGGTCGATGGATAGCGAGACCAGTTCGATGCCCCTGACCACGTTGGCTGAAATCATTCAAGCGTCGCGGGCGCTGAGCCCCGCTGAACGATTGCAGCTCCTCGATGCAATGTGGGATGCCGAACATCCAGATGCTTGGCCCGCCCTGAGCCCTGAATGGCTCACCGAGGTTCGGAATCGCTCGGCTGCATTTGATGCGGGCCACATGAACGCATCGCCGTGGCAGGACGTGCAGGCTCGAGTCCGGCGAAGCGCCGGCCTCGATCACTGAGCGGGTGATTGGTGCCGCCAGCCTGGAAAGGAACTGTCACAATGACGCAAACCCCAGAATGGCATCGTGAGATTTTGAAGTCGCGAAGTGAGTCGCCTGCCGCGTGGCTCGACTGGGAGGAAACGAAGACGTCGCTCCGGCAGCTTACTGATGACGTCAACAAGGGAATCTTACAGGTCGAACGCGGAGAAACGGTGCCGTTCGACCTCGATGCGATGAAAGCCGCGCTCCGTGCACGGCTGCGGGAAAACGACCCGCCGGCTTGAAGCGGCGGCTCAGATCCGCCGGCGGTTGATCAGCCGCAGGCCCGCGATCAGGACGATCGCGCCGACCGTGGCCGTCACGAGGCTGCCGATGAGGCCCGTCGCGGCAAGCCCGAGCAGGCCGAACAAAAACCCACCTAGGATCGCGCCGATCACGCCCATGATCAGATCGGTGACGAGGCCCGAGCCGCCCCCCTTCATGATCTGGCTTGCGAGCCACCCGGCCGCCACACCGATCAAGAGAAACCACACGAGATCCATGATGCGAGCCTCCGGGAACGAGAATGCCGATAACGTTGCTATCCTCGGAACGGCACGGCAAGCCATGATAAACCGGCGGGCTGCCCGACATGAGACTTGACTAAAAAATGTACGGGCGTATACTTCCCTGTGAAAATCACTAGCTTGAGGTACTTGCCAATGACAACGATTCAACTCTCACTTCCTGACGATCTGGCTCACAAAGCCACGAAGGCCGGGCTGCTGTCAGCAGAGGCGATTCAGGACATGCTGCGGGAGCAACTGAGGCGACAAGCCGGCGAAACACTTCGGGAAGCATGGGGGCGACTGCCCAAAGAGGAACTGACGCCAGAAATCGAACAAGAAGTCGTTGAAGCCGTGCGGGCGTACCGAGCTGAGCAGCGTGCACGCCGAGTCGGGTGAGTTGACGATGCCAACACGGCCAGTGGTTGCCGTTCTTGATACCAACGTCGTGATTTCAGGTCTGCTCTGGGAGGGAACGCCCCGCGCCTTACTGGCGCGTGCACTCCAGGGCAGGAGCCTTGTGCTTGCTGCCAGTTCGGTTCTTGTGCAAGAGCTTGTGGTGACATTGAGTCTGCCCAGATTTGCTTCGAAGATTCTGGCTTCCGGGAAGTCGATCGAGGAGCTCGTGCTGGCTTATAGCGATACGGTAACGTTGGTAAGCCCCCGCGAAGTACCTCGCGTCGTTGAAGACGATATCGATGATGACCACGTCATCGCTACAGCTGTAGCTGCTGGTGCTACGTGCATCGTCACAGGCGATCGATCGCATTTGTTGCCCATCGGCGTACACGCCGACATCGCGATCATTTCACCGCGACAGTGCCTGACCCTGCTCGACTCGTAGAGTGACGTGCGGGTCGACACGGCACATCATGACGGACCGGCGGGCTCCCGCCGGGGCTACACTCGTCGTTCATGGAGACTTTCCGCCTACTCCTTTTCACGACGCTCTGGACCGCGATCTGGGCGGCGCCGCTGCGGAAGCTCTCTCGCCGCGTGGAGCTCGTGGCCGGCCTGATCCCGTTTGCCGCCTTCGGGCTGCGGGTGTTCGGGGCCTGCTTCATCGGCGTGCCGGCCGACGATCCCGTGCGGATGGCGGTGGCGCCGCTCGTCGACTGGATCAACGGTGCCTCGGGCCTGGTGCCGTTTCAGTGGCTGCTCGATGGCACCGTGGCGATCGGGCTTGTGTGGTTCGCGTCTATCGCGAACATCCCGCGCCGCTGGCGGTTGGCCACGATCTGGGTCATGCCCGCCGTGGCCCTCGCAAGCCTCGCAATCGGGCGGTCGTAGGGCGGCCAGCTCGCAGCGGCTCGTCACGCCGTCGCATCGCCGCTGTCGGCAGTGCCGGCCTAGGCGCTAAAAATATACGCCCGTACACTACATGCACGCTTTGCTTGAATACTGCAACAAAATGCAGTACGCTTGAGGATGTCGTTGCCATGCAATGGACGCAGGTTGGACCACCGAACCCTGACGGGTGCAATCGACAATGCCCTCCAAGCTCCAGCATGTGAACCGACGGCTGAACGCCCGGGAGCGGGCCCGGCACGCGAAGGTGCGCGACGCGATCATGCGAGAGATTCCACCAAAGCGCATGCCCTCCGACGGTCGGGGAGGGGTTGCAGGGCAAATCCGGGCGGAGCGGGAGGCGCGGCACCTGACCTGGTATGCCCTCGCGAAAATGGCGGGGATTCCCAATCAGGCGACGATCCGCGCGATCGAACAGGGAAAGGACGTGCGGCTGTCAAACGTCGAGCGGGTCGCCCGCGCCTTGGGCCTTACGCTCGAGCTCGTCCGCTGAAGTGTCGTTTCACGCCGTCGAGGCGACGAGGGCTGCGTACACGCGGCGCATCTCGTTTTTCGTGAACCGCGGTGCCAAGAGCCGCATCACGGCCGCCTTGTCGGCTGGAAACGACAGGCCCTCTGCCTGGATCGCCTCGTAAGCCGCCACGACCCGCCCGCGGAAGTCGAGCTCCGCACGCACAGCCGCGATGCATTCCTCGACATGTGCCCGGAAGGCATCGATATCCTCGGGCGGATACTCCTCGAGCAAGAGCGGCCGCACGCTGTCGAAGGAAAGCTCATCCACCGTCTCGAGTACGTTCCAGCAGGTAGCGAGCACGGCCTGCTTGTTGATGCCGGTCGCCCAGTGGATCTACGGACATGCGCCCGGGCGATCGGTGGAAACCGAAACCGGCCGTCGCGGTCGAAGGGATACCGCAGCTTCGGCGTGGCATGAATCAGCTGCAGGCAGGGCGCTTCACCCACGCGGGTGATCACGACCGCGCCGTAGCGATGGTCTGTCTTGTGGCAGAGAAAGCCCTCGAGCGGCAGGCCGCCGTGAAACGGGTCGGCCACGGCGAAGGGCTGCAGCAGCCCCGGCTGCACGCCCAGCATCTCCGCGGCCTGGTCGATCGTCATGATCGCCTCGGGCTTGGCGGGACCGCCGCCTCACCACCGCCAAGAGAGGCCCGAGCCGCCGAAGAAGTCGGCCGCCGCCTCGTTGAGGCCGACGGCGGCGTGGATGTCGAGCTGCAGGTTTGGCAGCAGGAACCAGTGAAGCCCACCGTGGGAGTAGGCCTGCTGCGGCACGCCCACGCCCCCCGCCTGCGCGAAGATCACAAACTCGTTGAACAGCATCACCCGCGGTCCAACGTCGTATTCGAAGTTGAAGGTCTGCAGGTATTCGGTGTAGTAGCCCGGCGCGTCGGGATTGCGGCGGCGATTGACGTTGGTGTTGACCTCGATCTCGGTCCGCTCGCCCACCCGCCAGGCATAGACGAAGTTCATCCCCGGGAGGACTTCGTCGGCCGAGTAGGCCGGGCTGCCCGTCGGCACCTTCATCTGCGGGAAGATCGTCAGCTCCGGCAGGAGACCCGCCTGGGCGGCGAGCGCCACCTTCGCACCGAGATAGAGGTCGTCGCTGCCCGCGGCGGTGAATGACCCCGCCGGTCCCGAGGCCGACTCCGCGAACGAGTTGTATTGTACGCGAAACTCGAACCACTCCTGGAAGAGGCCCGCCCGCACAAGCGTCTCCGGGAACGAGTGCAACTGCGACGTCGTGCCGGCGGCATGGTCGAGGTAGTAGGTGTAGCCGGTCTCGACCTGCACGCGGCCGAGCCCCACGGTCGATGCCGCCTCGGCGAGGTGGGGCCGATCGGTCACGATGCGGTCGCCGTAGAGCCCTTCCTCTCCGCCGCCGTCGTCGCCGCCATCGTAATTGTAGGACAGCAGTTTCTTGGGGCGCTCATCCGCCGCGAGGCCGGGCAGTGCGGTAAGCCAGCCTACGACCGCGAGCCACGCCACGATGACGCCGCCGCTCGGCGCATGGAAGCGTCGGCCGCACGTGTGCGTGGAGAACATGCCTCATGTTTCGGCGTTTCCAGCGTTTTCCGATCGGCGAATCGTAGGCACCTCGCGAACCGCGCGTTTTCCAGACGACGCATTTTCCACCGTTTCCCGCGGTGCGCCCCCCCCTTGCCCATCCAGCGGCAATGGCGGCTCCGGCCGGATCTGGAGGGCCGCCTATACTCACTTCATCGTTCCCCGGTGACGGCCGGGGAGATAACAGCCCGGCGGCGGTCTCGCAGTGATCGCGACGGCTGGGATTCCTTTCGCGAAAGGAGGTGGTCTAGTGACGCAAGACTGTACCGGAGGGCTGCGCCGATAGCGGCGAGTCGACGGGCCTGCCGTTGATGCAGCCCACCAAATGGTTCCTACGGCTGCCGCCCCCTCGCGGGGCGGCAGCTTTTTTTATTTTTGAACATCCGTATACTCTTCGGAGCTTGCCTTCCGTGCCCTGCCGTGACCGCGCCGATGCACACCACATCCAGCCCCATCACGCCCACCCCCATCACCTTCATCCATACGGGCGACTGGCAGCTCGGGAAGCCGTTTTCCAGGGTGGCCGACGAGGAGAGCCGGGCCCGGTTGCGGCAGGAGCGGCTCGACGCCGTCCGCCGGATCGGCGACCTCGCCCGCGAGCGGCGGGCGAGCTTCGTCGTGGTGGCGGGCGACCTCTTTGATTCCAACCGGCCAACAAACCGCACGGTCTCCGAGGCCTGCGACGCGATCGCTTCGATCGGCGTTCCCGTGCACGTCATCCCCGGCAACCACGACCACGCGGGCCCCGGCAGCATCTGGGAGCAAGACTTCTTCCTCGCCGAGAGCCGCGAGCGGGCGCCAAACCTGAAGGTGCACCTCGCCGCACAACCAATCGAGGAGTCGGGCTGCATTCTCCTCCCCTGCCCGCTCCACCGCCGTCAGGCCGCGAGCGACCCCTGCGGCTGGATCCGTGACTTCGATTTTGCATCGCTCGACGGGCGGCCGCGGATCCTGATCGCCCACGGCAGCACCGTCGACTTCAAGGGGGAGCAGGACGAGGAAGACCTCGCCGTGCAGCCCAACTTCATCCAGCTCGAGCATTTGCCGACGAGCGAGCTCGATTACGTGGCGCTTGGCGACTGGCATGGATTCGCGAAGGCTGGCAACAAGGCCTGGTATGCCGGCAGCCACGAGACCGACCGCTTTCCGAAGGCGGGGCAGACGACCGGCCATGTGGCCGTGGTGCGGGTGAGTCGGGGAGCGGCGCCAGAGGTCGAGCCGGCTCGCACCGGCCGCACCCGCTGGCTCGTGCATGAGGAGACGTTTTCCGGCGACGCGGGGCCGGCGACGCTCCACGATCTTCTCAATCAGCTGACGCAGGAGCCAGGCAGGCAGTGGGTGCTCTTGAAGCTCTCGCTCGCGGGGAGCCTCGGCCTTGCCGCCCACGCCGAGCTCGACGCCCGGCTCCGCAGCTGGCAGGCAGCGCTCCTCGACCTGCGGCTCGACCGCAACGTGGCGATCGAGCCATCGGAAGCGGAGATCGAAGCGCTCGTGGCCCGCCCCGACGATCCTCTGATCGGTCATGTGGCACGCGAGCTCGTCGCGCGGCGCGCAGCGTCCGGCGACACATCAGGCGGCGACACATCAGGCGGCGACACATCAGGCGGCGACACATCAGGCGGCGACACA
>CAZPEM010000029.1:7025-25264 GCA_964585575.1 uncultured Chitinophagaceae bacterium
CGGCGACACATCAGGCGGCGACACATCAGGCGGCGACACATCAGGCGGCGACACATCAGGCGGGAATGACGGGCCGATCGCCGCGACGGCGCTTGCGATGCTCTACCAGCTGGCCAGCATTCACATCGCAAGCAGCGGGGCCGCAGGGGGCGACGCATGAGGCTCAAGGCCGCCACACTCCGCAACTACCGCATGCACGAGGAGCTCCGCGTCGAGTTCGACCCGGCGAGGACGGTCGTCGGCGGCCCGAACGAATCGGGCAAGAGCACGCTCGTGGAGGCGATCCACCGGGCGCTCTTCTTCCGTCACCGCTCGGCCGTTGATCTCGAAAGCATCCGGCCGCGGCAGCAGTCAGCCGCGCCGGAGGTGGTCGTCGAGTTTGAGCGGCGGGGCCACGAGTACGAGCTGCACAAGGTCTTCAAGGGAGCCCAGGGCTCCGTCGCCAAGCTCACCGACCGCACGACCGGCGACCAGTTCACCGGCGACGAGGCCGATGACCGGCTCCGTGATCTGCTGGGCGTGGACGAAGTGCACCCCACGAAGTTCAAGGGACAGTGGTCGCACCTCTGGGTCTGGCAGGGGATGGCCACGGCCGACCCGACGTCGGCCGACGTGGCGAGCGACTCCGCAAAGAGGCTGCGGCTGAAGCTCGCCGGAGGCCCGGGGAGGGGGCTCGGCGAATCGGAGCACGATTCCGCAACCTACGCGCGGGTGGTCGCCGCCCATGGCGAAACCTATGGCGCGAAGGGAGTCGTGCTCAAAAGCTCCGACCTCGCCGCCGCACGGGCCGATGTCGATGCCGCCCGGCAGGCCGCGGCCGACGCGGCCGCCACGCTCCGCGACCTCGAGCAGGCCGCCGACGCGATCCTGCGGGAGGAGGCGACGCTCGCCGGCTGCAGCGAGCTTCTCGACGAGGCCGCGCGGGCGATCGCAAGGACCAACGCCGTGCTTGCCCAGATTGAGGGCGTCGAACGCCAGCTCGAACACGAGCAGCGCGAACGGAAGGCGGCCGAAGACGCCTACACGACGCTCGCCCAAGGGGATGCGGAGATCCGCTCGCTCGACGACGCCATCGCCACGCTCCGCACGTCGCTCGCCCCGCAGGAAACCGACCTCGCCACGCTCGCCGGCCACGAGAAGCGTTCGCAGGAGGCCGAGACGCAGGCAGCCGCCACGCTCGCCCACGCCGCCACCGAAGAGCGGGCGGCGATGACCGAGCAGGATCTCTTCGAGACAATCAGCCGGGCGTTTGCCCTCGTGGCGAGGCGGGCGCAGCTTACGAAGACGCTCGGCCAGATCGCCGCCCGCGAAGCGGAGATCGCGCGGCTCGACGGCCAGCTCCGCGAGCTGCCCACGATCGACGAGAAGCAGGCCGACGAGCTTGCCGATCTCGAACGGCGATTGGGCGTCGCGCGGGCCACGCTCGACGCGATCGCCACCCGCATCGAGGTGCGGTCTGCGGCGGAGACGATCTCGCTCGGCGAGGAGCGGCTCGAGGCCGGGGCGGAAAAAACGCTCACCGAAGCCGCCGAGCTCTCGATCGGCCGGGGCACGACGATCCGCGTGACCCCCGGCGGCGGGAAGACGCTCGCCGACGTGCGGCGCACCGTCGCCGAGATCGAACAGCAGCTTGCCTCGAAGCTCGCGGCCCTCGGCGTCGGCTCGGCCACCGCGGCGCGGGAAGCCTTCGAACACCGCACGACGGCCGACTCACTCCGCAAGCAGCTCATGGCCACCGTCGAAGAGCTCGGCGGCGAGGAGCTGAAGGCGGAGCTTGTGCAGACGCTCTCGGGGATCGAGGCCGCCGATGCGGAGATCGCCCGGAAGCTGCCGATCGGCCACACGCGGCCCGCCGATGCGGCGGAGATCATGACGGCAAGATCGCTCGCGGCGCGGCGGCATGCCGACGCCACGAAGGCCTTCCAGGACGCACAAGATGGCTTCGATGCCGCCCGACGGGCCGCCGCCGACGCGACGAAGCGGCGGCAGGAAGCCGAGGCGGCTCTGACGACGCAACGCGACGAACTCCAGCGGCTCGGCGTCCGCAGGCTCGCGCTCGAAAGCCATCACGGCGTCGATCGCGAAGTTCGGCTGTGCGAGCGGGCCGCCGCAAAGAAGAAGGCCGAAGAGACCGTCGCGGGGCTCGAGCAGTCGCTCGCCTCGCTCAACCCCGCGCAGGCCCGGGCCGACCGGGAGCGGCTCGCCCGCACGATCGATCTCACCGAGAAGAAGACGGCGGAGGCGAGGGAACGGCAGGCCACCGCCCGCGGCCGCTTACAGCAGGCGGGCACGAGCGATCTCCACGCGGCGAAGGCCTCGGCCGACGCCCGGCTCGAGCTGGCCGAGCGGCGGCTTGCCGAGATCGATCGCCGCGCCCGCGCGATCGATCTCTTGCGAAAGCTCTTCGACGACCGCCGGCAGGCCGTTGCGGAGCAGCTTGCGGCGCCGCTGCGGGAGAAGGTGGCCGAGTATCTCGACGCCCTCTGCGGCGGTGGCAGCCGCGTGGAGGTGAGCCTCACCAACGACGGCCTCGCCGGCTTGAAGGTGAGCCGGCCGACCGCCGGCGGCGGGGCGTTCGACTTCGGGTCGCTCAGTGGCGGCACGAAGGAACAGGTGGCCGCCGCCTGCCGCCTGGCGATGGCGGAGCTCCTGGCCGACGGCGACGCCTGCCTCCCGATCGTCTTCGACGACGCCTTCACCAACTCCGATCCCGAGCGGATCCACGCCGTGCAGCGGGTGCTCGACCTCGGCGCCCGCCGCGGCCTCCAGATCATCGTGCTCTCCTGCAACCCGCAGGACTACGGGCTGCTCGGCGCGAAGGCGATCGACCTCACACCGCCGGCACGATCCGCCGGGTGAATCCCCCAGCGATGGAATCGCAGTCATTTTTCGTTTACTCAGTCATTGAGTAATTACTCAGTCGTTGAGTAAATGGCATGGGCTTCAGTCGCCACACCGTCGCCGAGGTCGTTCGAGCCCTCCGCTCGTCGCGGCGGGTGATCCATGTCGTCGTGGGGCCGCGGCAGGTGGGCAAGACCACCGCCGCGGACGAGGTTGCCGCGCTCCTCGGATGGCCGGCTGGAGCGGAGTCGTGAAGCGGCTCTGGGACGCGGAGGTGCAACGTGGATTCGCCGTGAGTCGGAATGGCGGAGATATGTCGCCGACTCCCTCGTCGAAACGGCCATCAGCCGGGACGTCCTGCAACTCCAGACCGTCACGAAGCCGGCGCTCTTGCGGCACCTCTTCGGCCTGAGCGCAGCGTTCCCGGCACAGATCCTTTCGTACAACAAGATGCTCGGTCAGCTTCACGACGCCGGCAACACGACCACACTCGCTCCGGACTCGATGCTTTCAAGCGGGCGTATCCGCGGGCTCGGACCCTGCTGGTCGGTGGCGGCGGCCTCGATCTCGAGGAAGTCTTCTCGAGCCAGCCCGCGCAGTGGCTGGAAGACGCTTAGCCAGGAATTTCGAACACCCCGCCGGCCCTACACGCGGCGTATCGTAGCGAACTGGGCCTTCGCGCCCCCTTCGCTGAAGATCGCATGCGGGATGCCCGGCACGACCTCGAACCTCGCCGGCTCGACCGATTCGACGACCCAGCCGTCAGCGAAGGCGTCGCGAAGCTCCCGCTCCGTCACCCGCCTCGGCCCGTGCTCCCCAGGCTCCCGATCCGAAAAGCAGAGGATGAAGACACGAGCCCCCGGCTCGAGCAGTTTCGCAAGCGCCGAAACGTAGGCCGCCCGCCGCACGTCGTCGAAGACGTGGAAGAGCCCGCAGTCGGTGACGGCGTCGAACCGCTCCGGGATCTCGCCGACGGCGAGGGCATCCATAACGAGGAAGTTCGCCTCGACGCCCGCGGCCTTCGCCTTCCGGCGGGCGATCTCGATCGGACCATCGAGAAAGTCGATCCCCGTCACCTCGCAGCCACTGCCCGCCAGGTGGATCGCGAGGTCGCCCGTGCCGCAGCCGATATCGAGCACGCGGGCCGGCCTCCCCTGCCCCGCCGCGACGATCCGCTCCGTCGCCTCGACGAACGGCCGCTGCGGACGGCCGATGTCCCATGGCGCCTTCGGCGCCTCGTAGTAGCCGGTGAACCGGGCGCGGTCGGAAGCGGATTCTGCGGACTGCGTCATGACGTGATGGCGAATGCGGGAGGAATCGAGCGGCATGTATCATACGGAATCACGATGCCGTCGTACCTCTCCATCCGAGTGTTGGCCGCCATGGCCTGCCTGCTCTTCCTGCTTGGCACGAGGCTGCCTGGCGCGGAGAGCGATCCACCGCAGGCCGTCGAAGCCTCTCCCGCAGGCATGGCGTGGATCCCGGGCGGCTGGTTCACGATGGGCGACGAAATGTTTCAGGACGCCCGGCCGCGGCGGCGGGTGAAGGTGAACGGCTTCTGGATCGACACGAAGGAGGTCACCAACAAGGAGTTCGCGGCGTTCGTCGCGGCCACCGGCTACGTCACCGTGGCCGAGCGGCCGATCGACCCCGCGAAGTTTCCGGGCGTCGAGAAGTCGAAGCTCGAGCCCGGCTCGGTCGTCTTCACGCCGCCGGAGGAGGCCGTGCCGCTCGACGACCACCTCCGCTGGTGGCGATGGGTGAAGGGCGCCTGCTGGAAGCACCCCGAGGGGCCGAAGTCGTCGATCCAGGATCGCGAGAACCACCCCGTCGTGCACGTGGCCTTCGAGGACGCGACGGCCTACGCGGCGTGGGCCGGCAAGCGGCTGCCGACGGAAGCGGAGTGGGAGCGGGCGGCCCGCGGCGGCGTCGACGGCAAGCCCTTCACTTGGGGCGACGCGGCGCCCGGCGAGCCCGCCTGGCAGACGAATATCTGGCAGGGAAAGTTTCCGCAGGAGAACACGCGGGCCGACGGCCACGCCGCCACCGCGCCGGTCGGCTCGTTTCCCGCGAACCCCTACGGGCTCTTCGACATGGCCGGGAACGTCTGGGAGTGGTGCGCCGACTGGTACCGCCCCGACGCGTTCGAGACCGACGGCGTCGAGAACCCGAAGGGACCGGCCTCGAGCCACGACCCGCAGGAGCCGGGCATCGCCAAGCGGGTGCAGAAGGGGGGCAGCTACCTCTGCAGCGACGTCTACTGCCGCCGCTACCGTCCCGGGGGCCGCGGCAAGGGGGATGTCGACAGCGGCACGAACCACATCGGGTTTCGCTGCGTGAAGGACGCCCCGGAGCCCCGCTAAAACCGGCGCGGCCCGCCGGCGGCCGAAAGGGTATCCTCTCGAGGCGACCGGCGGCCCGAAAACCGCCATCCACGAACGGACTCCATTGCACGGCCGCATGATCGAATCGCTGCTCACTCTACCGCTCCTCGCGATCGAGACCGCCCCCGAGTGGCAGGCGGCCCTCACGGCCGTCGTGGTCGTCGTCACGCTCGTCTTGCTGCTCTTCGTGCAGCGGTCGCCCGACATGGCGATGATCGCAGGCGTCGTCGTGCTCCTCGCCGCCGGCGTGCTCACGCCCGACGAGGCCTTCAAGGGGATGAGCAACGAGGGAATGCTGACGGTGGCGGCGCTCTTCGTCGTGGCCGCCGCGGTCGAGCGGACGGGGGCGCTCGCGGCGATCGTCGACCGCTTCCTCGGCCGGCCGGAGTCGCTCGCCTCCGCGCAGGTCCGCACGATGGTGGCCCCCTCCATCCTCTCGGCCTTCATGAACAACACGCCGATCGTCGCCCTCATGGTGCCGGCGATCCGCAGTTGGGCGAAGAAGAACCGGCTCGCCATCTCGAAGCTCCTCATGCCGATGAACTGCGCGGTCGTGCTCGGCGGCCTCTGCACCCTGATCGGCACGAGCACGAACGTCGTCGTGAGCGGCCTCTACGCCACGAAGACCGGCCGGCCGCTCGGGATGTTCGACATCACCTGGATCGGCCTGCCGCTGCTCCTCGCGGGATTCGTCTACCTCATTCCCGCAAGCCGCGTGCTCCTGAAGAACCGTCGGCCCGCGATGAGCCAGAGCGACGATCCGAGGCAATATTCCGTGGAGATGGTGGTCGATCCGGGCAGCCCGCTCATCGGCCGCACCATCGAGGAGGCGGGGCTCCGCGGGCTCGAGGGGCTGTTTTTGATGGAGATCGACCGCGGCGGGCACGTGATGGCCGCGGTCGCCCCGACCGAGCGGCTCGAACAGGGCGACAGGCTCGTGTTCGTCGGCGTGGTCGATTCGGTCGTGGAGCTCCAGAAGATCCGCGGCCTGCGGCCGGCCACCGACCAGGTCTTCAAGCTCGACGACCCGCGGAGCGAGCGGGTGCTCGTGGAGGCGGCCGTCTCCAACACCTGCCCGCTCGTCGGTCGCACGATCCGCGAGGGCCGCTTCCGCTCGGCCTACGACGCCGTCGTGATCGCCGTCGCGAGGAACGGCGAGCGGCTCAACATGAAGATCGGCGACGTGGCGCTCGAGCCGGGCGACACGCTCCTGCTCGAGGCGAGCCCGCAGTTCATCGAGCGGCAGCGGTCGAGCCGCGATTTCTACCTCGTGAGCGAGGTGACGGGCTCGACGCCGCCGCGGCATGACCAGGCCTGGATCGCCTGCACGATCCTCGTGGCGATGGTGCTCGCGGCGGCGATGGAGCTCGTGCCGATGATCGCGGCCGCCACGTTCGCCGCGGCCGCCGTCGTGGCCACGCGGTGCATCAACTCCACGGAGGCCAGGCGGTCGATCGAGTGGGAGTCGCTCCTGCTCATCGCCGCGAGCTTCGGCCTCGCCCGGGCGATGGAGAAGACGGGCCTCGCCGAGCAGGTGGCCCATGGCACGATCTCGCTGGCGGGCGACAGCCCCCATGCGGCGCTCGCCGCGATCTACTTCGTGGCGATGCTCTTCACGGAGCTCATGAGCAACAACGCCGCGGCCGTGCTCGTCTTCCCGATCGCCTGGCAGACCGCCGCGGACCTCGGCGTGAACCCGATGCCCTTCGTGATGGCGATCACGATCGCCGCCAGCTGCGGCTTCGCGACGCCGATGGGCTACCAGACGAACCTCATGATCTACGGCGCCGGCGGCTACAAATTCAGCGACTACCTGCGGTTTGGCGGCCCGCTCAACCTGATCGTGATGGCGATCACGATCTTCCTCGCGCCGCTCATCTGGCCGTTTTGAGCGGCAAAACACGGCCCATACGCCCCAGGCTGGCGATCCCGCGGGCCCGCCGCGCGGCTCGGAAGGGCTGGGTTGCTTTCCAAAGGCCGCCGGCGATCGTAGGCTTTTGGGTGACGTTGCCCCGGATTTCCGGGATTGATTCCGACCCCGGCGCGACCGGATGAGCGACATCCTCTTCCACTACTACCGCGTGAACCCGACGACATGGTTCTACCTGTCGTCGATTCTCGCGATCAGCCTGTTCTTCAAGTTCGGCCGCCTCTGGAGCGTCCGGAACCTCGATCTCGCCGGGCTCGTGCTGCTGGCGCCGGGCCTGCTCGCCGTCGAGTACGGGGGCTACAAGGCGTCGCCCGACGCCCAGCAACTCGGGTTCGTCTGGATTTTCGTGGTGACCGGATTCTTCATGGTGAGGATGCTGTTCGATTCGCTCATGGTCCGCCGGCCGCTCCTCGAGCCCAACCTCACCAGCGGCGGTCTGCTCTTCCTCGGGGCGGCGCTCCTGTTCTTCCTGATGGCGAACGTGCTCAGCACGCGGCCGCAGCGAGACGACGTGGCGGGGGCGGCGACCGCCGACAAGCTCCAGGCGAGGGAGGCCGATGTCGACGCCGATCAGCTCGCGCGGCTCGGCCCGGGCTATCCGCTGCTTTTCCTGCTGCCGAAGATATCGACCCAGCGGATCTTCGCCCCCGACGCCGACGGCACGGTGGAGGTCGCGACGGGCGATTCGGCCCGCCGCGAGCGGCACGAGGCGGCGGCCAGGATCATGGCGATCGTGTCCCAACTGGCGATCGTGGCCGGGACGGTGCTGATCGGCTGGCTCCATTTCGAGAACCCGCGGCTGGGGATCGCCGCAGCCGTGCTCTACCTGCTGCTGCCCTACACGGCGATCATGACCGGCCGAGTGGACCACGCCCTGCCGGGGGCCCTCATCACGTGGGCCGTGGCGGCCTACCGCCGGCCGCTCATCTCGGGCGCCCTGATCGGCCTCGCGATGGGAACGATCTACTACCCCGTCTTCCTGCTGCCGCTCTGGTGCAGCTTCTACTGGGAGCGGGGAATCCGCCGGTTCGCCCTCGGCGTGTCGGCGACGCTCCTGGCGCTCGTGGCGGGCCTCTGGATCACGTCCCCCGACTTCACGGTGTTCATCGGCCAGTTGCGGCAGATGTTCGGCTGGATCTTCCCGAGCGCCGTGTCGCTCGAGGGATTCTGGGCCCTGCCGAGCAACGATGCGGTTTTCCGCCTGCCGGTGCTCGCCGCGTTCCTTGCCATGATCACGACCATGGCGATCTGGCCGGCCCACAAGAACCTCGGCACGCTCATGAGTTGCACGGCGGCGGTGCTGCTCGGCAGCCAGTTCTGGAAGGCCCACAACGGCGGCCTCTTCATGGCGTGGTATCTGCCGATGCTCCTGCTCGTGATCTTCCGCCCCAACCTCGAGGATCGCGTGGCCCTCGCCGTGCTCGACGCGGAGTGGTTCGCAAGGCGGCGCCGGGAACCGGTCGGCGAGCGGGCCGCGTAGCGGGCGTTCGATAGCTTCACCGCACGGGCGGCAGATCGGCGGGACGCCCATCGGCGGTGGTGGCCGCGGGCTTCGTCGGGTCGGGCACGCTGGCGTAGATGAACGGCTTCGTGAGGTCCACGGTGCCCGCGATCTCCGCCGGCTTCTTCTCCATCGGCTTGAACCAGTCGGTGTCGGGCCGCTCGCCCGCGAAGTCGACCTCGTCGTAGATCTCGCCATCCTGGAACGGGCCCGCGCCGAAGAACCAACGGTCGCGGGCGTGGCTGGCGACGTTCTCCTCGCCGCTCTGCCAGACCGCCAGCCCGCTCTCGCGGTAGTAGGCGAAGAGGCTGATCTTCGCGACGCCCCGCTGGTCGGTCCGCTTGAGGACGGACAGCTCGGGAATCGTCGTGCCGTGACCGGCGAATTCGACGCTCGTCGCGGGCACTCCCACGAGCACTCCGGTGCGGTCGGTGCCGATCGCTCCGGCGCGGGCCTCGACCACCACTTCGGCATCCTCGACCTTCGCCGCGATCCGGCAGCCCGATGCGAGCAGCTGGTGCCGCAGGACGCTCGTGAGGTAGTGCTGATCGTTGGTGTCGTCCATGAAGGCCGTGTCAAGGAACACCTTCCGCCCGGCGAGCGGCCGGAGATCGACCTTCTCGACCGCCCGCTCGATCGCGTCGGACACGAGCAGTTGCTCGGTGGCCGTCCGCTTCGAGTCGCTCCACCGGGTGTGGCCGCAGCCGGCCGCGGTGACGACGACGCCTGCGAGGCAGGCGGCCGCGGCGACAGCGATGGCGGTGATGCGGAGGCGCATGGAAAAAACCCAGTGAAAAAACCGCCGGGACGGTACCAACCGTTCCGGGACCGGCCCTAGGGCAAATCCCCCCGAAAATCCGCGGCGAACCGGCGTCGGGATCGCGGCGTAGGATTGACCGTGAGCGGTCGGTCCCCCTCTCCTCGAAAGCGGATGCACCCATGCAGGCGGCGAAGTCGGCGGTTCGAACGGTTCTTTTCGGCGGCGGCGCGGCGGTCGCGATCGCGATGCTCCTCGGCACCGGCCTCGCGTCGCGGGCCGAGGCCCGACCCCGCAACCCCTACTCGAGCTTCAACCTCTCCGGCGTGAACTACGGCGCCATGCAGTGGGAGCGGGCCCAGCGGGAGGGCCGCCGCGTCTGGCCCTACTACAACACGCCGTCACGGAGCAGAGCCACCAGTGCAATCAGGAGTGGCGGCACGGGCGGAGTCATCCTCCGGCGAGGCCGGTAGGCGGGTCGTCCTGGTACATGCGGTAGGTCTTCGTGCGGATCGCGCCGCCGCGTTCGAGGCTCTTCCGTGAGAGGTGGTTGCTCTCGAGCACCCACGAGAACTCGACTTCCTTCATGCCCCATTCCTCGAGCGGCTTCACGAGCCCGCTCAGGAGCACGAGTCCGATCCCCCACGCCTGAAACTCCGGCACGACGTTGGCCGTCATCGCCCGCATGTTCTTGATCGCCCGACGGTTCCAGAGGAGCCGCAGAAACCCGAACGGAAACAGGCGGCCGTCGATCGCCCGGATCCGCGGGTTGTAGTCGAGCAGGGAGAAGGTCGTGCCGACCGGCTTCCCCTCGACCTCGGCCACGAGCGCGAGCTCCGGCACGATGAGGTGCTTCAGCTCCGCGGCGAGGTGGGCGATCTCCTTCTTCGTGAAGGGCACGAAGCCCCAGGTGCCGGGCAGGCTCGCGTTGTAGGTCTCGAAGAAGAGCTTCACCCCCTCCTCGAACCGCTTCTTGTCGAGCGTGCGGATCACCACCCCGAAACGCTCGCGAATGCTCTCGGTCATCGATTGGAGCTTCGGGTCGAGCGTCTCGAGCATCGACAGCTCGCCCCAGAAGGCGTACATGTCCTGCACCTTCACGAAGCCGTTCTCCTCCACGAGGCGGGCGTAGTAGGGAGGGTTGTAGGTCATCATGAACGACGGCGGCTTGTCGAAGGCGTCGACGAGGAGGCCCGCCTCGTAGTTGAGCGAAGGATTGGCCGGACCACGGACGCACGTCATGCCCTTGGCGTGGAGCCAGTTCCTCGCCGCGTCGAAGAGCGCCTTGGCGGCCTCCGAGTCGTCGTCGCATTCGAAGAAGCCGAAGAAGCCCCGCTTCTCCTCATGGAGGGCGTTGTGGGCCCGGTTGACGATGGCCGTGATCCTGCCGACGTCGGTGCCGCCGCGGGTCGCCAGGAACGACCGGGCCTCCGCCTGCTCGTAGAAGGGGTGTGGCCGGAACCCGAGGAGCTGCTTCTGGGCGTGGACGAGCGGCGGCACCCAGTGGGGATTTCCGCGGTAGATCCGCCAGGCGAACCGGATGAACCGCCTCTGCTCGGAGCGGGTTTCGACCGGCCGCACGACCACTGGTTGCACGAATGGGGCTTCCTGATGCCTTGTTCGACTCTTTTCGTATCATCAAGGCCCGACGCGTCCCGCGTCAACCGAAAACGACATGAACGAAACCTCCGGAACCACCGCGGCCGTCGACGTCCTCGTGACCGGGGGCACGGGGCTCGTCGGCAACAACGTCATCCGCATGCTCCTCGAGGCCGGACGCACGGTGCGGGCGGTCGTCCGCGGCCGCACGGGCCTGCAGGGGAAGGCGGTCGAGGGGCTCGCGATCGAGCGGGCCACTGGCGACGTGACCGATGCCGACGCCGTGCGACGGGCCGTGGCCGGCGCCAAGATCGTCGTCCACTCCGCCGCGATGGTCCACGTCGGCTGGCGCAATCTCCATGCGATGCGGCGGGTGAACGTCGAGGGGACACGGCTCGTCGCCGAGGCCTGTCGCCGCGAGGGCGCGAGGCTCGTGCACGTCTCGAGCGTCGATGCCCTCGGCATCCCCGACGACGGCGGGCCCGGCGACGAGGAGACTCCTCCCGGAGGCATGGTGGACTGTCCCTACGTCTTCACGAAGCGGGAGGCGGAGCGGGCCGTGCTCGACGAGGTCGAACGCGGACTCGACGCCGTGATCGTGAATCCCGTCTACATGCTCGGCCCCTGGGACTGGAAGCCTTCGAGCGGGAGGATGCTGCTGGAGGTCGCGGCGGGCCGCGGGCTCTTCGCGCCGCCCGGCTCGAACGACTTCGCCGACGTCCGCGACGTGGCCGCGGGAATCCTCTCGGCTATGGCGCTCGGGGTCACGGGCCGCCGCTACATCCTCGGCGGCCATCCGCTCTCCTACGGCGACGCCTGGAGGATCTTCGCGAAGGTGACCGGCCGCAGGCCACCGCTTCGCGACGCGCCGCCGCGGATCGTGAGGGCGGCGGGCCGCTTCGGCGACCTTCTCGCCGCGGTCACCGGCCGCGAAGGACCGGTGAACTCCGCCGCGACCGCCATGTCGATGCTGCGACACAACTTCCGCTTCGACCGGGCACGGTCGGAGCTCAACTACGCCGTCAGGCCGATCGAGCGGACCGTCGCCGACACCTGGGACTGGTTCCTCGCCCACGGCTACGCGAAGCGGTGAAGCTGCCATGCCACACGTCCTCGTCGTCGAAGACGAAGAGCACCTCGCGATCGGGATCAAGTTCAACCTCGAGGCCGAGGGCTTCACCGTCACCACCGTCGGCGACGGGCAGGCCGCGATCGAGTCGGTCGCCTCCGCCGCCCCGCCGATCGACCTGGTCGTGCTCGACATCATGCTCCCCGGCATGAGCGGCTACGCCGTCTGCGAGGCGATCCGGGCGAAGGGTGATGCCGTGCCGATCGTGATGCTCACCGCCCGCACGCTCGTGGAAGACCGCATCCGCGGGTTCGACTCCGGCACCGACATCTACCTCCAGAAGCCCTTCGACATCGACGAATTGATCTCGATCGTGCGAAGCCTCGTCACCAGGCGGGGCCGCGGCCAGCCGGCCACGAGCGGCAATGCCGAGCCATCCGACGGCCGCGAAGAGGCGGTCTGCCGGTTCGGCGACTGCGAGGTGAACTTCGACACCTGGGAGGCCAAGTCGGGCGACAAGCCCGTGCGGCTCACGAACCTCGAGATGAAGCTCCTGAAGTACCTCGTCGAGCACGAGGGGGTGGTAGTGTCGCGGACGGAGCTGCTCGAGAAGGTCTGGGGCATGACGCACTCGCCGGCGACGCGGACGGTGGACACCTTCATGCTCAACCTGCGGAAGTACTTCGAGAAGGATCCGTCGCGGCCCGTGCACTTCCTCTCCGTCCGCGGCACCGGCTACCGCTTCGTCCGCAAGGCCGGCTGACCCGGGAGAACACCCATGACGATCGCGAATCTCGTCGAGCTCCTACGGTCGGGCGACCCGGCGACCCGCCTCGATGCGGCCGAGCGGATCTGCCACATGGCGGAGGACGCCGCACCGGCGGCGGTCGATCTGGTCCGCGCGTGCACCGACGCCGACGAGCAGGTCAGGGAATGGGTGGTCGCGGCGCTCGAGGGGCTCGGGGCTCCGCCGGAGGCGTCGATCCCGGCGCTTGGGGGCCTCGCCGCGTCGGAGAATCCGCTTGCGGCCTATTGGGCGATCACGCTTCTCGGGCGGGCTGGGCAGGCGGCGAAATCTGCGGTGCCGGCGATGACGGCCTGCCTCCAATCGAAGGACGAAGCGGTCCGCAGGCGGGCCGCCTGGGCGATTGAAAAGATCGGCCCGGCCTGAGCCGACGGCCGATATCTCCTGCGGGTCCGCACGGCCGTCGCCAGAGGTGCGCCGCTGGGTTTCCGGGGGAGGTTCACGCCATCGGTCTCGCTTTGTCCGCGGGCGGCATGCCTGCGGAGCGGGATCGCGGTCTTCATCCTCGCGATCTCAATTCGCGGCGTCGCCATCGCCGGGCCGGTGAAGCCGTGGGATGCGGTGCTCATCGCGAGCTTCAACATCCAGGTCTTCGGCGAATCGAAGATGGGCAAGCCGCAGGTCGTCGAGCTGCTCGCGCGGGTCGTCCGCAACTTCGACATCGTCGCGATCCAGGAGGTGCGGGCGAAGTCCGACTCGATCGTGCCGGAATTCGTCCGCCACGTGAACGCCGACGGCGGCCGCTACCACTGGGTCATCGGGCCGCGGCAGGGACGCACCGTGAGCAAGGAGCAGTACACGTTCGTCTACGACACCGACCGGATCGAGGTCGACGTGGCGTCGGTCGGGATCGTGCCCGATCCCGGCGGCCGGCTCCACCGCCCGCCGATGCACGCCCGCTTCCGCACGAAGGTGATCCCGCAGCAGATGGCCTTCACCTTCTGGCTCGTCAACATCCACACCGACCCCGACGAGGTGCCACAGGAGCTCGAGGCGCTCACCGACGTCTTCCTCGGCATGCAGCGGGCCCGGCCCGACGAGGACGACGTCATCCTGCTCGGCGACCTCAACGCCGGCCCGCCGGAGTTTCGATCGTTTCAGCGGATCCCGAACGTCGGCTGGGCCGTTTCCGGCGTCACGACCAACACCCGCCGCACGAAGACCTACGACAACCTCGTCTTCACCCGCTCGGCCACACGCGAGTATCTCGGGGCCTGGGGCGTCTTCGACCTCCAGAGCCACTTCGGACTGCCGCTCGAGGCGGCCCTCGAGGTCTCCGACCACAACCCTGTCTGGGCGGCGTTTCACCCCTGCGAGGTTCCCGGACCTCCCGTCGGCCCCGCCCATCCCGGCATGGCCGGCGGCCCGCCGCCGCGTCAGTGACGGCCACCGGCCGCCGTCTCGAGGAACCGTCGCGGCAGATGGACGCCGGGATTGTCGCGCAATGCCGCGATCGCCGACGGGCTCGCCGACTCGAGGCTCCGCAGCGACAGCGACACGCCCGAGTGCGAGGCGAGGATCCGCGCGACCGGATCGCTGAGCCGCTTGACCCGGTCGAGCGAGAGCAGCGGATGCTTCACGACCGCCCTCGCCACGTCCTCGCCGAGCGACTCGAGCCCCGAGAGCGATAGTTCGCCCGCAGCATACGTGGCGAGGATCGCGGCGACGGCGGGCGAGATACGGGTCACGCCGCTGAGACCAAGCCCGTTGAGTCCGGCCGTGCCACGGCGGCAGGGCCGGGCCGCGAGCAACTCGGCACGGGCGACGTCGAGCGAATGAAGGCCGCCGATCTCGAGCGGCCCGCGGTGCTGTGCAAGCGCGACGAGCGTCGCGAGCGGTATCCCGTCGTCCACGCGAATCACGAGGGATCCCTCGTGGCAGCCGAGCCATTCGGCCACCGGCTCGTCGAGTTCGAGCTCGCGAAAGAGAAGCGGCCCGCGGTGCGCGGCGAGATGCTCCGCCTGCCTCGGCGAGAGCCGACGCAGCTTCTTGAGGCAGAGATGCCCCTCGCGGCTACCGAACGCCCCGGCCACCGCGTCGGAAATCGACGCCAGGCCGTGCAGGTGAAGCTCGCCCCGATACCGCGCGAGGTGCCTTGCCGCACGGCCGGAGAGCCGATCGCAGCCTTCGAGCGTGAGGTTGCCGCGGTGCATCGCAAGGGCCGCGGCGACCCGCGAGGGCACCCGCACGAGGCCCGCGAGATAGAGGTCGCTCGCATGCCGCGCGAGGCCCCTCGCGGCCTCGGGGGAGAGTCTTCGCAGCCGCTCGAAGGAGAGCTCTCCCTCGTGACGGCCGAGCGACCGGGCCGCCGTCGTCGAGAGCTGGCGGAGATTGTTGAGCGACAGGCCGCCGCCGGGATGCCGCGCCAGCTCGGCGGCCACCGCGTCGGTGAGGTAGGTGAGCCGGTCGAGGTAGAGATGGCCCCGGTGCAGGACGAGCTGGCGGGCGACCGAGAGGGGCAGGTGAACCAGGCCGTGCAGGTAGAGATGCGTCTTGTAATGGCCGAGGACGCCGGCCGGGGCGTCGGCCTCGGGCCGGTCGAGCGTCACCCAGCCGTAGGCGCCGGAGCCGATCGCGTCGTCCCCGGCCCGGGAGAGACCTTCGTCGGTCGCCACGATCGGCCTCGTGAACGCCGCCACGAGCCTGCGGGCCCGCGTCGCGTCGAGCTGCACGATCGCGCCCGTCCGCCTTCGCAGCGACACATCCTCCTCGCCCGTCTCGGCCATCGGCTGCTCCTTCGCTGCGCGAAGCGTCGCCCTTCGATCGCGGTGAGAACATCGTATGCGGCGGTGAAGTCGAACCAAGCCGCAATCTCTGTCATAGGCTCTGTCATGGGCTCTGTCATTCTGGCGGAATGTGCATTGAAGGGATCGTCGGCTGGTGTCTACTGATCCATCTCGTTCTTTCCCAGGAGGCTCCCGTTTCATGCCCACCCACCGCCGCTGCGCTCCCCACTCCGCCCCCCTGATCGTCGCCGTCGCGGCCGCGCTCGCGGCGCTCGCCCCGACCCCGCCCGCCTTCGCTGCGGAACCCGCGAAGAAACCCAACATCCTCGTGATCTGGGGCGACGACATCGGCCAGTTCAACGTCGGGGCCTACAACCTCGGCATGATGGGCTACAAGACGCCCAACATCGACCGGATCGCCCGCGAGGGGGCCCTCTTCACCGACTGGTACGGCCAGCAGAGCTGCACCGCCGGCCGCGCCGCGTTCATCACCGGGCAGTCGCCGATCCGCACGGGTCTCACGAAGGTCGGCCTGCCGGGGGCGCCGGAGGGGATGAAGAAGGAAGACCCCACGATCGCCACGCTCCTGAAGGCGCGGGGCTACATGACCGGACAGTTCGGCAAGAACCACCTCGGTGACCGGGACGACATGCTCCCGACGAACCACGGCTTCGACGAGTTCTACGGCAACCTCTACCACCTCAACGCCGAGGAGGAGCCGGAGCACCCCGATTACCCGAAGAGCCCCGAGTTCAAGAAGCGGTTCGGCCCGCGGGGCGTGATCCACTCGTTCGCGGACGGCAGGATCACCGACACCGGACCGCTCACGAGAAAGCGGATGGAGACGATCGATGAGGAGGTGAACGACAAAACGTTCGCCTTCATGGAGAAGGCGAAGCAGGCCGACAAGCCGTTCTTCATCTGGTGGAACTCCACGAAGATGCACATCTTCACGCACCTCAAGGAGGGCGTGAAGGGAAAGAGCGGGCTCGGGATCTACGCCGACGGCATGGTCGAGCACGACCGCCAGGTGGGCCAGGTGCTCGCCAAGCTCGAACAGCTCGGCCTCGCCGAGAACACGATCGTGATGTACTCGACCGACAACGGCGCCGAGGCGTTCACCTGGCCCGACGGCGGCACGACGATGTTTCGCGGCGAGAAAAACACCCAGTGGGAAGGGGGCTATCGCGTGCCCTGCGCGATCCGCTGGCCGGGCGCCATCAAGCCGGGCACGGTGATCAACGACATCGGCGCCCACGAGGACATGCTCACGACACTCTGCGCCGCGGCCGGCGACACGACCGCCAAGGAGGACCTCAAGAAGGGCCGCCGCATCGGCGACCAAAGCTACAAGGTGCACCTCGACGGCTACGATCTCGGGCCGGCCCTCCGCGGCGAGGCCCCCTGGCCCCGCAAGGACTTCATCTACTGGACCGACGACGGCAGCGTGGCCGCCCTGCGGTACGAGAACTGGAAGGTGACCTTCCTCGAGCAGCGGGCCCACGGCATGCGTGTCTGGCAGCAGCCGTTCGTCGAGCTGCGGGCGCCCACGCTCGTGAACCTCCGCATGGATCCTTTCGAACTCGCGCAGGAGATCGGCATGGACTACCAGCGGTGGTATCTCGAGCACATGTTCGCGATCGCCCCCGCCTCGGCGTACGTGGGCGAGTGGCTGCAGAGCTTCAAGGAGTTTCCGCCGCGGCAGAAGCCCGGCAGCTTCAACCTCAACCGCGTCATGGAGGCGGTCACCGCGACGGCGGGATCGGGTCGCTGATCCGGCCGGGCCTGCGCCGCCGAATCACGATCCCGGGAAACACTATCCGGGGAAAATCGCCTCGAAGAGCGATCGCGGCGAGTGGATACGGACGCCGGCGACCCGTCGGCCGTAGAGCTTCCCGAAATGCGTGCGATCGCCCGTGACCAGGGCATCGCACCCGAGCGCTGCCGCCGCGGCCATGACGATGCGGTCCTTCTCCGGCAGGCCATGAGGCTCCGCCCCGCTGATCGACGGAACGACGGTGGCAACGCTCAGCCGTGAAAGCAAGTCGGCGAACTGCCGCAAGCGTCCGGGGGCCTTTGCGATGATGTTGCGGCGGGCTTCCTCCACGACGTACCCGTCCACCCAGCACTCGCATCCCTCGCCGAGGAGTCGCTCGACGAGCGATTGAATCGCGCCGTCGCTCTTCACCGCCGAGAACAGTATGTTGGCGTCGAGAAAGATCCGCATCGCGCGGGTCATCCGCGCCGCTTTCGCCGTGACGATGCGGTCGAAGGGGAACGCATGGCCCGTGCCAACTCACCCTCGGCTTCGTCGAACTCGCGAATCCGACGGTCGGTGTAGATCTCGACGGGCAACGTGACGGCCGGCCGCAGGAGCAGCCCATCGGGTGTGGTCTCCGCGATCAAGGTGTCGTCCGCCTTGATGCCGAGCGCCTTTCGCAGCCCCAGCGGCAGCGTAACGACTCCTCGGCTCGTGACCGTGATGGTGGTTTTCATAAATGCAGTATTTCTGCATTTCAGTGACTGGTCAAGCGGCCTCCAGCGGGCGAGCCCCCGATCAGGCCCGGGCCCCCTTGAGCGTTGCGGAGGGCAGTTCGCCGAAGTGCTTTCGGTAGCGGCCGGCGAAC
>CAZPEM010000029.1:25364-27203 GCA_964585575.1 uncultured Chitinophagaceae bacterium
GCTTCGGCGGCATGCCGTAGGTTTCCTGGAAGGCCCGTAGCAGCGTGCGGCCGTTGACGCCCGCATGGCGGGCGAGATCGGCGGCCGTCGGCAGCGCCGTCGCCGCGTCGATCGCCTCCATCGAACTCCGGACGATCATCCGGCGATCGATGCGGGGCCGCCCCACCGAAGCGGTCCGCGGCGGCACCGCGTCGGTAAGGCAGCCGACGGCCGCGCGTGAAAGCTCCGCCCCTGCCGCCCGGTGGGCCGCCGTTCCCGCGGGCATTTCGAGCAGCGAGGATGCCATCGAGCGAGCGAGGCTGCGGAGCCTCCGCACCGACCCCGCTCGGCAGGCCATCCTCTCGCTCCCGGCCATCGCCTTCCCACCCGGCACCGCGGCGTCGGACGCCAGCGCGATCGAACACCAGGAATGGGCCTTGCGTCGCACGCGGATGCTGAAGTCGGCGTTGCGGGGAATGGCGAACACCGAGTCGTCGTCGAGCGGCTCACCGTTGACGACGTGCTCGTGTGCGAGCGACAGCGGCACGAAGAGGAGCGGACCGGCATGTGTGTTGCCGCCGTAACAGACGTTGCCGCCCCCTTCCGAGGCGATCTGGAGCACGACCCCCCCGAGGTCGAGAATCCCCAGCGTCCATGAGGGCGTCTCGACGGCGTCGCAGGCGAGACGAAGGCTCGCACCGCTGACCGCTTCCCCCCACGCGTCGAAGTCATTGAATGTGATCACAACCGCCCAAGATAGATTCGCCGAGGGACTCCGGGCAACCGGCGACTACCTGCCTTCCAAAAAATGGCTGGTATCGGTTTTTTCACAGCGTCCCGTCCACAAGCGACCATTCTGTCGCCGATCGCATTGAAGCTGCGAAATCCTGCGAAACACGCCGGAAAGCCCGATAAAGCAGCCCATGAATCCGGATCGCGGGGGGTGACGAAGCAAACCGGGATTCTTTCTCCGACAGCAGGCACCTTCACGGTCGCTCGCTTCCGGTCGCCGATACCGACTGCGACCTCGAAAACGGCGGAGGAACCAACGGTGGTGAAATTGGCACGCGTGGCCGCGTCGGGTGCGGCAGCCCTGGCGATCCTTTTTTTGAACGCCGTCGCCGCAGTCGGCCAGGAGCGGGGCTTCGTCGGCAGTCCGGGGCAGGTGGGCTCGTTCGAGGCCTTCGACCCGGTGCTCAACGACGAGGTGATGACCGGCGTGATCCCGTCCGGCCAGGACTGGTTCCTCTTCGGAGAATCGGACCGGGGCGGTGTGTATGGCTGGCTCGATGGCGGGTTCGTGGGCAACTTCGGCGTGCCGGCCAGCAAGTTCAACGGGCCCTACAACGCCGTCGACCGCGCCAACGAGCCGATGATGAACCAGGTCTACCTCGTCGGCGAGCGGACGCTCCCCACCGACGGCTCTACGGGTGTCGGGGCCCGGGTCGACCTGCTCTACGGCGAGGATTTCCCGCTCGCGATGTCGCTCGGCTGGGAGACGAACCCAGGGCCCAGGGACTGGAACAGCGGCGAGTATTACGGCCTCGCGATCCCGCAGCTCTATGCGGAGGTCGGCAACCAGGATCTGTCGCTCAAGCTCGGCCACTTCTACACGATCGTGGGCTACGAGGGAGTGCCTGCCGTCGGCAACTTCTTCTACTTCAAAAGCTACAGCTACCAGTTCGCCGGCCCGTTCACCCACTGGGGCGGGCTCGTCAGCTGGAACGCGACCGAAAACGTGGAGTTCGACGCCGGCCTCGTGAACGGCTGGAACGGACTGGCCTCTCCTTACAGCAACGTCAACTTCCTCGGGAGAGTCCGCGTGAAGAACGACGACAACTCCCTGGCGACGTCGTTCGC
>CAZPEM010000030.1:0-26868 GCA_964585575.1 uncultured Chitinophagaceae bacterium
AAGGTCCGGAGGACCGAAGCGAACGTCCGGCCAGGGGCACGGGCGGCCCCGAACCAGCAGCGCTGACCAGAGTTGACCGTGAGGGGCTGCCCGTGCCCGGGAGTCGGCATCCGAGCGAGCGGAGGACAGGATGTCCGCAGCGAGCGTCCGGCGACGGGCGGGGTCGCTCGAACGACACGGGCGGCCCCGAACCCTCACCCCCGACGCAGGCTCAGGCGAACAGTTCCGTGATCACCTTGCCCGAGTTGGCGATCTTCATCGGTCGGCCGTTCTTGGCCATGAAGGTCGTCTCGAGCCCGATGCCGAGCGACTTCAGCACGCTCGCCATGATGTCCTGCGATGTATACGGCTCGGTGGCGACCTCCTTGCCGTCGTCGCTCGTCGCGCCGACCACCACGCCCCGCTTGAAGCCGGCCCCGCCGACCACCACGCTCCAACTGCGGGCCCAATGGTCGCGGCCGCCGCCGCCGTTGATGTTGGGCGTGCGGCTGAACTCTCCCATCCAGATGATCGCCGTGTCTTCGAGCAGGCCGCGGTCGGCAAGGTCCGAAACGAGCGCGCTCATCGCCTTGTCGAGTTCGGGCAGCTTCGTGTTCCTGAGGGTCGGGAAGATGCCGGAGTGGTTGTCCCAGCCGCCGAGGTCGACCTCGATGAACGGAACGCCCGCCTCGACGAGCCTGCGGGCCAGCAGACAGCCCCGGCCAAAGCCCGAGGTGCCATACTTCTCGAGCACTTCCGCCGGCTCCTTCGAGACCTTGAAGGCCTCCATCTGCCGGCTCGTCATGAGACGGACGGTGCGTTCGACGACCTTCATGTGGTCGGCCGCCGCCCCGCCTCGCTTCTCGCTGATGAACCTCTTCTCGACGGTGCCGAGCATCTCGAGCCGCTGCGCGAGCCTTGCAGGATCGAGGCCCATGTCGAGGTTGCGGATGTTGCCGTTGGAATCGACCGTGAAGGGGGCCCACGTCATCCCGAGGAAGCCCGGCCCGACGCTCCCGCCGCCCACCGACACGAACGGGGGGATCTCGAGATCGGGAACCCGGCCGGCCAACTCGTGGGCGATCACCGACCCATAGCCCGGGTGCTCGACGTTGGGGTTCGGCACGTAGCCGGTGTGCATGTAGTAGCGGCCCCGCATGTGGTCGGCCTCGCGGGTGCTCATCGACCGCACGATCGCCATGTGGTGCATCTGCTTCGCCATGAGCGGCATGTGCTCGGAAATGGCCACCCCGTCGGCACTCGTGGAAATCTGCTTGAACTCACCGCCGGTCGGCGCTCCCGGCTTCAGGTCCCAGATGTCCATCGTGCTCGGACCGCCTCCCATCCAGAGCAGGATCGCCGACTTGTGTCGCTTCGTCATGTCCGAAGCGTTGGCGAGGATCGTGTTCGTGAAGGCCGTCGCCGGCCCGGCCAGGGCGGCCGCGCCCGCCATGTGGGACAGGAAGTGACGGCGATTCATTCCGCGAGGGATCCCGAAGTCGATCGACATGACGTGGGCCTCCTGTGGGTTCCTGTTCGACGTTCCTGCCGTCGACGATTCTTTCTGAAGCATCGTCTTTTCGAAGTATCGTTCATCCCTCCTCGAACGCAATCAATGGTTGAGGATGAATTCGTTCGAGTTGAGCACCGCCCACCAGACGTCCTGGAGGGCCGCGATCGCGTTTCCGTTCTTGGCGATCATCAGGGCGTTTGCGACGTCCACTTCCCGTGCGGTCGGTCGACGAGCAAGGGCCGCGAGGTAGAGGGAATTGATCTTATCGGCGTTGGAGACCCCCGAACTCGCCACCGAGTCGAGAAAGCCACCCTTGCCCGCGCCGATGGCGGTCTTGATGAGCTCGCCGTTGAACATCATCAGCACCTGGGGTATCGAGCCGTTGAAGGTCGTCGCCTCGTCCCCCTCGTCGGTGCCGAACGCAATCACGAACTGCGAGAGCCAGGCGTCCTTCTTCTTCGCCGCCGACTCGCCTCCGCCGCCGACGCGGTCGGCCCGCGTGGCCGTGAGCAGCGAGTCGTAGAGCTGCTCGGCCGTCATCTGCCGCAGGTAGAAATGGCTGAAGGCAGGCTTCTCCCCGAGCGAGGGATCGTCCTTGGCGTTCCCGGCCGTCGTCTTGCTGGAAAGCGCATAGGGCTGCGAGAGCACGATCCACTTCGTGAGCGTCTTCATGTCGAAGCTCTGCTCGCGAAACTGCCTCGAGAGCGTGTCGAGCAGCTCGGGGTGTGAGGGTTCGTTGTGGTCGCCGAGATCGTCGACCGGCTTCGTGAAGCCATAGCCCAGGAAGAAGCCCCAGAAGCGGTTGACGATCGCCTTCGCCAGCAGGGGGCTGGCGACGATCATCGACGCCAGCTCCTTGCGGCGATTGACGCCGTACGCACTGCCATCTTCGAGCTTGCCCGGCAGGTAGCCGCTCTTCGAGATCGCCGTGCCGTCGATGAACACCGGGAAAGCCACCTTCTTGATGCCGTTGCGAAGTTCGTAGAAGAGTTCCGCCTCCTCAGGATTGCCCGCCTCGCCGGCGAAGTCCTCGTCGGCGAGTTCGACCGAGCGAACGTACATCCCCCCCTCGAATCGTCTCAGGGCCCGGGTCTGGCGGAAGAAGGCGTTGAATTCCCAGAACTGGTTCTGCTTGCCCTTGTTGAAGGGATGGTTGTGGCACTGCGTGCACTGCACCTGGAGCCCCAGGAACACCTGGGCCGTCCTGGCGGCGGCCTGGACCCCGTTTTCATCCAGTTTTCCGGTGAGGAAGTTCGTGGCTCCGTTGAAGCCCTCGGCGCCCGGCGCGTTCACGCCCGTCGCGGTGACGAGTTCCGTCACGAATCGGTCGTAGGGGATGTTTTTCTCGAAGGCCCGCCGCAGATACTGCCGCATGCCCGGCCTGCTGACCATCGCGTTCTCGACGTCCTTGCCGATCAAGATGGTGGTCCAGACGTCGGTCCAGTGCCGTGCGTACTCGTCTTCGTACTCCTTGCCGAGCAATCGCTCGACGAGTGCGAGACGCTTCGACTTCGTGGAATCGCCCAAAAAGGCCCTCAACTCCTCGAGCGACGGAATCCGGCCGATCACGTCCAGGTGGACTCGGCGACACCACTCGCCGTCGGTCGCAGCCGACGAGGGGCTCACGCCCGCGGCCTGCCATCCCGCCGACACCAGTTCGTTGATGGTCCGGACCTGCGGGATGCCGAAGTCCTCCGGCGCGGCAACGGCGGCTGAGGCAAGGCCGAAGAAGACACCAAACGAGAGGGCCGCGAGCGAGGCGAATCGTCGCCCGGCCTTGAATTGGCGGTTTCTCCGGACGGAGAACCGTTTTCGCACGCAGCCCGAGGGCCATTGAAGAACGACCTGCAGGGTCTCAGAAAAGAGCCCTGGAAAACCGGGCGAGACCACGGGCTTTTCGGCGATCTTCGGCGGCCCCTCGCAGATGCTCATGGACGAATTCCATCGGGGAGAATCGATCCCACCTGCACCAATCATCGAATTGTACCGCGAAGCTTCATTCGCGGAACGCGGCCTCGGCTATTCCCGACCCCGAAACGGCTCCCGCCCCCGGGAAGGACCGCCCGAGTCACGGGCGATCCACGTTCGCCCGACGGAGGGTGGCGTGCACGAACCCAATCCGAGAGGATCTCCGCACTCCGCGAGGATGAATCGCCCGAGGATCCCGTCAGCGAGAATCCAGCGGGCGAGCGGATCTCACCGCTTCCTGGACTCGATTTTCGGCGCCGGAGCAGCGGTCACGGCCTCGCCGGAGACGAGTTCCAGGATCGCCCGTGGCCCGTTGTCGCCGAGCCGCGGGGTGGCGAGCTTTAGGATCCGCGTGTAGCCGCCCGGCCTGTCGGCGAACCGGGGAGCCACCCGCTCGAAGAGCACCCGAGCCGCCTTCTTGTCGCCCAGCAGGGTCACCACCCGCCGCCGTGCGGTGACGGCAGGCGACATGGCGGCAGCCCATTTCTTCCAGGAATCGCTGGTCCGCCACCGCTTCCACTCGGCGGTGTCGCGGTCGCCTGGAGCGGCGAACGGCCGCGCGGCCTCCGCCGCGGCGAGCCCCCGCTTGGCGATCGTGATGCATTTCTCGACGAGCGGACGAACTTCCTTCGCTTTCGGCACGGTGGTCACGATCCGTCCGGCGACCTTGGGCCGGCCGGGCTCGTCCGCCTCCGCCTCCCTTTCCGTCAGGAAAAGAGCAGAAGCGAGATTTCGCAACAGGGCCCGCTGGTGGGACGGACTGCGGCCGAGCACGCGGCCTTTCCTACGGTGTCGCATTGATATTTCCTCTTGGAATCGGTGTGTGAGGGTGGGGCGGGGGTGGAATCGGCCGGCGGATCCGGCGAAGAAACGGATCAGACCGCCGCGTCTTCGGGAACCTGCATGCCCAGTTCGAGCCCGAGTTCCCGGAGCTTGGTCTCGATCTCATGAAGGGTCGTCTCGCCGAAGTTCCTGACTTCGAGCAATTCCTCCCGGGTCCTGCCGACGAGCTCACGAAGGGTGTTGATCCCCTCTTCCTTGAGGCAGTTGGCGGCCCGCAGCGACAGCTTCAAGTCGCTGGCAAGCATGCCCAAGCGGCTCGAAAGCGGCGCTTCGATGGCAAAGACGTCCGCGGCGGCGGGCAGGTGAACGCCCTCGCCCGGGGCCGTGTACGCCACGAACGGATTGAGGTGCTTGCGAAGAATCTTGGCAGCCTCCACGAGCGCCATGTCGGGCGTCACGGTGCCGTTCGTCCAGATTTCGAGCGTGAGCTTGTCGTAGTTGGTCTTCTGGCCGACACGGGTTTCCTCGACGTCGTAACGCACCCGGGTCACGGGGCTGAACACCGCATCGATCGGGATGATCCCGATTTCCTGCGCCTCGGGGCTGTGCTCCACGGCGGGAACGTAACCGCGGCCGTTCTCGACGACCATCTCCATCTCGAACGGCACGTCGTCCGTGAGCGTTGCGAGCACGAGGTCCTTGTTGACGATCTCGACGGCCTCGTCGGTCTGGATGTCGCCTCCGGTCACCGGCCCCTTGGTGCTCTTTTCGACCCGCAGGACCCGCGTCGACTCGCTGTGGTTCTTCACGACGAGGCTCTTCATGGCGAGCACGATGTCGGTGACGTCCTCGAGGACCCCCTTGATCGTCGTGAACTCGTGGAGGGCGCCGCCGATCTTGATCTGCGTGACGGCGCTGCCCTCGAGGCTCGAGAGGAGCACGCGGCGAATGCTGTTGCCGATCGTGGTGCCGAAGCCCCTCTCGAACGGCTCAGCCGTGAACTTTCCGTAGGTGGGGGTGAGCGTCTTGCGGTCGGCGACGACGACTCCGGGCAGTTCCAGACCTCTCCAGCGAACGTGCATCTTCAGGGACTCCTTGATGGGGTGCTTCAAACGGCCACGCGCCAGGCCTTCCGAAGCACCATGCGTTGGGGGTGCGCGTTGACGATTTGCTCTCGGGCTTCGTGCTTTCGGGCTTGCTGCTTTCTGACAGGCCGCTTCCGGGCAAGGCCTACTTCGAGCAAAGCTCGATGATGAGATTGGCTTGGACGGGTATCGAAACGTCGTCGCTCGACGGCAGGCGATCGACCCGAACCTCGGGAACCGCCCCCTCCGACCGGGACAGGAAATCGGGAACCTCGCGACGGAAATCCGAGAGCGAGGCGTGGGCGAGTTGAAGGCTCTTCTTCCGATTCTTGACCCTCACCACGTCGCCCGGACGGACCTGGTAGCTGGGAACGTCCACCCGCCGGCCATTCACGGTGATGTGGCCGTGGCCGACCATCTGTCGGGCAGCCGACCGCGACTGCGCGAAGCCGACGCGGTGCACGATGTTGTCGAGCCGCCGCTCGAGCAGCGTCATGAGCGCCTCGCCGGTATTCCCGGTGCCCCGCTCGGCGCGGCGAAAATATGTGCGGAACTGCGCCTCGAGCACGCCGTAGTAGTGCTTGACCTTCTGCTTTTCACGAAGGTGCAGACCGTAGTCCGTCGGCTTCGGTCGCCGCTTCTGAACCATGCCCGGAGGCGTGGCCCTGCGTTCGAACGCGCACTTGGGCGTGTCGCAACGACTTCCCTTGAGAAAGAGTTTGAGGCCGTCGCGGCGGCAGAGGCGGCAGACCGGCCCGGTGATTCGTCCCATGTTTTCCTTTCCTTACACCCGTCGCTTTTTGGGAGGACGGCAACCGTTGTGCGGCAGCGGAGTGACGTCCTCGATGCTCTTGACGTTCATGCCGGCGGCCTGGAGGGCCGTGATCGCACTCTCGCGGCCGCTTCCCGGCCCCCGGACGCGAACCTCCAGATCCTTCACGCCGAATTTCGAGGCCTTCTCGGCCGCCTGCTGGGCGGCACACTGCCCGGCAAACGGCGTGCCCTTCCGGCTCCCCTTGAAGCCGCAGGTTCCGCCGCTGGCCCAGCAGAGCGTGTCGCCCTTCATGTCGGTGATCGTGACCGTCGTGTTGTTGAAGCTCGCCATGATGAAGGCGATGCCGGCGCTGACGCTCTTCTTTTTTTGTTTCGCGGCCTTGGCCATGGGTGGGAACGATGCCTTGGAGGTGGGTGGGGCTTGGTGTTGCCCGCGGGCGAGACCTGCGGGCGAGAAAAATTATCGTGGGTGGCGGAACGCGGCTACTTGAGGTCCTTCACGCCCTTCTTTCCGGCGACGGTCTTCTTCGGACCCTTTCGTGTACGGGCGTTCGTGCGGGTCCGCTGCCCCCGCACGGGAAGGCCGCGGCGATGCCGCAGCCCCCGGTAGCAGCCGATGTCCTTGAGCCGGGAGATGTTTTGGGAAACCTGGCGTCGCAGCTGTCCCTCGACCACGTAGTCCTTGTCCATGAGGGCAGCGAGACGGGCGAGTTCGTCCTCGTGCAGCGACCTCGCGACCCCCTCGGGATCGACGCCGGCCTTGTGGCAAAGCTCACGGGCGACTCGCGGACCGACGCCATAAAGGTACTGGAGCGAGTAGACCGTCTTCTTTTCGGAGGGAATGTCAACGCCGAGGAGTCGGGGCATCGTTGTCGCCTTGCTTTCGAATATCCGGTGCTGTCTCGATCACTGCTTCTCTCGGCCTTCGTCCTTGTTCGACGACGGCCTGCCCTCATTGCGGCGGTCGGTCGGGACGCGAGGTCCGACACCCGCCGAAACCGGCACGACTACCCCTGCCGCTGCTTGTGCCGCGGTTCGGAACAGACGATGAACACCACGCCCCGTCTCCGGACGATCTTGCACTTGTCACACATCCGCCTGACGCTCGCGCGAACCTTCATCGAACCATTCGAGGACGACCATACGTCGCCCCGCCTTCCAAACATGGGGTGAGTCGGAAAGTCGCAAAGTATAGAAACGAAAGGGGGGCGTTCACAAGGGGGTGGTGTTCCCGGGCCGTCAACCGCGGCTTCCCGGCATGGATCGCCCTTTTTCTGTCAGGCCGCATCTTCCTGTCAGGCAGCATCGCCGACGCTCTCCCCGGTGGCTGGGGCGGCCGTGAGCACGACGGGCCCCTGCTCCGTGATCGCGACGGTGTGCTCGAAATGGGCGCTGAACTTGCCATCCACCGTCGACTGGGTCCAGTGATCCGGCATCGCCCGCACCCTCTTCGAGCCCATGTTGACCATCGGCTCGACCGCGATCACCAACCCCGGCTCGAGCTCGAAATCGTGGTGACGACGGAAGTGCGGGGTGCAGAAGTTGGGCACCTGGGGATCCTCGTGCATCTTTCTGCCGATGCCGTGCCCGACGAAGTTCTCCACCACCGAGAAGCCGTGGTCCCGCACGAACTTCGCCATCTCGGCCGCGACGTCGCTCCAGCGGCTGCGAACGCCCATCAACTCGATCGCAAGCGCCAGCACGCCGGACGTGCAGTCGAGGAGTTTCCGCACCTCCGGCAAAATGTCACCGACGGGATAGGTCATGGCCGAGTCGCCGCACCATCCCCCGACGCGGCAGCCGGTGTCGATGCTGACGATGTCACCCGCGCGGAGAACCCGCGGCCCGGGAATCCCGTGCACGACCTCGTCGTTCACCGACATGCAGCAGACCGCCGGGAACGGCGTCTTGCCCGGCACTCCCTTGAAGAGCGGCTCGGCCGAGTGGCTCGCGAAGTAACGCTCGACGGCGACATCGATCTCACCGGTCGTCATCCCCGGACGAACGAGCGACGAGGCGAGCTGATGCGCTCCCCAGACCACGAGACCGGCCCGCCGCATGGCCGCGATTTCACGAGAGGAGCGGAGATTCACCACGACGACACGATCACCGGAAACTTCAGGATACGGACACGGATTCGGCCGCTGCCGAGGACGGGCCGCGGCAGGCCGAGAACGACCGACAGCAGTATACACCGTGAACTGACGCTCAAGGCCGATTCGCCTGCCTGCGTGCCGCCCGGAGTTCGAACCGCCGCACGGCCTCCATGACCCTCGCCGTGATGTCGTCGGCCCCACCGAGCCCGTCGATGCTCTCGAGCTTTCCCTGTCGCTTGTAATACTCCAGCAACGGCGCCGTCTGGATCTCGAAGCTCTCGATCCGGCGGGAAAAAACGGCCGGGTCGTCGTCCTCCCGCTTTCGCATCGCCATCCGGCGGATGAGCTCGTCCCGCGGCACGGCCAGTTCGATCACGCCATCCACGCTCATCGCCTGCCGCTCGAGCATGTCGTCGAGGATCTCGGCCTGTGGCAACGTCCGCGGGAAACCGTCGAGCAGGCAGCCCCGCCGGCAGTCGGGCTCCTGCAGCCGCCTCTGCACCATGCCGACGATCAACTGGTCGGGGACCAGCCGGCCGTGATCGACGAACCCCTTCGCCAGCACCCCTTCCGAGGTTCCCTCACGGATCGCCTTCCGGAGCATCTCGCCCGTCGAGAGATGGGGGACGGCCAGATGCTCAACGAGCCGCTGACATTGGGTTCCCTTACCCGCGCCAGGCGGCCCGATCAGGATGATCCGCATGAATGAGCCGCTCAGGTCTTTTCGAGAAGGCCGCTGTAGTTCCTCATCACGAGATGGCTGTCGATCTTCTGCACGAGGTCGAAGGCGACGCTCACGGCGATCAACAAGCCGGTGCCGCCGTAAAAGCTCGCAATTTGTGCCGGTATCCCGAGCGCCCCGGCGACGATCGTCGGGATGATCGCCACGAGTGCCAGGAACGCCGCCCCGACGTACGTGATCCGCTCCATGACCCGCTCCAGATAATCGGCGGTCCGCTTGCCGGGCCGATACCCTGGAATGAAGGCCCCGAAATTCTTGAGGTTGTCGGCCATGTCCTTCGGATTGAACGTGATCGCCGTCCAGAAGTAGCAAAAGAAGTAGATCAGGACGACGTACAGCAGGTTGTAAAAGTACGACTGTCCGCGAGTGAACGAATCGTGCAGCGTCGCCAGGAACGAATTGCCGGGGTAGGCGCCGGCGAGATACTGAAACAGCATCTGCGGAAAGAGCAGCAGCGAACTGGCGAAGATGATCGGCATGACGCCGGCCTGGTTCACCCGGAGCGGCAGGTACTGTCGCGTGCCACCGTAGACGCGTCGGCCGCGGACGTGCTTCGCGCTCTGCGTCGGAATCCGCCGCTGCCCCTGGGTCATGAACACCACCCCCGCGACCACTCCGACGAACAGGGCCGCCAGCACAAGCAGCGTCTCGACGCCCATCTTGCCGCCGGCGCCGCCGAGCTCCCAGCTCGTGTCGCTCGTGAGTTGCACGAGCGCGCTCGGCATCGCCGCGAGGATGCCCGCCATGATGAGCAGGCTGATGCCGTTGCCGATCCCGAACTCGTCGATCTGTTCGCCGAGCCACATCAGGAAGATCGTTCCAGCGGTCATCGTCATCACCGCCACGAACTGCCACACCAGGGGAAGCCGCCCGTCGACGAGAAAGCTCGACTGGATGAGCGGCGTCTCGCCGACCCTGGTGGATGAGAGAAAGGCGACGTAGGCCCAGCTCTGCAGCAGGCAGATCAGCACGGTCGCGTAGCGAGTGTATTCATTGATCTTCTTGCGGCCGGCCTCCCCCTCCTTCTGGAGCCGTTCGAGCGGCGGCCAGACGGTGGCGAGCAGTTGGAAGATGATCGACGCCGAGATGTACGGCATGATCCCCAGGCCGAAGATGGTCGCCTGGGAGAGCTGGCTGGCCGAAAAGACGGCGACGGTCTTGAGCAGGTCGCTGACGCCCCCCGCCTCCTCCGCGAAGGCGGTCATCGCCTTCGGGTCGACGATCGGCAGCGGGACCTGCCAGCCGACGCGGTAGATCGCGAGCAGCCCCAGGGTGAGCAGGATCTTTTGTCGCAGCTCGGGGATCGTGAAGATGATTCGAAGTTTTTCGAACACGAGCGGGACTCCTGGATTGGCGGACGGCGGGCAACCGGCACGGCCGGCGATCTGCCGGCTCCGCCGACACCCTAGCCCCCCGCGGGCTTCTTACGCGATGCCTTTTTCTTCTGGTTCTTCACGACGGCGGCAGGCCCGGGCAGCTCCACGATGCTGCCCCCGGCCTCGACGATCTTGCGCTTCGCCTGCTCGCTGAAGCGGTGCGCCGACACTGTCAGAGCCTTTCCGATGTCGCCGTTGCCGAGAATCTTCACCTCATCGTAGACGCCCTTGGCCAGACCCTTTGCCTTCAGGCTCTCGGGAGTCACCGCCTCGCCGACGGCGAATGCCGCGTCGATCGCAGAGACGTTCACGCCAATGATCGAACGGGCGAACTGGTTGTGAAATCCTCGCTTCGGGATCTGACGGATGATCGGCATCCGTCCCCCCTCGAAGATCGCCGGCGAACTCCAGCCGGCGAGTTGCCCCTGTCCTTTGTGGCCCCTGCCAGAGGTCTTGCCGCGTCCGGATCCGGGGCCGCGACCGACCCGCAGCCGCTTGCGGTTCTTGTGAATGCCCTTGTTGACGTCGCTGAGTTTCATGGCTCGTGTTTCGTGCTGGTGGGGTTCGTGAGGTTGATCCGTGGGATTGATTCACCGCCGATGGAAGCGGTGTCGGTGCGGAAGGTCAGGAGAGGGAGACCCCTCGCAATCGCTCTACCTCCGACTTGGTCCGCAGCTGCTTGAGGGCGTCGATCGCGGCCTTGACGAGATTCACCGGATTGGTCGAGCCGTGGGCCTTCGAAAGCACGTCCTTGATACCAGCCCCCTCGCAGACCGCGCGAACGGCGGCGCCGGCGATGATGCCGGTGCCGGGGCTCGCCGGGAGCAGGATGACCTTCGCGGTGCCGGCGTGGCCCTCGACGCGATGCGGGATGGTTCCGGACTCGACGGGAATCTCGACCAGGTTTTTCATGCCGTCCTTGATCGCCTTCTCGACGGCCGGAGGGACCTCGTTGGCCTTGGCATACCCCACGCCCACTTTCCCGCGGCCGTTGCCGACCACCACGAGCCCGGCGAAGCTGAAGCGACGGCCGCCCTTCACGACGGTGGCACACCGCCGCACCTTCACGACGGTTTCGGTGAATTCACCGGTACGCTGTTCTTTTCCCGGGTCTTTTCCCGATGTCGTCGCCACGTGTCGTTTCTCCGATTGGCTGGGGGGTTGTTCGCGGGGGGTGATTCGCTGGAAGGTGGTTTCGCTGATTCCTTGATCGCTGGACGGCCGGCGAGGGGCCGTCGTTAAAACTCGAGTCCGGCAGCCCTCGCCGCGTCGGCGAGCGCCGCCACGCGGCCGTGGTAGCGGAAAGCCCCGCGGTCGAAGCAGACCTTCTTCACTCCCGCAGCCTGGGCCCGCTCGGCAACCGCCCGGCCGATCACCTCTGCGGCCTGGCGATTGCCTCCGAAGCCAAGGTCGTCGCGAAGCTGCTTGTCGAGCGAACTGGCCGAGGCGAGCGTGCGGCCCGTCGTGTCGTCGATCAGCTGGGCGTAAATGTGCTTGTGCGTGCGAAACACCGACAGCCGCGGCCTCTCGGCCGTCCCACGGATGTCCTTGCGGACCCGGAAACGCCGACGCTGCCGCTGTCGGAGGAGGGCTCGTTCGTGGCTCATGCTCGGATTCCTTCGTCGTGTCTGGCCTGGGTTCTCTGGATGAGCTTGTGGTGCGAAATGATTCGGGTCACAAAGATTCCGATCACGATGCCGATCACTTTGTGACGGCCTTGCCGGCCTTGCGGCGAACCTGCTCGTTCTCGTAGCGGATGCCCTTGCCCTTGTAGGGCTCCGGCTTCCGCAGGGCCCGAACCTCCGCCGCGAACTGGCCCACGAGCTGCTTGTCGATGCCCTTGATGGTGATGTGCGTCTGGTCGGGGCAGGTGACGGTGAGCCCCGGGGGAATCGGCACCTGGAGCTCGTTCGCGAACCCCACCCGCAGCTGGAGCACGTTCTTCTGCACTGCCGCGATGTATCCCACGCCTACGATCTCGAGCTTCTTTTCGTAGCCCTTGGAAACGCCCTCGACCATGTTGGCCACGAGCGCCCGCGTCAGGCCGTGCACCGCCCTGGACAGCCGGTTGTCGTCCTTCCTGGTGACGGCGATCTGGCCCGCCGACGGGTCTACCGAGACCGCCACGTTCGGATGCAGCTCGATCGCGAGCTTTCCGAGCGGCCCCTCGGCGTGGAGCCTGCCCGACTCGACGGACGCCTTGACGCCCTTCGGAATCGTGACCGGTGCCTTGCCCACTCGCGACATCGTTTCGCTCCCTTACGGATGATTCATCAAGGTTCGCTGATTACCAAAGCTCACACAGCACTTCGCCGCCGAGCTTCCGTTGCCGGGCCTCCCGATCGCTCACGACCCCGCCGGAGGTCGAGAGAATCGAGATGCCAAGCCCGCCGAGCACCGGCCGCAGCCGGACGGACCGGCTGTAGACGCGGCGACCGGGCGAACTCACCCGCCGGATATGGCGAATGAGCCGCTCGCCGTTCGGTCCGTACTTCAGCTCCAACTGGAGCTGCGGAACCGGATCCGACTCCACTTCCTTCCAATCCCAAATGAACCCCTCGCGCTTCAGCACGTCCGCGACTCCGCGTTTCACCTTGGAGCTCGGGACCTCCACGGTGGCGCGTTCGACGCGTACGGCGTTCCGGATGCGTGTGAGCATGTCGGCGATCGGGTCGGTCATCATGTGTCGTTGTTCCTGTCTACCAACTGGCTTTCCGAACCCCGGGAATGCAGCCCTGATCCGCGAGCTTCCTGAAGCAGATCCGGCAGATTCCGAACTTCCGATACACCGCCCTCGGCCGGCCGCAGAGCATGCACCGATGAACGGCCCTGGTGGAGTATTTTGGCTTCCGCTTGGCTGCTGCGATCTTCGATTTGCTTGCCATGTCTTCGGTCGAGCCCGCTTCACGCGGCGGCGTCGGCCCCCTCCTCCTTCTTCAGCGGAACACCGAGCGCCCTGAGAAACAGCTTCGCCTCGTCGTCGTTTCGGGCCGTCGTCACGAGCGTGATGTTCATGCCCTGCGGCCGGGTGAACTTGTCGGGGTTGATCTCCGGAAACACCATCTGCTCCGACAGGCCGAGGCTGTAGTTGCCATGCCCGTCGAAGGCGGTGCTCGACAAGCCTCGGAAGTCACGGACCCGCGGGAGGGCCAGCGACACGAGGCGGTCGAGAAACTCCCACATCCTCCGGCCCCGCAGCGTCACCTTGCAGCCGATCGGGAGGTTCTCGCGAAGCTTGAAGCCCGAAACGGCCGCCTTCGACAGCGTCGCGACCGGCTTTTGGCCGGTGATCTGCGCGAGGGCCCCGAGAGCCTCCTCGAGGTACTTCTTCTCGGTGACCGCAACACCCACGCCCATGCTCACGACGATCTTCTCCAGCGAGGGGACCGCGTGCGGATTGGTCCGCCCGAGGTCCTTCGCCAGCTGCTGGCGGACCGTCGTCATGTAGTGTTCGAGGAGCCTCGGAGCCCCCCCGGCCGCGGCGGCCGACGCCTTTTGTGTCGTTCTCTTTGCCATCAGTTACCAGCCTGTCTTCCCGTCTGCCTTTTCGATCCGGTGTTTTGTCCGATTTCTGTTCGTTCGTTCTCTGTCGTCCCGCCCTGCGCCGACGGCCGCTTCAACGCCCGCCGGTCTTCGCAACCGCCTTCTTCGTGCGCGGAGGACGGATCGAGCCCATCTCAGCGTTGCACTTCTTGCACACTCTCACCTTGCTGCCATCCGCGGCAACCTTCACGCCGATCCGCGTGGCCGCACCGCATGAGGGGCAGACGATCAACACGTTGGAGGCGTCGATCGGCATCTCCTTGGACAGCCGCCCGCCCTGCGGGTTCTTCTGGCTCCGCTTCATGTGGCGGTAGACACGGTTGACCCCCTCGACGACGAGCTTCGCCGCCCCGCCGCCGACCGTCTTCGCAGGGCGGACGGAAAGCACCTTCGCCCGCGTGCCGCGGTCGTTGCCGGAGCGAACCTCGACGAGATCTCCCGATCGGATGAACATCACACCACCTCGCTCGCGAGACTGACGATTTTCATGAAATTGCGGTCGCGAAGCTCCCTCGCCACCGCACCGAAGATGCGGGTGCCCTTGGGATTCTTCTCGTTGTCGATGATGACACAGGCGTTCGAATCGAACCGCACGTAGCTGCCGTCCTCCCGTCGGGTCGGCTTCTTGCACCGCACGATCACTGCCTTCACGACCGCCTTCTTCTTCACGTCGCTTCCGGGAATGACGCTCTTGACCGAGCAGACGATGATGTCGCCCAGGCCGGCCACGCGCCGCTTGCTGCCGCCGAGCACCTTGAAGCACATCACTTCCTTGGCGCCCGTGTTGTCGGCCACGTTGAGCCGTGTCTGCATCTGGATCATGTTCCGCTCCCTTCGGCCTCACGGCCGGTGACGGCTGCCTCCTCGGCCTTCGCCGCGCCCTCCCGCATCTTCGTCGCACGGGCGCCGGAACGGAGCGAGGCGACATCGACGGCCGTGCTCTTCGCGACGACCCGAACGAGTTCCCACCGCTTCAGCCGGCTGCGGGGCGGGCACTCCACGATCTCGACGGTGTCGCCGAGGGCCGAAGCCTCGTTTTCGTCGTGAACGTGGCAGACCGTCCGACGATGCTGGATCCTGCCATACTTGGGATGGCGCACGATGCGAGGAACCTCCACCCGCCGCGTCTTGCTCGACGCGGCGCTCGTGACGGTTCCGGTGACGACTCTCTTGGGCATGGGGGTTTTCTCTCGGACGGCTTCCTTGGGATGTTTCAGGTCTTCGCGGCCGTGGCCGCCGCGGAAGAAGAGGCCTGCTGACGGGCCCGCTCGCGCTCAGCCAGAATCGTCTGGCACCGCGCGATCAGGCGGCGACTGTTTCGGATTTCCGTCGGGGCGGCGAGCTTTTCCTTCTGCGCCTGCACCCGAAGCTTGAAGAGGGACTCTGCGGCGTCCTTCCAGACGAGCCGGATCTGCTCGTCGCTCATCTCTCGGATTTCCCTGGCTTTGTTCATCTGCGGGCCTTGCTTATCTGGGGAGCTTGCTCATCTCGGGGGCTTCGATTCCTACACCGACTCCTACATCGACCGACGCTTCACGAACCGAACCCTGACCGGCATCTTGTGCGCGAGCCGAGCCAGGCAGACGCGGGCCGCCTCCTCGGTGACGCCGGCGATCTCATAGAGAATCGTGCCCGGCTTGACGACCGCAGCCCAATACTCCGGCTCGCCCTTGCCCTTGCCCATTCGGGTTTCGAGCGGGATCGAAGTGATCGACTTGTGAGGAAACACCCGCACGAACAAGCGGCCCTCGGTGCGCAGGTATTGCTGCGCCGCGATGCGGCCCGCCTCGATCGTCGCGGCCGGCAGCCACCCCGGCTGCTCGGCCTGGAGGCCGAACTCGCCGAAGACGACGCGGTTGCCGCGGGTGGCGTCACCTCTTATACGACCTCTTTGGCTTTTTCGGTGCTTGACCCTCTTGGGCATCAGCGCCATCGCCAGTCTCCTCGTACATGCCTTGGTTGACCCACACCTGAACCCCGATGTTGCCCTGCGCCGTGGGAGCCTCGCAGAAGCCGTAGTCGATCTTCGCCCGGAGCGTCGAAAGCGGCATCGCGCCCGCGATCGCCTTCTCGCACCGAGACATCTCCGCCCCGCCAAGCCGGCCCGAAAGCTGGATCTTCACCCCCTTCGCGCCGGCGTCCATCGTCGTGTCCATCGCCCGCTTTATCGTGCGGCGAAACGCTGCCCGCTTCGCCAACTGGTCGGCGATGTCTTCAGCGACGAGTTGCGCCTGAATCTCCGGCCGGGCCACCTCCTCGACCTTGAGATTCACACGCCGGCCGAGCAGGTCCTGAAGCTCTCCCTGGAGCTTGTCCACGGCCTCGCCCTTCCGGCCGATGATGACGCCGGGCCTGGCCGAGTGGAGGATCACCTTCACCTCGTCCCGGGTCCGCTCGATCTCCACCTTCGGGATCGCGGCCTGACGGTAGGTCTTCTTGAGGAACTGCCGGACCTTGAAGTCCTCCATGAGGAGATCCCGGAATTCCTTCTTCGACGCATACCAGCGGCTCTTCCAGGGCTCCGTGATGCCCGTGCGAAAACCGACCGGATTGACTTTCTGGCCCATGGTTCGATTCCTACTCCGCGGCCTCACCGCCGGCCGTCCCCGCTTCGGAAACAACCGTGTCGAGCGACACCTTGATGTGCGACATACGCCTCTTGATCCCGAACGCCATGCCCCGCGCACGCGGCCGGATCCGCTTGAACATCGGCCCCTCGTCCACGCGGGCATCGACCACAACGAGGTCGTCCACGCCGGTGGCCTGCTCATGCTCGGCGTTGCCGAGCGCGCTCTTGATCACCTTCTCGAGCATCCGGGCGCCGCGGTGCGGCTGGAACCGCAGAATGTCGAGCGCGTCGTCCGCGAACTTGCCCCGGACGAGGTCGGCGAGCGCCCGCACCTTGCGGGGGCTGATGCGGGCGTACTTGTGGGTGGCCGTATAGGGCATGGGTGTTTAGCCTCGAATCAATTCGCTGGAATCACTTCGCTGCCGGGGCTTCCTTCGCCTTGCCGCCGTGTCCGCGGAACGTCCGCGTCGGGGCGAACTCGCCGAGCTTGTGACCGACCATGTCCTCGGTCACGAAGACCTTCATGTGCTGCTTGCCGTTGTGAACCATGAACGTCAGGCCGATGAACTCCGGCACGATCGTGCAGGAACGCGACCATGTCTTGATCGGCTCCCGCTTGCTCGTGGCCAGGCAGGCCTCGACCTTTTCGAACAGTCTGGGGTCGACGAACGGCCCTTTTTTCGCACTGCGTCCCATGGTTGAGTCTTCCGGTATTTCGCTATCGAGTTGTTTTCGTCGAGTTGTTTTATCTGAATCGGCTACCGCAGCTTGAGCTGGCCATACCGACGGCTCTTCCGCCGCTTCAGGATGGCCGCGCCGGAAGGCTTCCTGGGCTTCCGGGTGCCCCCGCCCTTGGCGCTCTTGCCCCACGGGCTCACCGGATGCCGACCACCCTTCGTGCGGCCCTCACCGCCGCCGTGCGGATGGTCGATCGGATTCATCGCCGTGCCGCGGACGTGCGGACGAATACCCATCCAACGCTTGCGGCCCGCCTTGCCAAGCCGAACATTCATGTGCTCCGCGTTGCCGAGGGCCCCGATCGTGGCCCGACAGGCCGCGGGCACCCGGCGAATCTCACCCGACGGCAGCGTCAATTGCGCCCACTGGGCCTCGCGGGCGACGAGCACCGCCGACGCACCGGCGGATCGACAGATCCTGCCACCGCGGCCAGCCTGCATCTCGATGTTGTGAATCTGCATTCCGAGCGGAATCTCCGACATCGGCAAGCAGTTGCCGACCTCGGGAGGCGCCGCGGGACCGCTCTGGACCGTGGCACCGACGACGAGCCCCCCGGGCGCCAGGATGAAACGCTTCTCGCCGTCGGCGTAGTGCACGAGGGCCACCCGGCAGGTCCGGTTCGGGTCGTACTGGATTGCGGCGACCGTGCCGGCGACCCCGTCCTTATTTCGCTTGAAGTCGACCAGGCGGTAGTGCTGCATGTGACCGCCGCCGCGATGCCGCGCCGTGATCTTGCCCTGGTTGTTGCGACCGCCCTTCTTCTTCTTGCGGATCCGCAGCGCCTTCGGAACCTCCGACACACCGGCGAGCTCCTTGAAGTCGGAGACGCTCGAATTGCGGCGGCCGGGACTGGTCGGGTTGTAGACGCGAACGCCCATGGGTGGTGCTTCCTAGAAGAGGTCGATCTTGTGGTCGGGCTTGAGCGTGACGACGGCCTTTTTCCAGGCCTTGGTCGTCGTCATGCGGACGCGGCCCCGCCTCGACTTGCCGACGCGATTCTGGATCGCGACCTTGGCCACCTTCACGCCGAACAGCTCTTCCACGGCACGTCGAACGTCCGCCTTGGCGGCCTCCGTGGAGATCTGGAAGGAATAGGCGTTGTGCCGGGTCGCACGGTGCACACCCTTCTCGGTGAGCAGCGGACGCAGGATCACCTGATGGGCCGCGAGGTGCGGAGTGAGCTTCGGGGAGGGAGGCACGGGGACTGCCATGGATCAGGCCTTCCTGGACTGGGGGGCTGTACGCTCTGCAGCCGGCTTCTCTGCAGCCGGCTTCTTTGCCGCCGGCTTCTTCGCCGCCGCCGGCTTCTTCGCCGCAGCCGACTTCGACTTCGCCGCGGACCTCGGCTTTTCCGCCACCGACCTGCGGAAGGCCTCGATCGCACCCTTCGTCATGACGATGCCACGCGGCATCAGGATCGAAAGGGCGTTGAGATCAGCCACGGGCGCCACCGAAACGCCCTCGAGGTTCCGGGCACTCTTCCACAGATTGGCATCGTGCGACTCTGGCGCGACGAGCACCGTCCGACCCGAGAGCCCGAGCGCCGAGAGCAGCTTCGCCATGGTCGCCGTCTTCGGCGACGCAAGCGAGATCGCATCGACGAGCTTCACCTCGTCGTCGGCGAGCCGGGCCGCCAGCGCCATCCGCGTCGCCGCCTGGAGCGACTTGCGAGGCATCCGCCAGCCGAAGTCACGCGGCCGCTTCGCGAAAATGTGGCCGCCGCCACGACGGGTTCCGCTCCGCCGCGCCCCGGCACGGGCATTGCCGGTGCCCTTCTGGCGGTAGAGCTTCTTCGTGGAGCCGGCGACCTCGCCGCGGGTCTTGGTCTTCTGCGTGCCCTGCCGGAGGTTGGCCTGGTACATGACGACGGCGTCGTGCAGAAGCTGCTTGTTGACGCTCGGAGCGAGCTCGGCCGGATCGATCTCGTAGGAGCCGACCTTCTTGCCGGCGATGTCGTAGACGGCGAGGTTCATTTCTTGCCACCGGCCTTCTTTTTGGCAGCCGCGGGCGCCGGACCGCCGCCGACCCGCTGGAGCTTGTTGGTCTTTCGAACGATCACGAAGCCGCCGTTGGGGCCGGGAATGGCGCCGCGGACGAGCAGGAGGTTGTTCTCGGCATCGACCCGCACGACCTTCAGGTTCCGCATGGTCGATCGCTCGTTGCCGAACCGCCCGGCCATCCGCTTCCCCTTGAAGACGCGGGCAGGGGACGTGTTCATCGACGTGCCACCCTGGTGACGGTGCACTTTCTTGACGCCATGGCTCGCCCGCTGCCCCTTGAAGCCATGACGCTTCATGACGCCCGCGGTGCCACGCCCCTTCGTCGTGCCGGTGACGTCCACCGAATCGACCCCCTCGAAGACCGAAACCGTCAGCACCTGGCCGACGGACAATCCGGACACATCGAGACCGTTCTTGCCGGGACGAAACTCCCGCACGAACCGCTTCGGCTCCGAATTCGCCTTCGGCAGCGGAGCGACGCCGGCCTCGGCGAGCCGCTTCCCGCGCCGGCTGTCGAGCTTCGCGACCTGGCCGCGGACCGACCTGCTCGCGAGCCGACGAGGCTTGTCGGCGAAACCGACTTGGACCGCCTCGTAGCCGTCCCGGTCCACGGACCGCACGAACAGCACGGGGCATGGACCAGCCTCGATCACGGTCACGGGAACGATGCCACCCGCATCGTCGAAGACCTGAGTCATCCCGACCTTTCGGCCGAGGATTCCCTTGAAATGGACCGGCGGAGCGTTTTCGACCGCTGCAGTGGATTCCGTCGCTTCACTCATGATGATGTCGACGCACCCGAACCAAGCCCGACGAAGACGGAACACGTCCGCCCGCCAGGGCCTGTCTCGCTCTCACGCTCAACGCCGTCGACGTCCGGGAGCACCCACCTTCGATGGGCCTTACCCGAGCCGCCTTCCACGCATGCCGTGCCGTGCGCTCCTAAAAAATTGTTTCTACCGGGATGATGCCTTGATCTTGATGTCGACGCCAGCGGGCAGGCTCAGCTTGTTGAGCGCCTCGATCGTCTTGGCGGTTGCCTGGACGATGTCGATCACCCGCTTGTGCGTCCGGATTTCATACTGTTGCCGCGCCTTCTTGTCGATGTGGGGGCTCGAGAGCACCGTGTATCGTTCGACCCGTGTCGGCAGCGGAATGGGACCATGCACCTCGGAGTTCGTCCGCTTGGCGGTATCGACGATCTCAGCGGCGCTCTGGTCGAGCACCGCGTGATCGTACGCTTCCATGCGAATGCGGATGATTTCCTGCGTCGGACCGGCCACTCTTCAGCTCCAAAAAAGGCGAGCCCAAGAATCTAAGTTTCGGTTTTTAAAGTGTCAACAACCCAATCGAAAATCGGCTCGTCAGCCATTTTTTCGCATCAGGGCCCGTGCAGAGACGGAGCGGCTTGAATCCCGGAGAAAGCCGACCGAACGGCTGAGGGGGGAAAAAGGGGCCCATCCGAGAATGTCATGAACCGAAGCAAGCGAACCAACCTCGAGCGGCCGTCTCAGACGAACGTGTCGGCCATTTCCGCGGGGGCGGGGCCGTACTTGAGGGGCGCCATCGTGAAGCTCGCCCTGCCCTGGCTCACGCTCCGGACGGCGGCCGAGTAGCCGAACATGCTCGCCAGCGGAGCCTCCGCCGTGAGCACGTTCAAGCCTCCGCGGATTTCCGTGGCCGTGATGATCGCCCGCCTCTGCTGCAGGTCGTTGATGACGTCGCCGAGGTGCTCCTCGGGCACGTTCACCTCCACCTTCATGAGCGGCTCGAGGAGCACCGTACCCGCCTCCTCGAGCATCCTGTCGATCGCCTCCGCCGCCGCCATGCGGACCGCGACATCGGTGGGAAACTGCTCGGGGACCTGGCTTTCGAGCACGACGATGCGGACGGCCCAGAGCGGACAGCCCTTGAGCCCCCCCCGCTCGGCGCTCTCGCGGACCGACTGGGTCATGAGGGCCGCGAGGTCGGCGAGCGACTCGCTCTCCGGGAACCACCCCTGCTCCACCGTCACGCCGACCTGCTCGTCCACCGGCTCGGCCCGGAGCGTCACCGTCGCCTGGAGCGTCTGCCCGCCGACGAGCCGGTTGATCGAGGCCGAGACGGTCACCGGCCTCCCGATGGTCTCCTTGTAGCTCACCCTCGGCTTGTGCACGCGGCACTTGAGGTTGAAGTCACGCTCGAGCCGGTGGCGGATCACCTCGAGGTGCAGTTCCCCCATGCCCGAAATGAGCGTCTGCCCCGTCTCCTCGCTTTCGACGGCGCGGAAGGTCGGGTCCTGCCGCTTCATCATCTCGAGCGTGTCGGCGAGCTTCTTCCGCTCGAGGCTCGTCTCCGGCTCGATCGCCATCGAAATGACCGTTTCCGGGAACTGGATGCTTTCGAGCAGGATCGGCTCGTTCGCGTCGCAGAGCGTGTCGCCGGTCACGCTCGCGCGGGGGCCGATCACCCCCACGATGTCGCCGGCGAACGCCTCCGGGATCTGCTCGCGGCGGTCCGCCTGAACGTGCCAAAGCTGGGCGATGTTCTCCTTCTTTTGGCGGAGAGGATTCCAGGCTCGGCTGCCCGCCTTGAGCGTGCCCGAGTAGACGCGGACGAAATGGAGGTCGCCATGCTTTTCGGCGATGATCTTGAAGACCAGGCCGCAAAAGGGGGCCTTCGGGTCGGCCTTCCTCGCGATCGCGGTCGGCGTCTTCTTGGTCGGATCGGCCCCCTCGACAGGAGGGACGTCGGCCGGGCTCGGCAGGTAGAAGGCGACCGCGTCGAGCACCGGCTGGATGCCGATGCAGTCGAGCGCCGAGCCGCAGAGCACCGGCACGACCTTCCGCTGAATCGTGGCCTGCCGGATCGCCTTCCGCAACAGTTCGGGCGGGATCGCCACCTCCTCCATGGCGAGCTCCGCGATCTCGTCGGAGTAGTCGAAGAGCGTGGCGACGAGGTGCTCGCGGTACTGGGCTGCGGCGTCGGCGAGTTCCTCCGGGATGGGCGACTTCGTGATCTCCGTGAGGCCCGCGCCGCCGGCCAACGCCTCGTCCTTGGGCGGAAATGTGAGCAGCTGCATCTCGACGAGGTCCACGATCCCGCGGAAGGGATCCTTCACGTGCGGCGGCCCCATGCCCAAAGGCACGTGGAGCACGAGCGGCTTCGCCCCGAGCCGCCTCTCGATCTGGTCGACCGTGCCGAAGAAGTCGGCCCCCTCGCGGTCGAGCTTGTTGACCAGCGCGATCCTCGGCACGCCGTACTTGTCGGCCTGCCGCCAGACCGTCTCGCTCTGGGCCTCGACCCCCTCGCGGGCGCTGAAGACGACGACCGCCCCGTCGAGCACCCGCAGGCTCCGCTCCACCTCGGCCGTGAAATCGACGTGGCCGGGCGTGTCGATGAGGTTCACCGTCACGTCCCGCCACTGAAACGACACGGCCGCCGAATAGATCGTGATCCCCCGCTCCTGCTCCTCGGGGTCGAAGTCGGTGATCGTCGTGCCGCGGTCGACCTCGCCGAGCCGGTGGCTCGTCTTCGTGAAGAAGAGCATCCGCTCGGTGAGCGTCGTCTTGCCGGCGTCGATGTGGGCGACGATGCCGATGTTGCGGATGGTGTCGAGTTGGCGGGGCATGGCGGGTTCCGGCGGGCGGTTCTGCGAGCGATCAGCCCGGCAGCTCGAATCCCTTGCGGCGGTCGCGGACGAGCAGGGCGTCGGCCAAAGGATCGTCGATGAATCGCTCCTTCGCCGGATCCCACCGCAGCGACCGGCCCGCCTGCCGGGCGATGTTGGCGAGGTGGCAGACCGTGATGGACCGGTGCCCGATTTCGACGTCGGCGACGGGCTTCTTTCGCGAACGGATGCAGTCGAGCCAGTCCTGGAGGTGCTCGCGGGCCTGCCAGAGCGCCGTCTTGTCGCTCCACTTTCGCTCCTCCTCGTCGACGTCGAGCTTTTCGAGGATCGTCGCCGCGATCTCCGGCGGGTTGCTCGTGATCTTGTTGCGGTTGATCTCGAGCTTCCCCTTCTCGCCGATGAAGACCGCGCCCCCCTTCGGCCCCCTGTCGAGGATGAAGTTCACGGCGACGCCACTTGCGTATTTCATCGCCACCTGGCCGTCGGGCCCCTCGGTGAGCGGCTTGATCTCGACGGGCCCCGTGTCGTCGGCACCGAGGGCCCACTGGATCTGGTCGACGCCGTGGGCCCCCCAGTTGGTCATCTCGCCGCCGGCGAAATCCCGCCACTTCATCCAGCCCATCCACGCCGTGTTGAACGGTCGGTCGGCGGCCTGGTTGAGCCACTGATTCCAATCCAGCCCCGCCGGCACGGCTTCCGCGGGGGGCAGCGGCGAGGGGGATGCGGCGGCGTTCTTGTAGTTGATGGCCCGCACCTCGAGGAGCGTGCCGAGGCCGCCGTTCCTCACGAACTCGCAGGCGAGCCGGTTGATCGCCATCGACCGCTGCTGCGAGCCCACCTGAAGCACGCGGCCGTATTTGCGCACGGCACTGACGAGCGCCCGTCCCTCCTGGACGTAGAGCGTGAGCGGTTTCTCCGCGTAGACATCCTTGCCCGCCATGCAGGCTTCGATGCAGGGGAGCACCCGCTGAAACTCGCCCGTGCCCACGATCACGGCGTCGATGTCCTTGTGGTCGAGCACGCGGCGATAGTCCTGGTAGACGGGCCAGTTCGCGGCCCGCTTGGCCTTGTACTCCTCGGCCCGCGGCAGGTTGCAGTCGCTCAGGGCGACGATTTCCGCCCCCTCTGGAAGCTGGTCGAGCAGGAGCCTGGCCCGATTGCCGACGCCGATGGCCCCGACGCGGATTCTGTTCGCCGGGGCCGATTCCGCCGCCAGGCTCCGGCGCCTCGGCAGGGCGACCGACGCGGCTGTCGCGGCCGCGACAGCCAGGAACCTGCGACGCTCGTGCGAACGAATACGGGCACTCACGGCGTTCTCTTCCAGGGTCTCGTGCGGATGTGGTTTCGTGCGAAAGTGAACCGTGGGAAGGATAGCCCGGCCGATCAAGCCGATGCAAACGCGGCCGATGGCTTGAGCGGCGGCCATGGGATCGACTGCAATGGCATCGTCGGATGATGCAGGCCGACGAGCCCGTGGGTAAAATCAGATTCCATGCTCAGCCAGGAAACCCTCGATGAATACCGACGGATGACGCCCGGGCAGCGGCTCGAACTCACGTTTGAGTTGATCCGGGAAAACATGCCGTACCTGCTCGTCGGCTCGCCCGACGTCGTGCGGCGCCGTTTCGAACTCCTCGAACGGGAGAACACTCTTCGCGACCGCAACATCATGGCGGCACTCGAGCGGCTGCCTCGACGCCCGCGGCTCGATCATGACTGACCTCACCGCCGTCATCCATGCGTTGACGGACCTGTTCGATCGCCTGTCGTTGCCGTATGCCATCATGGGTGGCATCGCGGTTCGGGCACACGGGCTCCCACGGCCGACCTTCGACGTGGACTTCACGCTCGCCATACCGCGGTCGCGACTGCTCGAACTCTTCGAGGCGATCGAGAGCTTGGGCTACACGGTGCCCGATCACCATGCACGCGGATGGGTCGACGAGGTCGGGGGCATGCCTCTGGTCAAGGTGCGGCTCTACCTGGACGGACGCGGCATCGACGCCGACGTCTTTCTGGCCGAGACGGACTTTCAGCAGGAAGTACTCGACCGCCGGATCACGGCCGACGTCGAGGGGCGGCGATTGCAGATGGTTACGCCGGAGGATCTGATTCTTTTCAAGCTTGTCGCCGCGCGGCCACGCGACATGATCGACGTCCAGGACGTCCTCTTCATGCAGGGAACGCTCGACGAAGCTTATATGCGACGCTGGGCGGAGCCGCTGGGCGTCGCCGAGAAGCTCGAAGAGGCACTCGCGAGCCGGCCCTGAATCGGGTGGCAGGCTCGTCTGCCGCTCCGTCGGCCTCGCGGCATTCGGCAGCCAGGGCTGCGGAGCATTTTTCGTTCGCGAACCTTGTTTCAGTCGCGGGCGTTTCAGTCGCGGGCTTCCCGGCGGCCTGCCTGCGCCCACCAGGCCCGGAGCGTCTTCACGCCCGCCATGGCCTGTTCATGCTGCAGGGCGGCGGGCTGCATGTGCTTGGCATTCGATGCCATCGCCTCCCGCACGGCCTGGGCGTGTGCCCGCGGGTCGGCGGCCCGGATGGCCTCTGGATTGCCGTCCGGGGGATAGAAGGCCTGGGAGTCCACGTTCGTGGCGATCTCATCCGTGAAGCCCAGTTGCTTCCTGGCGATCGTGCGCGGCTCCGGCCCACTCGAGCAGGAGCGGCAGGGAGGCGGCGCGGGCCTGCGGGCCCGACACGTGCCCGAGCAGAAAAAGCCGGCCGCGGGCGTCGGCCTCGCGGAGGAGTTCCGGCATCTCCGCGCCGGCGTCGGTCGTGCCGGCCACGAGCAGCTCGATCACCCGCGCGGCAGCCACCGGCTGGAAGGAGACGGGATGCCCGGAGACGGCGTAGGCCTCCCGGTCGGGCAGCTTCGTGGCCAGCCAGATTCCCTCCTCGCCCTCCCGGAATCGATGCACACCTTTCGCACCCCGATGGGTCGCGACCAACCGGATCGTCGCATCCTTCGGCGTGTCGCCCTTGAGCACCGCGGCGACCTCGACCACCACGACGTCGCTGTTGACGTCGAGCGGCTCGACGGCCGCGACCTTGCCGCGAACGATCGCATCGGCCTTGCTCACCGCATCCCGCACAGGGATGGCCTTCCAGCTCGTGGCCGAGGCTTCACCGGCCAGGGCGATCGCCGCCAGGATCACGATCACGGCCCGGGCTCCGCGTGATGCGATGGTTTTGCTCGTCACGCTGCTGCTCCTTTTTCGGGTGGTGGTTTCGTTCTTGTTCAAGCTCGCATCACGGCCCGCGACGGGCCTGGCCGACGACACGGAGATGACGACACGGAGATCATGCTCATTTGGGCCGCCCGCTCCGCTGCCGCTCTTCGAGCCACGCTGGGATCACGAAGTCGTCGGTCGCGCTGCCGTCGGGCTCGGCGATGAACTCCAGCGTCTCGACGAGCGGGATCTCGACATCGCGCTTTTCGATCAGGGCGGAGAGCGTCTTGCGGGAGATTTTCTTGAGGCTGGGGAGCGAAAGTGGGCCTTTGCGCGTGGCGAGGGCTTTGGCAACGACGACGGAGTCGGGGGTGTCGAGGGTGGTGATCTTGGGGAGTTGCCCGTCCCATTTCGGGTTGGCAGCAAGCACCTCGGCGGTGGCGGCATCGAGCCTGGTCAGGCTGGGAAGTTGCCCGTCCCCTTGTCGATGGAAGTCAGGCCATTCAGGGGCAGGCATCGGGATTCCGCCACTCCGAAACCGGAACGGCGCCGCGGGTTGGCCGGGCTGTTTCCGCCGGTCCCCACCACCACACTCACCCCCGGAAACTCCGTCGCCAACTTCCGGGCTTGTTCCGGCGTCAGGCTCTCGATCTTGTTCGTGTCCGCAGGCAACTCGTCGGCACGCACGGGAGCGATGCCGAGCAGCATCCCAGACACGAACAGGGCGACGGCTACCAGAAACAGATTCGACTTCGCGGTCGTCATGGTGGGTCTCGGCGTTACTACCCGGAGCACGATGTTGTTGACTCGCGTTTTCAAATGACTGACACCCGTTCGCACGGAAGCCCGAGGCGCGAGCCGAGAGGTGCGTCAGGGTTGCGCGAATTCACCGGGTGGTTTGGCATTGCACTACTTACTGCAT
>CAZPEM010000031.1:0-26410 GCA_964585575.1 uncultured Chitinophagaceae bacterium
GCGGTGGGTCTTCTTCTTGCGATCCTTTGCCTTGCGGCCGAAGGATTCCGCCCCCAGGCCGAGTTTCAGCTTCACGGCATCGGCCAACTCATCCGTCAGGATTCGCAGATGCGGCACGTCCCGCCACAGCCAGTCCTCCTCCGGGATCGCCACAATGCGCTTCTTTCCCGTCTGCCGATCCGTCACCTGCTTGGTCTTGTGAAAGGCTTCCTTGCCGACGAGCCGCTCCCGGGCATAGTGCTTGAGCACCCGTCCGTCGGACCAGGTGTGCCTGCCGCCCACCTTGTGTTTGTTGAAGATCCGAGCCACGTCGATGGCGCTCTTGCCCTCGTAGGCGATCATCTCGGCGCCCCGCCGCGTATACTCGGCGGCGTCCGGGTCAATCTCGACGGCCTTCTCGATCGTGTTCTTGTGCGTGATGACCGGGTTGCCCTCCGAGTCGCGCACCGCGACGAGGCGATAGCCGACGCCCGGCGGGGCGAGGTTTTCCCCACGACGAAAAGCGTCGTCCTGGTCACGTCGCACCTTGGCCCGGAGTGGAGTGACGAACGCCTCGTTCATCGAGCCGAGCACGGGGAGTAGGAGCGACGATTGAGGATTTGCGCTGTCGAAGCCGTCGCTGGCCCCGATGACGCGGACACCCGTTTCGCCGGCCAGTTCCCCGAGTCGCAGCGACTCGATCGTGTTGCCGCTCATCCGGGAGAGGTCGTCTATCAAAGCACGAACACGCCATCCCGTCGGGCACGGTTCAGCACGTTGAGAAGTTGCTGATCGAGCGACCGCGGGTTGGAGCTCTCGTCACTGAACCGTAGGTACGCGAGGCCGAGGTCCGCCCAAATGCAGGGCACGGCGCCGGGCTGGAAGATGTCGGCAACTTGTGTCCGGAACCGCCGCTCGAAGTCGTCGGCCATGGCCGCGATCGTGGCGGGGTCGGCCGTGGGTACCGCAGCGGTACCGACCAGGTCTGGCCAGAGCCGGGCCTGCGTCTCGAGGTAGGTGCGGGCCAGGTCGAGTAGACCGGACCGCTCGGGCAGGCCGAAGTTGGCGCTGCGGGCCCGGCCGCGGCCGGTCGAGGGGAGGGAAGGGAAGGAGGAATCGTCGAACGAAAAGGAGCCGGCTCCGCCGGTGTTGGAAATGATGTCCATGGTTGGTGTATCCCGCGGGGCGAACTGAAGGTTCGCCAACCGTGAAAGACACGGGCCCGGAGGCGGTCACGCGCTGGTCCTCATGAGCCGTCATGTGACCGTCCTCCCGGCAGCACCCTCGACCACCAGCCGCAGCACTTCCTGCCCATCGAATTCGATGTATTCAGGGAAATTAGCCAGCGTGGCGATATCGAAGGGGCGCCGGTTATACGTGGCCTGTCAAGTGTCGCCCCGATCGGCTCGTTGTCGGTGAACCGCTCGGGCAAGGCATCCAATTTTGTGAACGCGGAGTCGATGATCTTCCCCGCCTTCGTGTTGGGGGTGTGGTTCGACGCCCGAAAAGTCTTCGAGGTCGTCGAGCGCGAACGTTCACCGACGAGTCCGCTTGCGGTCGAAGCGAATCAGGCAGCCGACCGGCGCGGTCTCCTTCACGGCGACCTCGCGGCCGGCGAGCACCGCTTCGACCGCGTCCTCGACGTGGCGTTTCTTGACGTCGGCGGGCTTGGTGGCGTCGTCGAAGCCGCCCATGTAGACGATTCGTCGCTGGCGATCGAGCACGAAGAACTCCGGCGTGCGGACCGCTCCGAAGGACTTCGCGACCTCCTGCGAGCCGTCGAACAGGTAGGGAAACGAAAAGCCCCGCTCCGCGGCCCGCCGCTTCATCGCCTCGGGCGCGTCTTCCGGGATGAGGTTCGAGTTGATCGCGACCACCGCCACGCGGGCGTCCTTGCCGGCATGCTTGCGGGCGAGGTCGTCGATCCGCCGCTCGTAGTCCACCGCGTAGGGGCAGCTGTTGCAGGTGAAGGCCACGACCACGGCGTCGCGGTCGGCGACGTCATTCCACGAGTGCAGCCGGCCGTCGGTGCCGGGGAGATCCTTCCAGGCGGGCACGACGTCGCCGATGGCGCGGTCGGGGTTGTAGGTGCCCGCGATCACCGCGGAGGTGAGCGGCACGCATGGAAGCGTCACGGCGGCGCAGGCGGCCAGCAATCCGGCTGCCCGACTGGGGAAAGCTGCGGACTTGGAGGACGGGGCGGGGCGGAAAATCACGGGGGCTGGCACGGCGGCACCTGACGACGGCTGGTGGATCCTTCTCTCCGAACGCGGGCATGATACACCGGTCCATCGCGTGGGACGGAGGGACGCGCAAGGCCGTATCCCGGTGGAAGTTGTCGAGCGTTTGAACGGCGTCGTGAAACTGACCACCAGACACGCGTTCGGCCTTCGGACGGCAAAGTGCACCGAAAACGCGTTGTTTCACGTCGTCGGTGAACTAGCAGGCCGGGTGCTGCCGGGAAAGCTGCCGACGCCTGACCTACCCCCTTAAACGTCGCCACGTTCAGGGAGAGAATCCCAGAGAGAGAATCTCTGGTGGCGTAAACCAAGGAAGGGCACGAGATGCCACGAGGGAAGAAGTTCACGCCGGAGCAGATCATCGGGAAGCTCCGCGAGGCCGGTGCCGCGGCATGTGTACACGTAATCGTGTAATAGTGTAGCTTGGGGGCATGGCCAAGATACGCCCTTCCAGGACACGCTCTGCCGATGCCGACAGGTGCTGCAAGCCCCGGTCGCTCGAGGACCGGCCGCTGATGTCGCCCATGCAGGCGGGCGGATTGGCGGCGGTTTTCAAGGTGTTGGGAAACGACACCCGGCTCCGGATCCTGCACGCCCTCGTGCGAGCGGGCGAGTTGTGTGTCACGAATCTAGCCGACGAAGTCGGCATGAAGCCGCAGGCTGTTTCCAACCAGCTTCAACGGCTGGGCAGCCTCGGGGTCATTCAGTCTCGCCGTGCCGGGGTGAACGTCCACTACCGGGTCGTGGATCTGTGCGTCCGATCGTTGCTCGATCAGGGGCTCTGCCTGACCGAAGAGGCCGCACGACGGAATCCCGGTGCATGATGGATCAACCCACGCTGTCGCGCCGTCTTTTTGCAGAAGCCTTCGGCACGTTCTGGCTCGTGTTTGCCGGGACGGGGGCGGTGGTGGTCGACGAGGTGACGGGAGGCGGCGTCACTCACGTGGGCGTGGCGATCACGTTCGGATTGGTGGTGATGGCGTTGATATATGCCCTCGGGAAGGTGTCTGGATGCCACATCAACCCGGCCGTGACGCTCGGGCTGTGTGCCGCCGGACGGTGTGAGCGGTTTCTGGTCGTGCCCTACATCGGCAGCCAGTGTGCCGGAGCGGTTCTGGCGAGTGGCACGCTCCGAATGCTGTTTCCGGAAAGCGGCACCCTCGGGGCGACCAATCCCGCCGGGAGCGATCTTCAGTCGCTCGTCCTCGAATTCCTGCTGACACTGCTCCTCGTGTTCGTGATCCTCGGCGTCACCTCCGCAGGCGGCGAGGAAAAGCTTCTCGTCGGCATCGTCGTCGGCGGGGTCATCGGCCTCGAGGCGGTCTTTGCCGGACCGATCAGCGGGGCGTCGATGAATCCGGCCCGGTCCCTGGCCCCGGCAGTGGTGGCGATGCAGTTCGACCACGTGTGGATCTACGTCGTCGCCCCGATTGCCGGGGCGTTGGCGGCCGTGCCGTTGTACCGTTTCATTCATTCGTCGCCATGCCGCGGTTCGGGCGACATCGGGGGGTGTTCATGAAGACCATCTTGTTCGTCTGTGTCGAGAACTCGAACCGCAGCCAAATGGCCGAGGCCTTCGCCCGGATGCACGGAAAAGGCAAGGTGCTCGCCGCCAGCGCCGGCTCACGACCCTCGGGCCGCATCAACCCCAAGGCGATCGAGGCCATGAAGGATCTGGGGTATGACCTCACCGCCCACGCGTCCAAGGGCTTGGAGGCCTTCAACGGCACGGCGGTGGATGTGGCCGTTACGATGGGGTGCGGCGACGAATGTCCGCTCGTGTCTGCCGGTCGGCGTGAGGACTGGCAGATCCCGGACCCGCGAGACATGTCGCCCGAGGAGTTTCGGGGCGTCAGGGATCTGATCGAGAAAAAGGTGGTGCAGTTGCTCTCTTCCCTCGATGGCTCTTGCTGAAAGGTTGCCGATGACAGTCGCGAAATTGCGGGCGGTGTTGGCCGCTCATCCTGAGATGAGGATGCACTGGATGCTGCCGGATCGATCGTTCGTTCCACAGCACTACCACATCACCGAAGTGGGGCGGGTCCAGAAGGACTTCATCGACTGCGGGGGCACGATCCGGTCCCTGGCCTCCTGTCTGCTTCAGATCTGGGTGGCCGATGACAAAGACCATCGGCTGCAGACGACCAAGCTGGCCACGATCATCGAGATCGCCGGACCCGTGTTGAAGAGTGACGACCTGCCGGTCGAGGTCGAGTATGAGGAGGGAGCGATCTCGCAGTATCCGGTTGCCGGCGTGGAAGTCACGCCCGCCGGGTTGCTGTTCTCCCTCGGCACCAAGCACACCGCCTGCCTGGCCCCCGAGAAGTGCGGGGTGGACGGCGGCGGGTGCTGTTGAGGTCTTACGCCGGGATGAGGGATCGTGTAGCGTTCGAGCATGGACAACCCGAAAGTGCGTGTTCGGCGGACGAAGAAGTACGGCAAGGGCGTGTTCGCGATCGCGGACATCCGCAAGGGCGAGGTGATCGCCGAGTTCGACGGACGTTTCTACGACGATTCGTTCGATGCGTGGACCGACGAACTCCGGGAGCATACGGTCCAATGCGGCCCGACGCGGTGGCGGGATTCCATCGGCGTCGCCCGCCTCCTCAATCATTCCTGCGAGCCGAACTGCGGCATCAAGAGGCTGTTTCGGGTGGTCGCGATGCGGGACATCGCGAAGGGTGAGGAGATCACGTGGGACTACGAGATGACCGAGCGCAGCTCGTGGTGGCGGATGAAATGCCGCTGCGGTGCGGCCGGTTGCCGGAAGGTGATCGGGAGCTATTCCCGGATGCCTGCTCGAGTGCGACGAAAATACGCCGGCTACATCTCGAGCTGGCTGCTGCGCGGGCCGCGGGCTACGCCGAGACGAATAGCGACAGCACGAGCACGCCGGCAAGGCCGACGACCGCCACGATCGTCTCCATGACGGTCCAGCTCTTGGCCGTGTCGGCGAGGCTGACGTTGAAATATTCCTTGAACAGCCAGAACCCGGCGTCGTTGACGTGGGAGAAGGCGAGGCTTCCCGCCCCGATCGCGAGCACCATGAGGTTCGGTTCGGCCCCGCCGTCCGCGATGAGCGGCGCGACGAGGCCGGCCGCGGTGAGGCCGGCGACCGTGGCCGATCCGACGCAGGCCCGGATCACGGCGGTGACGAGCCAGGCCGTGACGAGCGGATCGAGCGGCAGTCCCTGGAGCAACGAGCCGATCTGGCCGTTGACCCCGCTCTTCACGAGCACCTCCTTGAAGGCCCCCGAGCCGCCGATCACGAGCAGGATCGAGGCGACGTCGCCGATCGCCGCCGAGTAGGTGTTCATCACCTCGGCCAGCGAGCGGCCCCGCCCCAGCCCGAGCGTGCACGTGGCGAAAGCCAGCGCGGCGAGCATGACCACGTCGGGCTCCGACACGAACGCCATCACGTTCGCGGCCGTGGAGCCGGGCTCCGCGAGGCCGCCGCCGACGGCCGTGACGAGCAAAAGCGCGGCGGGGAGCAGGGCGGTGACGATGCTCACGGCGGTCCCGGGCAGCTCCGACTCCGGGCGGGCTGCCGTCGTGAGGCCCGCGAGCGGTCGGGCCGGAATCCCTGCGAGGAAACGGGCGAACAGCGGCCCCGCGATCACGAGCGACGGCACCGCGATCAACAGGCCGTAGCACAGGGTCAGCCCGACGTTCGCCTTGAACGTTGCGACGAGCGCCGTCGGCGCCGGGTGGGGCGGCAGGAGGCCGTGGGCCACGCTCAGGGCGGCGAGCGCCGGCAGGGCCACGACGAGCGGCGGCAGCCGGTATCGTTCGACGACCGCGAAGATGATCGGCACGAGGAGCACGAAGCCGACGCCGTAGAAGAGCGGAATCCCGATGATGAACCCGGTGAGGGCCATCGCCCAGGCCATCCGCTTTTCGCCGCAGGCGGCGACGAGCGTGTCGGCGATCCGCTGGGCCGCACCGCTCTCCACGACGAGCTTGCCGAGCATCGCCCCCGCCACGATCACGACGAGCAGCGACCCGAGGATGTCGCCCATGCCCTTGCGGATCGCCCCCGGCACGGCCGCCAGCGGTATGCCGAGGGCCACCGCCGCTCCCGTCGACACGATGATGAAGGCCAGGAAAGGATGCATCTTCGTCCACGCCACGAGCACCACCAGGGCGGCGATCGCGACGGCGATGACGACGAGCGGCAGCATCGGTCAGACCGTTTCGAGGATGGGGGCTGGCAGGTCGGTGAGCGTCGCGTCGTGCGGCATGGTCGAGAAGCGTTGCCGGAGAGTCTTGCTCGTTGACGATTTCATCGCCGGTAGGATCGAGACGCCGTAGGATACCCGCAATGCCCGGTTCCGCCGTAGGGGGCCGCTGCGTGCGGTCCCGCCCGGTTCCCCGTCGTCCGACCGTGAGCCGCCCGCGCAGGATCCCCGACCGGGGGAGCGGGGCCGTCGGCATCAGGAGGCGTCGGACATCCTCGCCTTGATCGCCTTCATCTCGGCGGCCTCCGGGAGGGCCTTGTAATAGGCGTCGAGCGGGTAGCAGCCGCTCCGGAGGCCGTTCCGCGGGGCGGTCGTGCAGTCGGAAAACGTGCGGCAGATCGCGCCGCGGACGAGCGTGCGGCCCGCGAGCGAATCTGCAGGCAGTTCCGGATACGAAAGCACCATCCGGCCGAGGCCGACCGCATCGATCCAGCCCTGCCGCACCGCTCCTTGCGCGGCATGCACGAGATACTCCTGGAGATAGGTGTAGGCCGTGCCCACCATCACGAGATCCGGCACCGCGGCCTTCGCCTGCCGCGCCGCGTCGATCTGCCGCCAGCAGCCCACGAGCGGGTCCTCCGGCGGTGGATAGCCGTCGGACGGCGGAAACGCCGCCGGACGCGAGATGTGGGGCACGGTGTAGGGGCTGCCGGCCGTGAGGTTGACGGCCACCACGCCCAGATCCCGGAGGAGCTTCAACAGCGCGATCGGCTCCGCAAGGTCGATCCGGCCGGGATCGTCGGCATCGACGCCGAAGCCGCAGTCGTAGGGGAGCGAATCGGCGAACGGAAACGGCGCGCCGCGGCCCTCGACCATGTGCCACGGCACCGTGTCGAAGAGCGACAGCCGCACGCCGATCAACAGCCGCGGGCAGGCGTCGTGGACCCGCGCGATGAGCGTGCAGAGGAGCCGCGTGCGGCCGGCGAGGTCGCCGCCCCATCTGCCCGGCCGCCGCCGCGCCGAGAGAAACTCGTGCACGAGGTAGCCGTGGCAGGCCTTGATGTCGACCATGTCGAAGCCGGCCGCCTCGGCGTCGCTCGCCGCCGCGACATACGCGTCGATGAGCCGCTCGACGTCGCCATCGCTCACGACGCAGGTCTCGTCGTGCGGCGGCACGCCGTGCCGCGCGTCGAGCAGCGGATGGTGAAACGCGATCCGCGGCTCGCGGCCCGCGGCCGAGGGCTTGCTGAAGCGGCCCGAATGCGTGAGCTGGATCGCGACGACGAGATCGTCGTCGCGGCCGTGCGATTGACGGTGGCAGCCGCGGACCGCCTCGAGCAGCGCCGAAAACCCCGCGCGGCCGCAGGCCGGACCGCAGAGCTGGTTGGGATTCGCCCGCCCCTCGGGCACGACGGCCACTGCCTCGCCGCCCCAGATCAGCTTGGCACCGCTTGCGCCAAACCGCCGCCACCGGCGGAGGAGGATGTCGGTGGGCCGACCGTCGGCGCCGGCATCCCAGCCCTCCATCGGATGGATGCACCAGCGGTTGCCGAGGGTGCGGTCGCCGAGTGAGAGCGGACGAGCCAGCGGCGAGCCCGCGGCCGCGGAGAGCGGCTCGTCGTCGAGCGGGATCGGCGCGGCGAGCGTGGCGAGATGGGCCCGCAGATCGGCAACGGAGCGAAACCGTGCGATCCTGGGATAGGAAGCCGTGCTCATGACGCGGCCTCCATCGCGGTGGAGATGCGGTCGAGAATCGTGGCGATGATCTCCCGGTCGGATGCGGGGCGGCGCGGGCTCTGTGGATGCGGTTCGTCGCTTGCCAGCAGGCCCCGCAGGTGGAGCGCCTGCGCCATCGAATGCTTGTAGGCCGGCACCGGCGTGCGGAAGGCGAAGTCGCCGAGGGCTTGGAGGGCGTCGTCGAGTTCGTCGAAACGGGCGTCGCCGGCGGCCCACCAGGCGTCGCGGCGGGCGAAGGCCTCGGGCCAGGCGGTCGAGAGGCCGAGCAGCCAGTCGCTGCCGTAGCGGACCATGTCGATGGCGAGGTCGTTGCCGGTGAAGACGTGAAACCCGGGCCGCAGCCGGTCGCGGAGGGCGAGCCGCTGCCATTCGAGCCGGCGGGAGAGCGACGAGTGCTTCGCACCGATGCAGTTGGGGATCGCGAGGAGATCGCCGTAGGCCTCGATCGAAAGCACGCGGCCGCTCGGCACGAACGCCTTTGAGAGCTCGAAGCCGATGAAACGCTCGACGCGGGCCGCGAGCCGGCGGACGCGGGCGATGAAGTCGGCGTCGTCGCCGGCGGTGAGGCCGAACGACGGAAAGATCACCGGGGTGCCGCCGGCCTCCGCGATCATGTCGAGCTGCCGGCCATACGCGTCTTCGTCGAAGGCCGCGCCGGACGAGTCCACCACGCACGCGCCGGCCACGAGCTCGCCGGCGCCTACCGTCTCGCGGGCGATCGCGAGGGCCTGCCGGCGGGTGGCGTCGTCGATGAGCTGCACGTAGCCCGTGTCCATGTTGACGGCCGGGGCGATGCCGGCGGCGTGCGTGCGGGCGACGTGGGCGGCGAAGGCATCCCAGTCGACCGAGCGGTCGGGCCGGAAAGGGAGCAGGATCGCCGACATGCCACGGATCGTGCGGCGTGGCCGCATGAGCGACGCGGGGTCAACGGGGCAAGCGATGGTCACGGAAAACGGCCTCTGGCGGGAAACGGAAACCTTGCGTTCATCTCGGGAGGGCATCGATCTAGGCAGGGCATCATCGCGGATGGATCGAACGGGGCCAACCCTTCGTTCCCGGAAGGCTTTTTGGGTTGGCCGCCGGCCGACCGTGAGGAACCACGAGCCGATGCCGCGGTGTTCGGCCCCGCGGAGTCAGGCCTCCAGGAATCTCCGCACCGTTTCGAGGAACGGGATCGGCGCCTCGGCGTGAGGCCAGTGGCCGGCGCCCTCGATGACCTCGATCGTGGCGGCCGGGAAGAGCCGGGCGATCTCGCCGCGGTGACGATCCTGGATGTAGTCCGACTTCGCGCCGGCGACGAAGAGCGTCGGCTTGTCGAACACCTTCCCGGGCGGCATCGCAGGAAAGTCGAGGATCGTGTCGAAGTGCCGGTCGAGCGACTCGAGATTGACCGTCCAGGCGAGGCCCTCGGGGCCGCTGACCACGTTCTGCACGAGGAATGCCCGGAGGCCTCGGTCGGGGATCGCGGCCGCGAGCGCCGCCTCGACGTCGGCACGTCGGGAGCAGTCGGCCAGCGGCACGGCCCGCATCGCCCGGAGCACCTCGATCGACGTGGCGGTGGATCGGGCCGGCGCGATGTCGACGACGACGAGCCGGTCCACGAGGTCCGCATGCTCGAGCGCCACCACCATCGCCACCTTGCCCCCCATGCTGTGGCCGAGGAGAGCGGTGGGGCCGCCGACGACGCGGCGCACGAGCCGCACCACGTCGGCGGCCATGGAGGGGTAGTCGTGCTCTTCGCTCCACGGGCTCGCGGCGTGGTTTCGCAGGTCGGCCGAGATGACGCGGCGGGATCGGCCGAGGCCCGCGGCGATCGTCGCCCAGTTGCGTTTGTTGCCGAAGAGCCCATGGAGGATCACGAGCGGCGGGCCCGCTCCCGTCTCGCTGAACGCCAGATCGACTTCCACGTTCGACTCCCGTGCGGTTTTCGCTGCTGGAAAGCCGGGATTGTATTTTCTCTCCGGTTGAAAGTCGCCTTGTGTCGGACGGATCCGGCGATCATAAACATTCGCGGCGTGGGACCACTGGATAGCGAGATGATCATCCTCGTCGTCGGCATGCATCGCTCGGGCACGTCGCTCGTCGCCCGAGGCTTGCATGCGATGGGAGCCAACCTCGGCGACCGGGTGGACACGGAGCCGCATCCGGCCAACCCGCACGGCCATTGGGAGCACGCCGACGTCTGGCGGGCTCAGGAGCGGCTCCTCATCCGGTTTGGACGTGAGTGGCATTCGTCGCCCGGCCCGCTGCCACGCCGGTGGATCGAATGGCCCGACACGCAGGAGACGATCGAACGCTTCGCCGCGATCGCCCGAAAGGAACTGGCGACCCGCGGCCACTGGCTCGTGAAGGATCCGCGATCGAGCCTGCTCATCCCGCTCTGGAAAGCCGTGGCCGGCCGGGTGGCCGCGACGCTCCGGATCCTGCGGATCTTTCGCGACGCCGAGGAGGTGGCCGCCTCGCTCGCGGACCGCAACGGCATGCCTCGGGACGTCGCGGTGCGAATCTGGGCCGACCACCAGCGGACCATTGACCGCGATGCGGCGGGGCTCGCCAGCCGGACCTTTCGACACGACTTCATCGTCCGCGATCCTCTGGCGGCCTTCGCCGAGATGGGCGATTCCTGCGGGCTTCCCGACGCCGGGAGCCGCGCGGCCGCCGCGGCGAGGCTCGTCGACCCCGCGCTCTGGCACCACCGAAACGCCGCGACCGATGACGACGCGGCGAGCGTGCCGCCCGTCGGGGAGGTCGATCCGCCGGACCTCGGACGTGTGCTGGTGGTGATGCGGACCCGCTGGAGGATCCACACGCTGCCGCGTGCCGTTCGCAGCGCGCTCTCGCAGACGTATCCTCATTGGTTCCTGCAGATCGTGAACGACGGCGGTCCGCCGCACCTCGTGGAGTCGGAGGTTTCGCCCTATCGACATCTGCTGGAGGGCCGGCTGGGGATCCTCCACCGCGATCGCCAGTACGGCATGGAGGCGGCGAGCAACGCCGGCATCGCGGCGGCGTCCGGCGACTACATCGCGATCCACGACGACGACGACACCTGGAGCCCCGACTTCCTGGCGCGGATGGTGGCCAGGCTTCACGCGGGCGGCCACGCCGCCGTGGCGAGCCGCAGCAGGCTCGTTCGGGAGCGGTGGGGTGACGGCGATTACGTGCCGATGAAAGTGGTCGAGTGCGGCCCGACGCTCGAGCGGGTCACGGCGGAAGACCTGGCCGACCGCAACCACTTTCCACCGATCTCGTTCTTGTTTCGCCGACGGGTGTACGACGAGGTTGGGACGTTCCACGAGGGTCTTCCCGCCCTCGGCGACTGGCATTTCAACAGGCGGGTCGCCGCCCGATGGCCGATCGAGGTGCATCCGGAGCCGTTGGCGTCGTGGCATCTCCGCGATCCGTCGGACTTCACGCCGAACTCACCCCGTGCCGATCACTGGCGAAGCGACCGCTTTGTCCGTTTCTGGCCGAAGGCCGAGAAACTGCCCGAATTCTTCGGCCAGTCGAGGCAGGTCCGCGTATGGGGCGACGGCAGGAGCCTCGACGGCTTCCAGCAGGTGTCGCTCCCGGGCCGCGACACGGCCGCAGCGGACGGTCCGATTCTGCCGGTGGGCATCTATCTTTTGCGGTTTCCGCTGGCGTGCATGGGCGATGCCGACGCGGTCGATCACGCCGTGTTCCGGGCGGTCCTCGCGGGCGACCCTGCCGAGGCGGAGATGGTGCCGCTCGTGCCGCCGGCAGGGGAGCCGATGGCCGTGATCCTCAACGCACGGCAGCCGGTGCTCTCGCTCGGCGTGCAGGCCGGCACGGGGCCGTTCGAACCGCTCCCCGCGGCGGCGGAGATCGTGCGGCTTGGCGATCCGATCGGGCAGCTCTCGGACTTCGCCGGGCCTCCGCGGCTGCCCGACGTGCTCTGCATCGGCGCGCAGCGATCCGGCACGACCTGGCTCCACGCGGTTCTCCAGTCGCATCCCCGCATCTGGCCCTGTGAGATCAAGGAGTTTCACCAGTTCGACTGGGACGGCGGCGATCCGGTCGTCGGAGAGTTTCGGCAGCGGCATGCGTTCGCGGCCCTCAGGGCGGTCGCGGACGCCGGAGCTGCGGGGCCGGAACGCGAGCACAGGGTCAGGCGGCTTTTGCGGCATGCCTTTCCCCCGGCCCACTCGTGGGAAAACTACGCGGCGACGTTCGCGGCCGCGCCGTGCGACCGCCTGGCCTGTGACTTCACGCCGGCCTACGCGACGCTCGACGAGCATGCGGTCGACGACATCGTGCGGGTCATGCCGCATCTCCAGGTGATCTTCATCCTCCGCGATCCGATTGCACGGGCCGTCTCGGGCGCGATCCACGAACTGGGAATGTCGGGCATCGCCGGCCCGACCGAGGCGGAGCTTCGCCACGCATGCAACGACGCCTCCAACGTGCTCCGAACCGACTATCTCCGCGCGCTCGACCTCTGGCGGCGGAAGCTTCCGGAAGGCCGCCTGCTCGTGCTCTTTCACGACGACATCGCCGCCGACCCGGACGGCGCGATCGCCCGCACCTGTGACTTCCTCGGCATCGGTCCGCCGCCGCCGCGAGCGACCGCCCGGAAAAGCATCGACCTGCCGACGAACGCCGGACGGGCCACGGTTGCCTGGCCGGAGCTCGCGCGGGTGAAGGCGGAACTGTCCGCCCGCTGGCTGCCGATGCTCATCGAACTGGAACGGCGTTTCGGCGAACCGGTACGGCAGTGGCGGCTGGCGGCGGAGGCGAGGCTGCGGGCGGCTGAGGCCGCAGGGGCCGACGCCGGGGCGGGAGCCGACAACACGGTCATCGCCAATCTCGCGCAGTGGGACATGCAGGATCCGTGGTCGAAGGATGGCGACGAGTGGGATGGCCAGGCGCGGGCCTGCGGCATCGCATACGACGACTGGAAGGCTGGGATCACGGCCCGGTACGGCCCGCTTCTTGCGTCCCGCGGCACCGTGCTGGAGATCGGGCCCGGCCACGGACGCTGGTCGGAGTGGCTCGTCGAACGGGCGGATCGGCTCGTGCTCTGCGACATCTCGCCGAACTGCCTCGATGCCTGCCGCGGCAGGCTCGCGGGGCGTGGCCGAGTGCGGACACATGTCTCGCTGGGAGGCGATCTACCCGCCGATCTCACCGGCCTGGTCGATGCGGTGTGGAGCTACGACTGCCTCGTGCACGTCGGTCGGCGGGAGTGTGAGCGGTATCTCCTCGAGATCGCGAGGGTGCTCCGGCCCGGGGGAGTGGCGGTGGTGCACCATGCCGACCGTCGTTGCGGGAGGTTTGCAACCGCGGTGGCGGAACTCCGCTCGCGGTTGTGGGGCAACCGCGACACGACCGCGGATCACGGCTGGCGATCACGAGTCTCCCACCGCGACGTCCGCCGCTGGGCCCGGGCGGCGGGGCTCGTGGTGGATCGGCAGGAGAAGACCTGGGAATGGCAGTCGCCCGCCGGCCCGTGCCGCATCGGCGTGCCCCGCTTCGGCGACTGCATCAGCGTTCTCCGCCGCGTGGACCGGGGGCGGACGGGGTGAGCCGCGGTTCTAGACCCGCCAGCCGAATCCGATCGACGATGGTCGTGGTCGATGTGTCGGGGATCAAGACGGGCGTGATCACCTTCCCGCCGCGGCCGAGCACGATGTCGGCGCCGACGATCCGGTCGGCGGTGTAGTCGGCCCCCTTCACGAGCACGTCGGGCTGGACGATCTTGATGAGTTCGAGCGGCGTGTCGTCGTCGAACTCGCACACCCAGGTGACTGCCGAGAGGCCGGCGAGCACCGCCTGCCGCTCGGCGGCGGGCACGAACGGCCGCGGCGGCCCCTTGAGCCGGGCGACCGACGCATCGGAGTTCACGCCCACGACGAGCACGTCGCACTCGCGGGCGGCGGCGTCGAGGAGGGCCACATGGCCGTGGTGAAGAATGTCGAAGCAGCCGTTCGTGAACCCCACGCGTTTGCCGCCGGCGCGTGCGAGTCGAAGTTTCTGCTGGAGCTCGTGAGGGCTCACGACCTTCGAGCGGGAGATCGCCGTCCGCTCTTCGATGGCGGTGAGCAACTCGTCCCAGGTGATCCCGGCCGTGCCCACGCGGGCCACCTGCAGGCCGGCGGCCGCGTTGGCGAGGAAGCAGGCGGCGGTCAGGTCGAGCCCGCGGCCGAGGGCGACGGCGATCGCGGCCACGGCCGAGTCGCCGGCGCCCGTCACGTCATACACCTGCCGGGCCTGGGTGGGGATCACGGCGGAGCCATCGGCAGCCACGACGACCATGCCCTGGTCGCCGAGCGTCACGACCACGGCTTCGACCGAGCAGTCGCGGCGCAGCAGTTGCCCCGCCCGGATCGCGTCGTCGGGGCCGTGGATTGGAAACCCCACGATCAACGTGGCCTCGGCACGATTGGGCGTGAGCACCGAGGCGCCCGCGTAGCGACTGAAGTCGTGTCCTTTGGGATCGACGATCACGGGAATGCCGCGGTCACGGGCCGCCCCGATCACGGTCCGGCAGACCGTGGCGTCGCAGACCCCCTTGGCGTAGTCGGAGATCACGGCCACGTCGACCCGAGGCATTTGCTCTCGCACGAGCTGCACGATCCGCTCCCGGGCCACGGCGTCGGCGAGGGGGTGCTCCTCGTCGAATCGGGCGATCTGGGCATGGCCGGCGAGCAGGCGGGTTTTCACGGTGGTGGGCGTGGTGGCCGACGCGACGAGCGAGGCGTCTGCCATGCCGTCGGCCGCGAGGGCCGCCGCGAGCTGACTGCCGGCGTCGTCGGTGCCGATGGCGGCGATGAGGTCGGGCTTGGCTCCCATGGCGGCCATGTTGATCGCGACATTGCCGGCGCCGCCCGGCCGGCAGAACGATCGCTGCACATGGAGCACGGGCACCGGCGCCTCCGGCGAGATCCGTTCGACGCGGCCGACGAGATACCGATCGAGCATCACGTCCCCCACGAGCAGCAGCCGGGGCGTGCGATGCATCGCGGCGACGCTGTCGTCGAGCCGGGTATGAAGACGAGCGTTTTGCATGGTTCGCGATCCCACTCGCACGATTATGCGGACTGCCGTTGGCCGACGTCGCTCACCACGTGTAGCCCAGGTTCTTCGCCACGGGTGAAACCGATCGCCTCAAGAGCCATCGTTCCGCCCGGCCCAAGGCGACCGGCAACGCACCCGCCTCGGCACCGTCGAGCTTGACATCGAGAATCGACCGGTCGATCCGGATGTCCAGATGGTGTTCCAGTCTCCCGACCCATTCCCGCCCGCCCACGACCTCCTCGAAACGGAGGACCATGGCATCGAGTTGTCTCGCATCGCGGACGAAGCTCTCGGCCAGTTTCTTCCAGTGACTGCCGAACGACATGGGTGTGAAAACGGGGCCGCCCGGATACGTGTCGTACCAGCCGCCTCCTCGCTTCAAGTACGACTGGTACGCGGCGAGCGGGTTTCGGTAGAGGAAGACGAGGCGGCACCTTGGATACAGCCAGCGGAGATACCTCGCGTGATCGCTCGTCCAACGCACTTCTTTGATCCCCCACCGACGTGCGCCCGATCGGAATGCCGGCCTGGAGAACGCGACGTCGAAAAGGGCGCGTTGTCCCAGTCGCCAGTCTTCGGGGTGTGGAAACAGGTTGGCCACCCAGTCGGCGGCGAGGAGTGCCGGGCGGGTATCCCGATGGAACCACTTGGGCTTGGGCCAATCGGCCCGGAACGCCCTGGCGGCCGCCGCCAGGCTCTGCACCAGTCCGCTCTCCTGATAGGGCTCCCCCCACATCAACACCCGGGAATCCGACATGATGCAGCGTTGCAGCAACGTCGACCCCGATCTCCAGCCGGCGGAGAGGAGAAAAATCGGCTCCTCGCGATCCTCGGGGTCGTCGCCCGGACAGAGAGCCCGCAGATGGGCGATCCCCGACGCGATGCCATCGGTGTCTCTGGAGGCATTCGCGCGGGCTGCTCGCTCGCGAACCCACCAGAAGCGGAGCCGCTCCAATGCATTCGCCATGTCTTCGGAGCCACGGTGCCGTCGGAAAGGCCGCAGGATACCCGGGCCGTAAGCCGTTGCCCACATGGTTTTCGGCTTCCACCACGGACTCCGCGTTTCCACAATGGGCGAACGATGACCGCAACCGCCGACCGTGTCGAATTCGATTCCACCGAGCTCCTGCCCGATGTCTGGAGGCCGGCCGCAGCCGCCGGCCCGGTGTGGGCGTTCAATCCGGCGTTGGTCCGCGCGGGAGAAGGCTGGCTGATGGCCTACCGCATGATCCTGGCTGATGGGGTGCGGCGGCTTGCGATCTGCCTGCTCGACTCTCGGCTTCGGGTCGTGCGTGGATCGGCGTTCGCGGTATCCGATCAGATACGGTTTCCACCCACCGCCCAATATCCGAACGTGGTGCATTCGTGGTTCGCCGATCCGCGGCTCTACCGTTGGGACGACCGACTGTTCCTCTATTGGAACTCCGGTTGGCACGAGCCCGCCAACCACCAGTTTCTCCACGAGCTCGACCCCGCCACCTGGACGCCCATGGGATGGCCACGCGAGCTCACGTGCGTTGGCGGCCGGCGACCGCTCGAGAAGAACTGGACGTTCTTTCGGGATGCCCGCCGCGACATCTACTGCGTCTATTCGATCACACCGCATCGCGTGCTGCGGGCGAGTATCGAGGGCGGTGAAGCTGTCCGTTGCGAGGAGTTCGCGAGCCATGAACTCACGCTCGGCGACTATCCGCCATGCCATGGAGGGCTCCGGGGTGGCGCGCCGCCCGTTTTCCACGAAGGACGGTTCTGGTCTTTCGTTCATTCGATTCACGATTGTGTCGACGGCTACAGGTACGAGTCGGCCGTCTATTGCTTTGCGGGCGATCCCCCGTTTGCCCCGCTCGCCGAGCCGGTCGCGACGCTCGACCTGGCGGGGCCCTGTCGCTCGTCGCGGCACCTGCCGCAGCTGAATCCGGCCGTTGCCTCCGTCGAGTATCCCTGCGGCGCCGCGATCGACGGGGATCACTGGCTCGTGAGCCTTGGGGTGAACGACGAGCGATGCGTGATCGCCCGCATCCCTCATGCAGGCGTGGTCGCGAGCGTGCGGATGATTTCCTCGCCGTGACCGGTTGCCCGCTCGAGCTGCAGCCGGCGGACCGCGATCGCCAGCCGTCGCGTATCCGGACTCGACGGGTCGAGGTCGCACGGCCGGATCGCCTCCCCGGAGACGAATTCCACCCGCACGACCCTGCCCGCCGCCAAGGGAGACACCTCGGCGTCGATCTTCCAGCCGGCCTCGATACGCTTCAGGTGCGTCGCAATCGGCACGCCATCGACCAGCACCTTCACCTCCTTCTCGATGCCATCCGCAGCAACGTGCGCGACATCGCAGCGGAGGCGGTTCGCTCCCCCGGCCGGCACGGCCACGTCGACCCATGCCGTCGGTTGCCCGCCCATCCAACGGAACGACGAGATCTCGTCACATTCCGCATCGTGCCAGCCCCCTCCCTCGAGCCGCGCTCCGAATTCCACGTGCCCCGTGGCTTCCATGCGTACTGTCGCCGCCCCGGAGCCAGCCGCGACGCGCGACCCCTCTGCGAGCAGGCGTACCAAGAACGCCCGAATTGCATCGACTGCCGCCGCGGCCAGGACATTGAGAACCCCGCGGTCCACGGGCACGGCCGCGTCGATCGCGGCTCGCAGGCGGTCGGCGTCGTCGGCACGTTCGAGCACCACGCAGCCCAATGAACGGGCGGCAGCCGCGAGCTTGTCGTTGCGTCGCAGCGCGACGAGCCTCGATCCACGCCATGCCCCCACGAGCAGGGCGTGGTAGCGGCTGCTCACGAGCGCTTCACCGGTCGGCCAGGCGGCGAGCAGCCGGTCCGCGGTGTCGGCATCGTAGTCCGGCACGCACAGCCGCGCGGCCCGTCGGATGCCGTCGCCGAGCCGCCGATGCCGCCAACGCTCGCCCCCGGGAAGGCAACGGACTTCCTGCACGAGCCAGTCGTGACGCCATTCCTGCAGCCCCGCGATCGTCCGTTCGATCGCCTCGTTCGCGCATCGCGTCTCATCCTCGAACGACATCGCCCAGCCGAGACGCCGCGGCTCCGGCGTCCCGGTCGCCGCCCGCGAGAGAAAGATGTGCGCACAGTCGGCGGCCGTGCCCACCTTGTCGCCGCCGACGCGTGCCGCCGTCCATTGGGCGCAGTCCGCGTCCCGCATCCAGAGGTACGAGGCCTGGGCGAGCGCTTCGCGTGCTCGTGGGTCGTCGAGTGACTGCTGGTCGTTGACGCCCGTTCCCAGGAAAAACATCGGCACGCGATGCCGGCGGCACATGGCGGTGTCGCGTGCCAGGTTGTCGAGCATCCACGCGCCGCAGTCGGTTTGAAACGGGCTTCCCCCCAGTCCCAGCCAGGCGTCGCAGCCGCGGATGGCCGCTTCCCGGGTGTGCGGCTCGTCGGGAAGCCATTCGATCGAAGGAAAACGCCGGGCTTGCGTTGCCACCGGAAACGGAATCGCGGCCACGAGGTCCGCCGGGCTGCCCAGGTGTTGCCATGCCTGCAGAAACCCCGCCAGCGCCAGATCGTCGCCGATGTTCCCCGCGCCGTAAAAAGGCATGCCGAGGAAGACCCGAGGCCGTGGCCCGCCGCCATCGACACGAAGGGTTTCCTTCCGCCGTGAGGCCTCCATGTGGGAAGCCCGATGCAGTTGCCAGATGTGGCTGCGGCCGCTCTGGGCCGCGACCCGCTCCATATGCTTCCCAAGCCGCTCGCTCCGCGGCAACGGCCGCGCCGACATCTCGGTCAAGGTGCCCGCCGCGAGCGAGTCGACCGTGGCCAGCACCGGCTCGACAGGCACGTTCGTCACGCAATAGCACTCGTCGAGGTGGCAGAACCAGCCGCAGCCCGAACATGGAACGTCCAGGCTGAACATCGCACCGGCCGACGTGAGGGGCACGAATCGCGGCCATGTCCCTCCTCCGGTGACGCTGAGCACGGGCCTGCCGACCGCGGCGGCGAGGTGCATGGGACCGGAGTCACGGCCAACGTAGCCTGCCGAGAGGGCGAGGAGCCCGATCAGGGCATCCAGCGTGACGACGGAATCGAGGAACGCGACCCCGTCACCACTGACCAACTGCAAGATCTTCTGGTTTCCCGACCGCTCGTCGGGGGTCCCGACGAGTACGAATCGCCAGCCCCACTTCATCGTGGCATGCCGCAGGACGGCGGCCCATCGCTCGGCTGGCCAACTGCGGCGACTCAGTCGGTCGCTCGTGCCGAGGCAGGCAACGTGAAAAGTCGGCCACTGGATACCGTGGGATGCCAGCAGCCGACCGGCATCGTCGATCTCCCGAGCCGTGACGGCGAGGTGAGGTCGCGTCGGGGCAACCGGATGCCCGACGATCGCCTCGGCGAGCCGATGGTTCTTCACGCACTCGTGGTCGTGCTGCTCGGCCGCGACCACCCGCGACAGCCGCCCGAGCCACGCCGGATCCTGGGCGGCGTCCGTGCCCGCCGGGTAACGTTGGCCGGCGAACCCGACGCTCTCCACGCCGGCGAGCCCGTCGATGACCATCTCGTCGAACCGCGTGCGCTGGAAGGGGGCGACGACGACCATGTCGACGCGGAGGTCCCGCAGTTCCTCCACGACCAGGGCCGTGTGAAACGACGCCGGAGGCACGACCGGATCGTAGGCGTCGGTCGGCAGCGGGACGACGATCGCGTCGGGCACCAGCCGTTCCGCCAGCGTCACGAGCCCGGGCCTCACGACGAGCACGAGGCTGTTTCCCTCGGCGGCGACGGCCTCGAAAAGTGGCTGTCGCAGGACGAGATCACCCATCGCGTCGGGATTCAAGAAGGCGATCCGACGGCGATCCGCATCGGGGTTTTCCATGGGTCGTGTCTGTGCTTCCACCGTGCGGCGTCTCCCCGCCATGCGCTACGCTTCGTCGAGAAGGGAACAGCTCGACGCGGACCGTACCATCGCCAGCATGGCCCGTCCCGGATCGGTCCGAAGCCACTCCTCCTTGGACCGCAGATGGCGGCGATACCTGTCGGCGATCGTCGCGCCCTCGAACTCCATGGCCATGATGTCCCGGTCGAGGAAGAGCGGAAGAAGGATCTTCGAGTTGCCCTGGAAGTGCAGGCTGTGAAACTGGCGCAGGCCGCCGCTTTCCCGGTCGATGCAATAGTACTTTTCTGCCAGCAGATCCATCAGCACGCTTTTGCAGGCTTCGTTGGTGACGTGACCCTGGTGATGATTGATGTTGTTGCACACTCCCAGCGATCCGGCACGTCGCCTCAGCAGGTGGCAGAGGGCCGGATTCGTTTCGGCGTAGTGGATGAGCGCGTACATGTCCGACATGTGCGGTCGCCCCGCCACGGGATGGTCCTCGGCCATCTTTCGATATTCGCCCGAGCGATAGATGCCGATGAGGTAGTCCAAAAAGCCCCGGACGGTCGCGGGGCCACTGACCGGAGTCACGTAAGGCGTGTCCCACAGCTTGTCGGCCGGGAGAAGGGGGGGTGGGAAAGAGGGCGCGAGCCAATAATCGGAGTCGATGTACCAGAACGGCGCGCGATGTGTCGCGAAGCTGTGAATGAAAAACCATCGTTCGAAGCAGAACCGTTCGTATGGCTCCTCGTTCACGCTGAGGTGACGGTAATGCCGCAGAAAGGTCTCGTGAAGAATGGCGGATTCGCCTTCGAGTGAGGCTGCGTTCGCGTCGCCAATTCGACGCACGGCCGACCAGGACTCGTATTCCCGCGGACCGAACAGAAACAGGGATCGTCCCCGGCGTCGCAGGTGCTCTGCCAGCGCGAGAACGTGCCAATCGACACGGTCGTGGATCAGCAGATAGGCATTGAAATCAGGCATGCGTCTCGTCGGTCGCCCGATGGCGCCTCGCCCGTCGGCTCAGTAGCGGACGAGTCCGGACAAGTAGAGCTTGTCGAGCACCCAATGGCGACGCACGTAGGCCGCGAGCTCGCGGCGGATGCGCTCCCGCCTCGGGGTGACGCCGAGTGTGCGTGCGGTGAGCCGCTCGGTCTCGCGTCGACCGATCGGCAGCCACCATGAGAGGCTCTTCTGGTCCTCCCAGACGCGGAAAGCCCCGAGGAATCTCGGCAGCCGCCGGAAGGTGAGGCCGGCCTCCCGGAACCGCAGGATGAGATCCCAGTCCATCGCGAACCGAAACGATTCGTCGATCCGTGATCCGACCCGCTCCCAGGCCCGCCTGCGCCAGAACATCGTCTCCTGAGGGATGAAGTCGGCGAAGGCGATCACACGTTCGTCGTGGGGCGGAAGCACCCATCGGCCGATCTCTCGCCCCCCCTCGTCGATGAGCACCCGGTGTCCGTACACGACGTCAACCTCGGGATGCGACTGGAAATACTCGGCGACATAGGCGAGGCTGCCCGGCAGCAGGATGTCGTCCGAGTTGAGATACGCCATGATCTCGCCGGTCGCCCGCCGCATGCCGCGATTGATGGCCGCCGATTGCCCGCCGTCCGGCGCCGACTCCCAGTGCGTGAGCCGCGAGGCGTATCGACGGAGTATCTCCACGCTGGCGTCGGTCGATCCGCCATCCTGCACGATGTGCTCGAGGAAGGGATAGCGTTGGTCGAGGACGCTGCGGAGCGTTTCTTCGAGGACGTGCCCCTGGTTGAAACTGGGCGTGACGATCGAGATCGAGGGAGGCGATCGCAGCATGCGGGGCAGGAAGTAGTGCCGTGGGAACGACAGCGGCCGTGGGGCGTGGTTCCGCAGCCGGAAGATCTTCCTCCGCAGGAACTGGAATCGCTTGATCTCCGTCTGCCGCAGCGGCTTGACCTCGAACTCCTTCAAAAACCGGCCTCCGACGAGAAGTCTCGCGATTTGTCCGGCAAGCACGAGCCGCCGCGCCATGGCCAACGGGCGGCCGTCGCCCCAGCGGCGGTGGGCCTCGAGGGCATGTCGCATCGCCCGACCGGCGCCGATCCGCGATCGATCTCCCGCCGCTTCGGATATCGCCCGAGCGGCGCCGTACCACGCCAGCTTGGAGACCGAGAGCCGCCACGCCCAGCCGTTCAGTCGGACGTGCATCAGTTCTTCGAGCGAGTCGGGGCCCGGCGTCGCCGCAAAGTCGCTCGGGGACGGTTCGCGCGTCCCCGTGCGGCGGGCCGCGAGCAGACGGTGGATCTGCTTGAACGCCGCGTTCGCACGTTCGAGCCGGAGCCACAGATCGTAATCCGCCCAGTGGCGAACCGAAGGGTCGAGGGACCCCACCCGCTCGATCGCCTCCCGGCGCAGGAACACCGCCGCGGGGCAGAGCCGCAGGTGGCGACAACCTCGCCGGTTCGAGCGAGCCGGCGAGTTGAACTCGGCGAACGGCCTGCCCGTTGCATCGGTGAGCATGGCGTCACCGTAGAAGCACTCCGAGGACGGGTGCCGAGCGGCCGCCTCCGCGACGATGAGGAGGCTGTCTTCAAAATGAAAGTCTCCGGCGGACAGCGTCGAGACGATCTCCCCGCGACTCCGCTTCAGTCCCTCGTTGATGGCCTCGGCTCGGCCGATCCCGGGCCGTTCGATCCAGACGATTCCGTCGGTACGGACCCCGGAACCGATCCGGGCGGGAAGGTCACCCACCGTCCCGACGACGACCATTTCCCGGTCGATCGACGTTTCTCGCGTCGAACGTCGGATCGTCTCGAAGAGGAGATCGGGCTCGCCCGTTGCGTGAACGATGACCGAGAACATGCATCACCGTCGGGGCGGAAGTTCCTGGGGCCAAGGGCATCGCCCCCAAAAGCTATCGGACGAAGTTTTCGGATGGACGCAGAAAATCAGCCGGATCACGCTGGCCACAAACTGACGTGGGCGCAGGGGCGTCCCCTGGGCAAACTGCGGCGTTGGGGCAGTCGCTCCGCAAGCCGCGGTTTCCCCGATGCCACGACTTCCGGAGGCGGTTCCCATGAGCACCGGCCCGCGAGAGATCGCCACGTTTTTCGAGGACATCGACTTCGCGTGGGATCGCAACCATCGCGAGCGGGAATACCGCCGCGACATCGTGCGCACGCTGGAGCTTCATTCGGAGACCTTCGCCGCCCACGGCTGGCGGGTCGTGCAGGTGGGGATCGAGGCGGCGAGGAGCCACCCGCTTTTCCCCTGGTTCGACGGGCTCGATTGGTTCTACTCGCTGAGCGTGAACCCGCCGCGGTACACCCGGATTTGCTACATGCGGTGGCTCGCCTACGCGGCCTCCGGGCTCCCCTTCGCCGACCTCGACGTCATCAACTTCGGCTTCACTCCGGAGGATGCGATGCCCTTCTTTGCCACGAAACACCCGTCGCTGATCTCGGCCGCCAACGCGATGGGACTCCTCACCCCCGATCATTACACGCAGATCCTCGACTCCTTCCGCCACATCGTCGAACATCTCGACGAATACAGGCACGACGTCGATGACGTCAACGACATGACGCTCCTGCGTCACGTGCGACCGGAATACAACTCGGTCATTCCCTATGCGGACGACCGATTCGTGAAGGACTACTCGAACCCCGGATGGGAAACGGCCCGCCTGGTCCACTTTGCCCACGGCCTCACTCCCGTGCCCCGCAGCCGAACCATCGAGGCCGAGATACGGGCCCGGTCATCGACTTCGCGATGATCGGCCCGGAGCCTCATTTCGCGATCTTGCGGGCGAGCGGCTCTTCGAGGGTGCTTGTCGGTCTTGAAAGCGGAGCCTAGACTGCCGGAGTCAGGAGAGAGTCGAAAGACCGCCGAAGGCCGAACGCTCAGGCAAAAGTACTGACGACAGACACTGTTGGAGAGCGGCGGGGCTTCCGTCCCCGCCCACCGAAGGGGCAACCCGCGGGCGCGGCCTGCGGCGAATCTCTCAGGTACCAGGACAACAGGGTTTCCGGATCGATCGCGGGCCGCCAGGAAGGTGGCTCGCCGACGTCGTTGGAGCCCTCCCATGTCCGAGCTTCTCACCGCCCCGCCCGCGCTCACCCCGGTCTCCCGCGGCAACGCCGCCGCCCGTGAGCAGGATCCACTCGAGCGGCTGGAGAATCCCGCCGAGTTTCAGGGCCGCCACATCGGCCTCTCTCCCGACGACGAGCGTCGGATGCTCGACGCGATCGGCGAGGCCTCGTGCACGTCGCTCGTGGATGGGATCGTGCCGGCGAGCATCGCCCGGAAGAACGCGATGCGGCTTCCGCCGCCGCTCACCGAGGCCGCGGCGCTTGCGGAGCTCGAGGGCATCGCGGCGAAGAACCGGGTCTTCAAGAGCTTCATCGGCCAGGGCTACCACGGCACCCACACGCCCGGCGTCATCCTGCGAAACATCCTCGAGAACCCCGCCTGGTACACCGCCTACACGCCCTACCAGGCGGAGATCGCCCAGGGCCGGATGGAGGCGATCCTCAACTTCCAGACGATGGTCTGCGACCTCACCGGCATGCCGATCGCCAACGCGTCGCTGCTCGACGAGGCGACCGCCTGCGCCGAGGCGATGACGCTCGCGCGGCGATCCTCGCAGAGCGAGAGCAACGTCTTCCTCGCGGACGAGCGGCTCCATCCGCAGTCGCTCGAGGTGCTCCGCACCCGGGCCGAGCCACTCGGGATCGAGATCGTGACCGGCGACGTGGGCCGGCTCGTCGCAGCGCACGACTGCTTCGGGGTGATCGTGCAGTACCCGGCGACCGACGGCGAGATCGTGGACTATCGCACGCTCTCCGAGTCGGTCCATGCCCGCAAGGGGCTGTTGTGCGTCGCGGCCGACCTGCTTTCGCTCACGCTGCTGGCGCCGCCGGGCGAGTGGGGGGGCGACATCGTCGTCGGCACGACGCAGCGGTTCGGGATGCCGATGGGCTGCGGCGGGCCGCATGCCGCCTTCTTCGCCTGCCGCGACGAATTCAAGCGGTCGATGCCGGGAAGGCTCGTGGGCGTGAGCGTCGATTCGCACGGACGCCCGGCCTACCGTCTCGCGCTCCAGACCCGCGAGCAGCACATCCGACGTGAGAAGGCGACCTCCAACATTTGCACGGCGCAGGTGCTGCCCGCCGTCGTCGCGAGCATGTATGCCGTCTATCACGGGCCCGAGGGCCTCACGCGGATCGCGCGGCGGGTCGCGGCCTTGGCGTCGATCCTCGCCGAGGGGCTCACGCGGATGGGCGTCGCCGTGAAGCATGGGGCCTTCTTCGACACGCTCGCGGTCGCGACGGGCGGTCGCACCGCCGCGATCGCCGCGGCGGCCGTCGCCCGCGGCATGAACCTGCGGTCGCTCGACGGCTCGTCGCTCGCCATCTCGCTCGACGAGACGACCACGCGGGCCGACGTCGTGCGGCTCTGGGAGGTGTTTGCGGCCGGGCTCGGCAACAACCTCGGGAACAACACCGTGCCGGAGTTCGCCGCGTGCAGCCGGTCGATCGAGCCGAGGATCCCGGCGGAGCTTCGGCGGACGAGCGACTTCCTCCTGCATCCGGTCTTCAACACGCACACGAGCGAGACCGGCATGCTCCGCTACATCCGCAGCCTCTCCGACCGGGATCTCGCGCTCGACCGCAGCATGATTCCGCTCGGCAGCTGCACGATGAAGCTCAACGCCACGAGCGAGATGATCCCGGTCACGTGGCCGGAGTTTGCCGGGCCGCACCCCTTCGCGCCCGCCGACCAGCTCGAGGGCTACGCAATCCTCTCGCGGCAGCTTGTGCAGTGGCTCTCGGAGGCGACGGGCTACGCCGGCATCAGCCTGCAGCCCAACGCCGGTAGCCAGGGGGAGTATGCCGGGCTGCTCGTGATCCGGGCCTGGCAGCGGGCCCGCGGGGAGGGCCATCGCGACGTCTGCCTGATTCCTTCCTCGGCCCACGGCACGAATCCCGCGAGCGCCCAGATGGCGGGCATGGAGGTTGTCGTCACCGGCTGTGACGCCGCCGGCAACGTCGATCTCGCGGAGCTCGAGGCGAAGTGCGAGAAGTATTCCGAGCGTCTTGCGGCGGTGATGATCACCTATCCGAGTACGCACGGCGTGTTCGAGACCGGCGTCAAGAAGCTCTGCGAGATCGTGCACCGGCACGGCGGCAGGGTCTACGTGGACGGGGCGAACATGAATGCGCTCGTGGGCACGGCGGCACCGGGTGAGTTTGGCGGCGACGTCAGCCACTTGAACCTCCACAAGACCTTCTGCATCCCGCACGGCGGCGGCGGGCCGGGAGTGGGTCCGGTCTGCGTGGTCGAGGATCTCATCCCGCACCTGCCGAGCCATGCCACCGGCGGCGTGCGGATGGGGGACGTCGGCGCGGTGTCGGCGGC
>CAZPEM010000032.1:0-26366 GCA_964585575.1 uncultured Chitinophagaceae bacterium
AACTCGACGTGAAGATCGTCTCGGAGAAGAGTTGGCCCGGCGTCACCGACGACGATTCACTCGCCGAGCGGGTCCGACTGATCGCCTGCCTCCACGACCATCATCCCGTCCTCCTCGGCGTGTCGGGGCACTACCAGGCGAAGCCAACGGCAGCCACCTTCGATCACATGGTGCTGCTGATCGGCTACGACCTCGTCGGCGAGCGGTTCATCATCCACGACCCCGGCCGTTGGCCGCAGTGGGAACTCTCGTTCCCGGCGTTCGTCCACCATCGGAAGAATGCCAGCGGGCGGCTCTGCCAGGTCGAGTTCGCCCTGTTTCGCACCTGGAAGACCGCCGCCGGCGCGGAGTTTCCGGCCACGCTGGTCGATCTGGGCGAGCGGACCATCCGCGTCCAGCCGACCACCGGGGATGCGATCGAACTTCCCATCGACGGGCTCGATCGGGATTCCGCCGGCTTCGTCGCCCGGCTGCAGGCCGGCCGGCGGCAACCGCAGCCGGGCGGGCCCACGGCTGCCGTCTACGCCCAGACGCTCTCTCTCAGCGCGCGGGAGAGCGCGGCCCGTGGCGACACGGCCGAGGCGATGGCACTCCTGGAGCGGGCCGTGGCGGCGGGCTTCACCCAGTTCGGGATGCTGCAGGCGGACCCGGCATTCGACCCGCTCCGCGAGAACGATCAGTTCAAGCGACTGCTCGCCGAACGGGAGCGGATCGTGGCCGAGTTCCTCACGCAGGCGACGACGCTGCTGCTCGACCGGCTGGGCAAGACGCACGCGGTCGTGTCGGCGGCCGACGATCCCTACGTCGTCATCGCCGCCGGCGGGGCGGCGGCCGGCAAGGAGACGACCGCCATCCTGCGGACGATCGCCGACCTGCACGGCAAGACGCTGTTCACGAACCAGGCCCGCGGGGGCTTCATCGTCGTCCTCACCGACGACGCGGAGGCCTTCGCGGCCCTGCGCGGGGGAGGGCCCGAGGCCAGCGGTTCCGCCGGCTTCTACAACCACGGCACGCGGACGCTCGTCATCCGCCGTGGCACCGGCACGGGGACGATCGCCCACGAGTTCACCCATGCCCTGCACTTCGCCGACATGGAGGCCCTCGGCCAGACCCACCCGATCTGGATTCGCGAAGGGCTCGGCTCGCTGTACGAGGAGTCGGCCCCCCGGGCGGACCGGCTCGTCGGACTGGTGAACTGGCGGCTTCCGCCGCTCAAGAAGGCCCTCGCGGACGGCCGGACCTTCCCCCTGCGAGCGTTTCTCGAAAACAGCGAGCGGTGCTTCGCCGAGCGGACCGGCGTCGCCTACGCCATGGCCCGCTACCTGTGCTTCTTCCTCCAGGAGAAACAGCTCCTCTTTCCCTGGTACGCCCGCTACTGCCGCAACTTTGCGGACGACCGTCAAGGCATCCGCAGCCTCGAAGAAGCGTATGGCAAGCCGCTCGATCAGATCGAGGCCGACTGGGTCGCATTCGTGAAGGCGCTCCCATAGCCCGGCGACACGGCACGGGCAGCCCCTCACGGTCAACTCCGGTCAACTCTGCTGGTTCGAGGCTGCCCGTGCCCATCGCCGGACGCTCGCTGCGGGCATCCTGCCCTCCGCTCGCTCGGATGCCGACGTCGCTTCGCAATCCTTGCTTCGCTTGTCGGCATACGCCGGCTCCTGGGCACGGGCAGCCCCGAACGGTCTTTCTTTCCGTCATGGCAGGCTTTCCATCGTCGGTCGTGGTTCGCGAGAATGTGGGGCATGGGTACGAGCCTGCGGAATCTGCTACCGGTCGTGTTTCTCGTGGTCGTCGGGATGGTCGCGGTGGCATCGCTGCCGTTCTCCGGTGAGCCGCCGGCCGACTTCGCGTTCATCAACGGCTCCGAGCCGAAGAGCCTCGACCCGCATCTCGTCACGGGCCAGCCAGAGGGACGGCTCGTCTCCGCCATGTTCGAGCGGCTCGTCCGTTGGGATCCGGCGACGCTCGAGGTCGTGCCGGGGCTTGCCGAGCGGTGGGAGGTGAGCGAGGACGGCACTCGCTACACGTTCTACCTCCGCGAGGCCGTCTGGAGCGACGGCGTTCCGATCACGGCCGACACGGTGGCGAAATCGTGGCGGCGGCTGCTCGATCCGGCGACGGGCGCCGAGTATTCCTCGCAGCTCTTCGCCGTGAAGGGGGCGGAGGCCTTCGCGACGGGGAAGGCCGCCGATTTCGAGGGAACCGTCGGCGTGCGGGCGGTGGATGGCCGCACGCTCGAGGTCGAGCTTTCGGCGCCGACCCCCTACTTTCTCCACGTCTGCGGCTTCTATCCGCTCGCGCCGGTGCCGCTCCACGCGATTGCGAGGCACGGCTCGCCGGGCTGGACGAAGCCCGGCAGGCTCGTGGCGAGCGGTCCCTACACGCTCGGCTTCCGCAGGCTCCGCGACCGCGTGCGGCTCGTGAAGAACGATCGTTACCACGCGGCCGACTCGGTGCGGCTCGGCGTGGTCGACGCCCTGGCCGTCGATTCGGCGACGACGGCGCTCGCGGTCTACGAGACCGCGCAGGCTGACTGGAGCACCTCGCTGCCGCCGTTCGCGGTGAGGGAGCTTGCGGCGCGTGGAGCGCCGGACCTCCGCCGGTCGCCCGAGCTCACGATCGGCTTCTACCGGCTCAACACGTCCCGGCCACCGCTCGACGACGTTCGCGTGCGGCGGGCTCTATCGCTTTCGATCGACCGGGAACGGATCGTGGCCGCCGTGTTCGGGCCTGGGGAGAGGCCGTCGCGGAGCTTCATTCCCGCGGAGATCGAGACGGCGACCGGGTACCGGCCGGTCGAGTGCGCACCGGAGAACGTGCCCGAGGCGAAGCGGCTGCTGGCCGAGGCCGGTTTCGCGGGCGGCCGCGGATTCCCGAAAATCATGATCAGCTTCAACGCCGACGAGGGGCACCAGATGGTGGCCGAGCTCGTGCAGTCGCAGTGGAAGGAGCGGCTGGGGATCGACGTCGGCCTGGAGGCGATGGAGTGGGGATCGTTCCTCGACGCCCAGGGACGGCTCGACTACTGGGTCGGCCGCGCGGGCTGGGGGGCCGACTACGTCGATCCCAACACGTTCCTCGACCTCTTCACGAGCACGAACGCCAACAACCAGACGGGCTTCTCCTCACGCCGCTACGACGACCTCATCGCCCGGGCCGCAAAGGCGACCGATCGCGACGCCCGCAACGCGATTTTTCAGAAGGCGGAAGCGGTGCTTCTCGAGGAGCTGCCGGTGATCCCGCTCTACGTTCGCTCGAGCCGCAATCTCGTCGCCCCGTGGGTGAAGGGCTTCGTCGGCAACCCGCTCGACTGGCATCCGATCGAGTCGCTCGACGTCGATCATTCCGCCCGCGAGGCGGCGAGGGCGCGGCGGGGCCACGGTCAACGGAGGTGATGAGATGCTCCGGTTTCTCGCTCGACGGATGCTCCTGCTCGCGGCGACGCTCTGGATCGTCTTCACGATCACGTTCGTGCTGATGCGGAGCGTGCCCGGCGGGCCGTTCTCGTCGGAGCGTCGGCCCCCGCCGGAGATCCGCGAGGCGATCGAACGGCGCTACCGTCTCGACCGTCCGCTCGTCGAGCAATACTTCGGCGAGCTTGGCCGCCTGATACGGGGCGATCTCGGGATGAGTTTCCGGCTCGCCGACTACTCGGTGGCGGAGGTGATCGCCGAGGGCTGGCGGGCGACGGCCACGCTCGGCCTGACCTCGCTCGCCTTCGCGATCTTCGTCGGCGGCGGCGCGGGAATCGTCTCGGCGGCGCGGCCGGGCGGCGTGGTCGACGGACTCGTCCGGACGCTCTCGATGGTCGGCATCTCGCTGCCGAGCTTCGCGCTGGCGGGCCTCGCCGTGCTCGTCGTCGTCTACTGGATGCGGCTGTTGCCTGCCGCCGGATGGGGCACGCTCCCGCAGGTGATCCTGCCGGCCGGCTGCCTCGGCTGCGTCTACGCCGCGGAGATCGCGAGGCTCGTGCGGAGCGGCCTCATGGAATCGCTCCAGAGCGACTGGGTTCGCACCGCGAGGGCGAAGGGGGCGGGGCGGTGGCGGATCGTCGCCGGCCATGCCCTCCGCGGGTCGGTCGGACCGCTCGTCGCCTTCCTCGGGCCGGCGGTCGCCGGCATCCTCACCGGCAGCGTGGTCGTGGAGAAGGTCTTCGCGATCCCGGGCATCGGCTACCACTTCGTCGAGGCGGCGACCACCCGCGACTACACGCTCGCGATGGGCCTCGTGCTGCTCTACACCCTCCTGCTCGGTCTGGCCGGCATCGCCGTGGACCTCGTCCAGGCCGCCCTCGACCCGCGGGTCGATTTGGAGCGATGAAAAGATGTTTTTGTCGCAATAAATAGACGCGAATGGTAAAATAATTCCATGAAATTTGAGGATGTGCTGGAACTTGTTGGAAACGCTCCAGTTTTTCGAACATCGACGCTCGTTGCAGCTTCGCGGCGCAGTTCCGGAGAGGCGATCCGGAGGCAGCTCGATCGTTGGGTGAAGTCCGGAAGGGTCGTCATGGTGCGCCGGGGCGTCTACTGCCTTGCCCCACCCTATGCGAAGGTGAGGCCGCACCCGTTCGTCCTGGCAAACGCGATGAGCCAGGGGTCGTACGTCAGCCTGCATTCGGCGCTCTCGCTGCACGGAATGATCCCGGAACACGTCCCCGTGACGACCAGCATCACGCCCGGCAGGCCCGAGACCGTCGATAGCACCGTCGGAATTTTTTCATTTCGCCATGTGAAGCGGTCGCTCCTCTGGGGGTACCGCGAACTGGAGGTCGCCGCGGGCCAGTTCGCTCTCGTGGCTTCTCCGGAAAAGTCGCTGCTCGATCTCTTGTACATCACTCCCGGCAGCGACGATCCTTCGTACCTCGATGAACTGCGTGCGGAGCCGCAGCCTCCATTCGAGCCCAGTCGATTCTTGGATATGGCGGCGAGGACCGAGTCCTCCAAGGTCCTGAGGGCCGCTCGTCGCCTCGTTGCGAGTTGGTCCACGAGTCCCGATTACGTGACGCTATGAAGGAGCTGCTGCGTGAGCTCGTCGCGGGCGAGGGGAATCCCGTCACGCAGACGCACGTGGCAAGGGAGTTTCTGCAGACTCGTATTCTGCGAGCACTCGAGCGGAGGAACGCGTTTCCGGCGTGGGCGTTTCGCGGTGGAACGGCGTTGCGATTTCTCCACGGCATTCCGCGCTGGAGCGAGGACCTCGATTTCGCCGCGAGTGCCCCCGGCATCGACGTGCGTTTTCTCGATGTCATGCGTGGCGTCAAGACGGATCTCGAGGCGGAAGGCTACTCCGTCGACGTCAAGGCAAAGGCTGACAAAACAGTCGCGGGAGCCTTTGTTCGATTTCGCGGGCTGTTGCACGAGATTGGGGTGTCACCTCATGCCAGCCAGGTGTTTTCGGTGAAGGTGGAGATCGACACCAACCCGCCGGCCGATGCCGGCTGTGAATCGACGGTCCTTCGGCGGCGGGAAATCGTGACGATCTTTCACCACGACAAGGCCTCCCTGTTCGCCGGGAAGCTGCATGCCGTCCTCACCAGACCCTACACGAAAGGCCGGGACCTCTTCGACCTCGCTTGGTATCTGTCCGGAGAGTCATGGCCGGAACCGAACCTCCTTCTTCTCAACAACGCGCTGCACCAGACGATGCGGTCCGGGCGAACCCTGCCGGGCATCGAAGTCCCGCTAATTCGGTCAAACTGGCGGAGTGCGGTTCGGCGCCGGCTCGATGCGATCGATTGGAAGAAGGCGAGGGACGACGTGGCGCCGTTTCTGTCTCGCCTGTCCGATCTGGCCACGGTCGATCGGGAACGGATTACGGCCATGCTGGGGGCATGAGATGGCGATGCCGCAAAGGCTTTCGGGAACCGCATGGCTCGCCGCGGGCGTGCTCGCGTTCGTGGCGGCCGTCGCCGGGCTTTCGCCGCTGCTGCCCCTGCCGTCGCCGCGGGGGGTCGATACGGCGAGGGCGCTCGAGCCGCCGCTGGCGGGGCCTGTTCTCTCGCGGTCGTTCGACATCGGCCGCGAGGGCGACGTCTCGCCGGACGACTGGATCCGCCGCGGCTTCGGCGAGGTGGGGCCGGTCGCCCGCGGGCTGCTTCGGCTGCGGGCCGCCCTCTTCGGACCGCGCGAGCTGGGCGGACTCTTCGGCCGCGACGAACTGGGCCGCGACCTCTGCTCGCGGGTCTGCTGGGGGGCGCGGGTGTCGCTGTCGGCCGCGGCGATCGCCGGGCTGGTGTCGCTGCTCATCGGCGTCGCCTGGGGCGCCACGGCGGGCTGGGCGGGCGGCTGGATCGACGACGCGATGATGCGGGTCGTCGACGTGCTCGATTCGATCCCGCTCTTGTTTCTCGTCGTCTTTCTCGTGACGGTGCTGGGCGAGGATTCCGTGCGGCTCGCCCTCGACTCGCTCGGCATCGGCAGGCTCGCGATCTTCTACGCCGTGGTGGCCGCCGTGAGCTGGCTTTCGATGGCGAGGATCGTGCGGGCGAAGGTGCTCGAACTCCGCGGGGCGACGATGATCGAGGCGGCCCGCGCGGTCGGTGCGGGCCCGGCGCGGATCATCGCCCGCCACCTGCTGCCGAACCTCGCCGGCGTCATCAACGTGAAGCTGTCGCTGGTCGTGCCGCGAGTCATGCTCTTCGAGAGCTTCCTGTCGTTTCTGGGCCTCGGCGTGCAACCGCCAGACGTGTCGTGGGGGCTCCTGGCGAACGCCGGCTTCCGGGCGCTCGTGCCGTTCGATCCGGCCTGGTGGCTCTTCCTGTTTCCGGCGCTAACGCTCGCGGTGACGCTGTTGGCTCTCGGGTTTCTCGGCGACGGCCTCGCGGCGGGGACCGAACGGAAGTGGCGGCCGTGAAGGGCATCTGTTCCAATCACGGGAGACGGTGAGCTTCCGACAGGAGAACGAATCGATGGGCGGCAACAAGGCGGCTGGGTCGGCTTCGCGGCCGGTGATGGCGAAGGGTGATCCCCGCGACGAGCCGAGGCCCGGCGATATCGTGAAGAGCCCGCTCGGCCACGGGCGGGAGACGGTCGAATCGATCGTCGTCGCCTTCACCCTGGCGCTCCTGTTTCGGGCGTTCGAGGCGGAGGCCTTCGTGATCCCGACCGGCTCCATGGCTCCGACGCTCATGGGCCGCCACAAGGACCTCGCCTGCGAGTCGTGCGGCCGGCCTCACCAGCTCTCGGCGAGCTCGGAGGAGCACGGCAAGAAGGTCCGGCAGGCCCGTTGCCCCAACTGCGGCTGGGTCACGCAGCTCCTGCTGCCAGGCCGCGAGCCCCCCACCTACGACCCGAGCCATCCGTCGTTCAACGGCGACCGGATCCTCGTGAGCAAGTTCGCCTACGACTTCGGCGATCCGGCGCGGTGGGACGTCGTCGTCTTCAAGTATCCGGAGGATGCCAAGACGAACTACATCAAGCGGCTCGTCGGCCTTCCCGGTGAGACGGTCTTCATCCGCAACGGAGACATCTGGATCGGACGTGACGACTCGACTCCGCGGATCGCGAGAAAGCCGCCGGAGAAGCTCCTGGCGATGCTGCAGTGTGTCTACGACAGCCGCTACGAGTCGCAGAAGCTGCGCGAATCCGGATGGCCCGCCTGCTTCTCCGATTGGCTCCCGGAGAAAGGCGGCTCGTGGAGCACGTCCGACGACGGTCGCTCGTTCGAGGCGACCGTGGACGGAGCCGCGACCGCGATGCTCCGCTACCGCCACTTCTTTCCGGAGCCCGTCGTCTGGGAGAAGCTTTTGCGAGGGGAGCGGGCCGACACCGTCGCCGAGCCGTCGCTCGTCGACGACTTCCAGCCCTATAACCCCGAGCCGTCGAAGCTCCACTGGGTGGGCGACCTCGCGATCGAGTTCGATTTCGAGGGCCGCTCGGCGACGGGCGAGCTCGTGGTCGATCTCGTCGAGGCCGGCATCCGGCACGAGGCCCGGATCGACCTCGCGACCGGCGAAGCGAAACTCGCCATTCCCGGCGACAGCGGCGAGGGAGCCCCGCGGGCACGCACGGCCGTGAGGGGGAAGGGCCGCTGGAGGATCCTCGTCGCCAACGTCGACGACGAGGTTTCGCTCTTCGTGGACGGTCGGCCGGTCGCATTCGATCGGCCGACGACCTACGAACGCCCCGAGTCCGCCGGGCCGAGCCTCTCTCCGCAGGAACCGGGATCGACCGACCCCGGCGACCTCTCGCCGATCGGTGTCTCCGTCCGCGGGACGTCGGCGGTCGTCGAACGGTTGCGGGTCTTGCGGGACGTTTACTACGTCCGCGCATCCGACATCCATCCGTCGATGGGGCGGGAGTCGGACACGAGGGGCTACCCGCTCGCCGCCGAGGAGTTTTTCATGCTCGGCGACAACTCTTCCGCCAGCATGGACAGCCGGCTCTGGAAGCGGGCCCACCACGTCGGACGGGACCTGCTCATCGGCAAGGCCCTCGCCATCTTCTGGCCGCACGGAATCCCGGCAAAATGGAGCGTTTCGGTGCCCCTGGGATCGTCGGATGTGCGATTGCCCTTCTGGCCCAACTTCGCGAGGATGAAGTTCATCCGGTAGCCGAGTTGCCGCCGGGATTCACGTCGCCACGGATGGTGTGCCCCGTATGCCGCTGTTGTCGGTCGAAGGACTCGTCAAGAACTACGGTCGACGCCGCGTCGTCGACGGCGTCGATTTCCACGTCGAGGCCGGCGAAATCGTCGGGCTGCTCGGCCCCAACGGCGCGGGCAAGACCACGAGCTTCCGCATGACCTGCGGCATGGTGATCCCCGACTCCGGACGGGTTCTCCTCGACGACGAGGAGATCACCGGCTGGCCGATGTTCAAGCGTGCCCGCGACGGCGGAATGGGCTACCTCGCCCAGGAGCAGAGCGTCTTCCGCAAGCTCACCGTGGAGCAGAACCTCCTCGCCATCATGGAACTCATCGGCATGAAGCCGAAGGAGCGGCGGCGGCGGTGCGAAGAGCTGCTCGAGCAGTTCGACATCGTGAAGATCCGAAAGTCACGGGCGCACTACATCTCCGGGGGTGAGAAGCGACGCCTCGAGATCGCGAGATGCCTCGTCACGGAGCCGCGGATCATCCTGCTCGACGAGCCGTTCACGGGCATCGACCCGGTGACGATCCATTCGATTCAGAAGATCATCATGGCGCTCCGAGAGGACGGCATCTCGATCCTCATCACCGACCACCGCGAGCGGGAGACGCTCGCCATCACCGACCGCAGCTACGTGATCCGTGCCGGCAAGGTGCTTTGCCATGGCACCGCGCAGGAGGTGCTCTCCAACCCCGACGCCAAGAAGTACTACTTCGGCGAGAGCCCCGGCGTCGAGGCGGCCTGACCTGGCAGCCGGTCCATCGATCGCCCGACTCGCCGACTAGAAGTCGGAGCCGCTGTCGATTCGGCGCATCGAGAGGCTCTTGAGGGCGAGCACCGAGCCGACCGACATCAGCGCCAAGCCCAGCCATCGCGGCGGTTGGACCACCTTGCGGGACAGGCCGTTCGGCCAGACGCTCTGCTGCTGCGGCTGGAACTGCCGGTCGCCCATCTGGGCCGCGATGAACCGGCTCGATCGTTCGGTGAGCGTGAACGACTCGACCATGCGAAACTGCACCCCCGCGAAGAAGAGGAGCAGTCCCACGAGCAGGAAGGTTTCGCGGTTGAGTTTCACGGTCGAGCGGTCGGTCCGAAAGCCGCCCTTCTCGTCCGCCGAATCGACGGACGCGGGCTCGTTGATCCTGATCGACCCATCCCCCCAGGTCGCTCTAGGCTTCGACGGCCGGACAGTGTCTCCCTCATCTTCCGAACGACCGGAGGGCCTCGTGGATCCGCTGACGAGTGACGTGGTGGGGCCTCTTGTTTTCGCAGCTTTCCCAGGTTGCGCGGTGGTGGAGTTCTGGGGAGACTCTGCGGAAAAAACCTGTTGCAGCGGCTCTGACGATGACGATGGATGTTTCGGTGCAGGGTGCCCTGCATCCCGATCCCGGAGTTTCCATGCGGTCCTCCACTCACATCACGCTGCAGTTTCGATCGCCGGCCAGGTCGCGGCTGATCTCCTGCCTCGTGGTCGCGATGGCTTGTGCCATCGATGCGAGAGGGGTGGAGCCGGTGCCGTTCCTTCAGTTGATCGAGGACGAAACCGCCGACGAGGCGGCCCCCGAGGGACGGAATACCGAGGGATTCGAAAGCGTCTCGCAGGAAGCGGCGGAACCGCAGCCGCCGGCCCAGCTTCCGGATCACGTCCGTTCGGGGACCTACGAGAACGGTCCCGGGAACGGTCCCGCCCCGGCTTCCTCGGTCGAGCGTGTCGCGTTCGAGTCGCGGTTGATGCAGTTTCCCGTCGACGGCGAGGAGAGCGTGCTCGTCGAGCCGCTCAACGTTCCGCAAATCGTCGCTGCCGACGAGGACGGCAACCGGTTCGTCGCGCCGGTCGAGGGCATTCCCGGGGCGTCCATGCTCACCGAGGAGCCGGCTCTGGCGGAGGTGCCCTTTCCGGCAAGTTCCGGCAAATGGTTCTCGAGCGGATACTGGTATGCCTCGGCAGAGTCGCTCTGGTACGACCGCAGCCGTAACAAGCGGGTCGAGATCGGTCGCGACTTGGCCGACGAAACTCTGGACAGGGCGACTCGGCTTCGCTTCACGACGCTCGCGCAGCCCTTCGACACTGCCCCCGGCTTCCGTGCCACGTTCGGCCGATCGCTCGGCCGTGATTACCTCGACCGCGACCGCCTCATCGAGTTCACCTACACGGGAGCCCTCCTCTGGCAGGGCGTGGACGGGTGGAATTCGCTCACGCCGGAGCCGACCCTGGTTTCCCCGCTCGGCCTGAACGTGCCCGGGTTCAACCTCGCCAACACCTACCGGACCTCGCTCGACTCGAACTTCAACTCGTTCGAAATGAACTTCCGGCTCCGTCGGCGGCTGGGACGCGACCAGCTCGTGATGGCTCCCAACGGCGGCTGGTCGCGGCATGCCGAGCGGGGCTTCCTGCCGGGCCTGATTCTCGGCGCCAGGCTCGCCCGCGTTGACGAGGATTTCTGGTTCCGCAGTCGCCGCAACGGCGTGGACCCGAGCGTCTTCAGCGGCGACTACGACATCACGACCCAGAACTGGCTGCTCGGCATGAACATCGGCGGCGAACTGGTGTCGCAGAACGAGTTTTACTATTGGGGGCTCCGCGGCCGCGCGGCGCCCGCCCTGACCTTCGCCTCCGCACAGCAGACCGTTATCGGCATCAACAGCACGAACACCCCACCCCCACCCCCACCCCCGCTCAAGCCCGTGCCGAGCCCCGTATTTCGCGAGGACCGGAACACGCAGACGAGCCCCGGCTTCATCGGCGACCTGACGCTCTTCGCGGGATGGAACGTCACCCCCAACTTCTCGCTCAAGGCCGGCTACGACTTCCTCTGGGTGGCGGGAATCGCCACGGCGACCCGGCAGTTCAACCTCGACGACCTGAGGCAAAACCCGATAGATGCCGGTGGGCAGACCTTCTTCAACGGTGTCTCGTTCGGCCTCGAGGGATCCTGGTAGCCGCGAAACGGCGACGCTCACACGGCCGAACGGTCACGTCGGCGGGAGCACCGCCAGGGCGGCGGCCTGACCCGGCCGGGCCACGTTGAGGGTGAGGATCGCCCCGTCGCGCAACGGCTGCGGCCCGTCGCGAACGACGTTCACCGGGCAGTCGGGGTCGGCAGTCTCGTAGTTGAGCGTCGGTGGGACGAGCCCCCGGCCGATGCCGATCACGCTTGCCGCCAGTTCGACGGCCCCGCCGCCGGCCCCCAGGTGGCCGAAGAAGCTCTTCGGCGCGGTCACGGGCACGTCGCCGAGCTGGCGTCGGATGACGGCCGCCTCGTAGCGGTCTTCGGCGACGGTCGAGAGGCCGTGGGCGTTCACATGCGCGACGTCACGGGGCTCGAGGCCCGACTTCGAAAGCGTCGCCCGGATGGCGGCCGAGAGTGAATCGCCCACGAGCGGCGCCGTGCGGCCGGGCCGCCGTTCGTAACGCGAGGCGTCGCCGGCGAGCCTCGCCCGCACGGTGGCCCTCCGGGCCACGGCATGTTCGTACGACTCGAGCACGAAGGCGCCCGCACCCTCGCCGTTGACCATCCCGTCACGATCCCGGTCGAAGGGGCGGCAGGCCCGCTCGCAATCGTCGCGGCGATGCGACACGATCGACTCGCCGCGGGCCACTATCGCCAGCGGATGGAGCCTCGAGCCCGCGCCGCCGGCGACCATCACATCGGCCCAGCCGCGACGGATGACGCTCGCCGCCTCCGCGATCGCAAGGAGGCTCGACACGTCTCCGAGCACGATCGTGTTGTTGGGCCCACGGGCGTCGTGGGCGATCGCGATGTGCGAGGCGATCATGTTGGGCAGCTGCTTGAGGAGCCAGAGGGGATAGAGCTCCGCCATGAACGAATCCGCCCAGTCCTCGAAGCGGAATCGCCCGTCCGTCGAACAGCGGCGAAACGTGCTCTCGAGATCGGCAAGGTCGGTGTAGATCATGTCGCCGCCGAACACGACGCCGAAGCGGTCGGGGGCGATGCTGCCGCCCACGATCCCCGCGTCCACCATCGCCAGATCGGCCGCCGTGAACCCGAGCTGGATGTCGCGGCTCATCACCTTGAGGCTCTTGCGGGGCCGCACGTAGAGCTTAGGGTCGAAGTCGCGGATTTCCCCGCCGAAGGCGACGGGAAGGTCGGTCGTGTCGAAGGAGGTGATCGGCCGCACGCCGCTTCGGCCGGCGACGAGGCTCTCCCAGAACGCATCGCATCCGATGCCGATCGGGCTGACGACGCCGACACCCGTGATCACGACTTCCCGCATGGTTCACGAACCGTAAGGGCCGGGCGGCGGCCGAGGAGGGGCGAAAGGAATTCCGATTGTAGGCTCCGGCGGCGGCGAAAACCCGGCTGGGTGCCGAAGCGGCCGGCGGGGCGAAGGGGACGGATTGGAGCCGGCGGCGGTGGCGGCTACGCTGTTTTGCAGTCTGGCATGGTCCTTCCGTGAGAACAGCCATGGGCAAGTCGTCGGTCGTCCTGATCGCGGTCGCGGGCGTTTGCGGGCTCGCCCTCGAGTCCGGCGCCGCCGAGACTCGTCGCGAACTCCGCCGGGCCGCCCCGCCGGTGAAGTGGGACAAGCTCGTCGAGTCGCAGTTCGAAGCAAACGCCTTTTCACTGCTCGAGGGGGAGCGGCCGAAGAATTTCGGCGGCCCGCGCGGCGGGGATGGCGGCGGCGACGCGGGCAAGGAGATCGCCGGGGCCGGCGGTGACGGCGGAGAAGGCCGGCCGGGCAACGGCGACTTCGACCGCCGCGACATGATGAAGAAGCTTCAGGGCGCAGAGAACTCCCTGGCCGAGATGATGGCGTCGGAGAAGTCGTTCAAGATCGGCGTATCGAAGATCGACCAGACGTCCGACATCGTGATCATGATGGGGAAGACGCTTTTTCACAACGATCCCGACTACGCGGACGACGACACCTACCTCAAGCACGCCGAGGACATGACCAACTACGCGAGGCAGCTGAAAAACCTCTCGAAGAAGGAGGACTACGCCGGCGCGTCCGCCGTCTTCGGGAAGATGCGGACCACCTGCAACGCCTGCCACGAGGGCTATCGCTGAGAAGCGGCGCGAGGCCAAGCCACGTCGCCCGGGCCGCCTCACTGACCATGGAAAAAGTCCATCCACGAACTTTTTCCAGTTGCAAAATTCGTTGTGCGCGGGAGCTACGCTCCCAGGGTCTCCTCCATGAGACCCAGCAGGCAATCCTGTTCGGCACGGGATTTGCGCACCAAGAAGCAGCCAAGCTAGGAGAATTGAGGCGAGTTGCGCGCTTGCCAGCATGGCGTTATCGTGCCCGTCATGGCCGAACGAACACGTCGCGAACTCCGGGCCGAGGAAGTCCAGGGAGTGAAGTACCTGCGGAGGCTCGGTCCGCTCCTGTCGCGGCTGCGTGCAGTGGGGACGGAACGTGACAGGGCTGGGAATCGCCGGTTGTTCATGGATCAGTACTGCGCGCTGATCCTCTTGTCACTTTTCAGCCCGGCGATCAAGAGCCTTCGCGACCTCCAACGTGCAAGCGCGATCGCCAAGGTTCGCAAGCGACTGGGAGTGAGTCGTGCTTCATTGGGCTCGCTTTCGGAGTCCGTGGCCATTTTTGACCCTGGCCCGCTCAAGGAGATCGCGGCGGAACTTGGTCATACGATCCCGCGCACCAAGGCCAGGCGGTTCGAAGCGGTGGGGCAGAAGATCACGGCTGTCGATGGGACGGTCATCGAGACCGTGAAGCGGGTGGCAGAACTCGCGTGGACGCCAATGCCCAATGGGAAGCATTACTCGGCCTACCGACTGCACACACACTTCGAGGTGCTGTCCGGCAAGCCCGTGAGGATCGACGCGACGTCGGCGAATCCCGCGGGAGAGGCCGATGAAAGGGCCGTTTTGCGGCGGACGGTCGAGGCCGACCGCTGCTATATCCTGGATCGCGGATACATCAGCTACGGGCTGTGGAACGAGATCAACGCCGCGGGCAGCAGTTATGTCTGCAGGTCGTCAGACAGGACGCTGGCCACGGTCACGCTTGTCAACGAACTGACGGAAGCCGACCGTGCCGCATGCGTGATCAGTGACGAGATCGTCGACTTGGGCTGGAAGGCGAAGCACCGCACTCGTCCCGATCATCCGGTGCGGCTGATCTGCGTGGCGGTCAAGCCGCACGAGAGCCGCCGAGGGTGGAAAGGACCGCACTGTGACGGGGTGCTGCGACTCGTTACCAATCGGCTCGATCTGCCGGCATTTACTCTCCGACAAGCACAACGGCGTGGAGATCCAAGCGTATTGCGCCATGATCGTTTGCATGCTGATCCTGATCTACACGGGCGAGAAGCCGAACAAGGCGATGCACCAGAAGGTCTGGTACTACCTCATGGGCGTCGCCAGCCTCAAGGAACTCGAGGCCTTTATACGGTCACAACGGTAGCCCGCGCCGGCGCAGCCACGGCTTCATTGGCACGTGGGGTTCGTTGCTGCGCATTCGAGGCACGAACTCAGCGAGGGGTTGCCCGTGCCCTCGAGCCGGCGTAGGTGGCCAGCGAAGCCCGGAGGGCGAGAGCGCAGACACCTCCGAGAGAGCGGAGGGCAGGGCGGGCACCGATCCGCGAAGCGGATTGGTCGCGCAGCGAACGTCCGGGCGAGAGGGCACGGGCAGCCCCGAGCCACGCAAGACGTAGATCCATCCGCACTGCACTCGCCGTGCCGAACAGGATTGCCTTCCAGGCCTGCGCTCTCTCGAGGCTGCCTGCGCTCTGCCATCCCTGGCTGCGCTGGTCAGCCACGCCGGCTTCTGGGGCGTGGGAAGCCCCTCCCTGGCCGTTGTTTCCCGGGAGTGTTTCGTGCGCGAGGATCAAGGTCGGGCTCGTGACGCTGTGGGTCGGGCACCGGCTCCTCGGGATCCCGATGGGACTGCTGGCGGGCATTCTCGCGGGGCTCCAGACCCAGCCCGCCGTGCTGGCTTTCGCGCACGAACAGACCCGAAACGACCTTCCCAACGTCGGCTACGCGTCGGTCTTCCCCGCGGCCATGATCCTCAAGATCGCACTGGCGCAGCTTTTCTTGGCGTGGTAATCTGCCGTGAAGAGCCGTCAACACGCCGGGCGACAGGGCAGCGCGGGCTCACGATTCCATGTCCACGCGATCGCATCCGACCCGAGTTCTCTCGCTCAAAATACCAACGACCGCGTTGGCACTCCTGACTGCGTGCGTGGCGAGCGTGACGCGGGGTGTCGCGGCGCCGCCCACGGGTGATGCGACCTCTCACGTCGCACGCTTGCAAACCCCGCTCGATCTGCCGGCGATTCATCGCTATTTCGCGGCGGACGACATCCTTACGTCACTGCCCGCTCCGAAGCTGTTCGGCGTCGAAGGCGTCGATGCCTTTGAAGACCATGAGCACTTCGCGTACGTATCCGGCACGATGCCTGGCGTCGTGCGACGGATCGTCTACCTCCGGCCGAACGTGATCGTCGTTGATGAAAGGGTGGACTCCCGCTCCGCCGGCAAGGCGTTTCGGCGTCTTGAAGAAATCGTTCCGCTCGCCGAGGACGGCGTGCGATTTCGGGCGAAATCGCTCCTGACGAGCTTGCCGGAGTCACCTGAGTCGAACGGCGGGCAAACCGCCGCCTCGACTCGGTCGCTCCACGTCATCGGTTTCGAGAAGGACGGTGAGCCGTTGCTCCCAGCCTGCTCGGCTCAGCGACAAAAGGACGACGTAAGGGTGGAGCTGGTGGAACATGCCGCCGCAGCCGGCCGTCGCACGATTCGGCTGTGGCTTCCCAACGGGCCGGCGAGCGGCCGGATTGAGATCCTCGACCGAGACGACAAACAACTGGTCTCGAGTCGCCTCCTCCCCGCAGGGATACTGCCGCCGGACGTCGGAGCGGCGCAGCGTCGCCTGCAGTGGGACCTTCCCTACCAGACGGGCGCCGAAACCGTCTGGGACACCGGCCACGCATCGACCGAGCTCAAACGCATGGTTGAAGCCGGCCAGATCAAGCCCTGCCGCACCGTGGAGATCGGCTGCGGCGTCGGCAGCGACGCCATCTACCTCGCCGGCCGGGGGTTCGACGTCACGGCGATCGATATCGCGCCGACCGCGCTCAATCGTGCCGCGAGAAAGGCTGAACAAGCGGGTGTAAAAGTGACGTGGTTGCTTGCCGATATCCTCAACCCGCCGACGCTCGAGCCGTTTGATGTCGTCTACGACCGCGGCTGTTATCACGAAGTTCGCCAACGCGATCCGAAGGCCTACGTGGCGGCCTTGAAGAAACTCACGCACGACCGGTCGAAGGTCCTGATCCTCGCCGGCAACGCCAACAAGGACAGCTTTTGGCGGTTCGAGGGCCCCCCCCGTGTCAAGGAACAGGACATCCGCGACGACTTCGCGAATGGCTTCCGCCTGCTCCAACTTCGCGAGTTCCGGTTCGATCCGGCCCGCGGACAAAAACAGGGGGCCCTGGCATGGTCGATCCTGCTGGAACGCGGCGAATGAGCGCCGCATGGGCGCGGCCTGAATTCAGCGTCTCATCGCCTGCCGCGGCGATCAGCCAATTTTGGTGGCCGGCACCTTTTGCTCATATTGGATGGGCATTCCCGCGGACGGACTCCGGCTGCGGGCCGTCCTGTTGTTTCACCATTCGCCGCTCCGCACCATGCTCGACTTCGCCACCGGCCGTCGGCTCCTCGAGGAGTTCCGGCTTCCCGTCGATCGCACCGCCGAATTCGGGGACAGGGCCGCCACGCTGCCCGCTCCGCTCGCCGCGATCGCGAGCCGGTTCCTCGCCGCGCAGGCGGCCGGCACGGCCGCCGATGCGTGGGCCGGGGTCGCCGCCGAACTCGCCGACTGCGACGACCGCCAACTGTCCGCCGTCTTCTCGGTGCTCCTTCCGGGGCGGGCCACCGCCGCGGTGCGGACCTGGCGGTCGATCGGCGACGCAGCGGGTTTTTCTGGACTATCCCGACGGGATCACGACCGCCGAGGGACTCGCCGTCTGGGCCCCGTACTTCGACGAGCCGCTGATCCGCAGGATCTTCGAGATTCTCGTGCTCATCGAGGGGGCCGAAACGACGGAGCACGTGGGGCGACTCCTCGCCGGCGTGATCGACGAGGGGGGCGACGCCGGCCACAACGTGCTCGACACGCTGCGACTCACGCTCGACGATCGCCATCCCGCCAGCATGTTCTCCGGCCATGTGCCGAGGGCCTTGTGGCGAAGCGGCAATGCCGCGGCGCACGCCGCGCTCATCGAATGCCTGGCCTGCTGTTCCATGCCTGGGTTTCGCTGGCCGAGGACGTGCATGATGCGGTGCCGATCCTCGCGCAGATCCTCGCGGGCGACGACATCGACGCCAGGGTCGGCGCGGTCCTGCTCGCCGGCCACATTTCCCATCCCGCGGCCCTGCCGGTTCTTGACACGGCACTGTCCGATCCGGATCTGCGTGTCGCCCTCCTCGCAGTCGGCCCCCTGGGAGAGGGCAAACGGAAAGCCGCCCCCGCGGACCGGCCGAACCGGCTGCGGCGGCTCATCGACCTTGCCCGGCGGGTGATCGACGCAGAGCCGGGCGTTGAAGCCCTGAGCGGTGCCCACCCGGGCACGTTCCTCGTCCGGATCCAGGCCGCCATGAGGCATGCCTGGGCCGATGAGCCGGTGACGGTGCTCGGCGACATGATCGACAGGCCAGAGTTCCGCAAGTACCTGTACCTTCCCGCCGATTACCGCCCCCCGGACACCGCTGCGATCGAGCCGCTGATCGATCGCGCCCGGCCGCTCCCGCGGGGGCAGTCGTTGGCCGACACCCGCCCCCACTGCTTCCTCGCCCGGGCCGCGCTGACGACCGCCCAATGGCACCGCTGGCTGGCACCGCAGGCCGAATCACAGGCGGGAGTCGAGTGGCAGCAGCGTCGGCTCGTTCGGAGCCTCGACGCCGAAGGCATGACCTCGGTCTGTGAACGCCTCTGCTCAAACCCCCGACCGCGGGTCCGCCGCGCCGGCCTGAAGATCGTCCTCGAGGCCCTCGAAACTGCCGGCGGCGAACGGTGCCTGAACCTGGCGCGGTCAATTGTCCGCGACACGGCCCGCCGCCCGCGGCAGTCAGTCGAGTCGGACGACGAGTCCGTCCTGCTGGCGGCGATCGAGGCCGACCTCGCCAGGCGGGACGGCGTCGAGATCCCCTCGCTGCCCGGCCCCGTCGGCGCCGCGTTTCCCCTATCTCGTGGCCACGCCGCGGTGGACCAACCCCCGACCACCTGGGAATCCCCGCGGATTCCCCGGGAGTTTGTCGAGCAGATCCGGGCCACGTCGCCGCAGCGGGCCGACGAATTCCTCGCCTTCCGCGACCGGCTGGCCGGAGCTGCCGCGGCTCCACGAATGGCTCACGGAGTTGAAGCGGGTCGCAACGACATGGAATGATGATGACGACGAGCCAGCCGCCAGACCGGCGGCAGGCCTTCGCCCACTTCCGCAGGCCGTCTGCGACGATCAGCGGCTCGCCGCCGCCCTGTATGCCGCGGGCTGGCGGGACATCTTCGAGCCGGGGGTGAGGTGGCGACGATTCCCCGCGTTCGGCGTCGAGGCCCGCGTGGCCCTCGAGGCCGGCCTCGACGGCGCGACCCGGGCATCGCGGCCGCTTTCGATCGGCGCCGTGCCGCCGATCGTGTTTTCGGAGGCGGTTCGCGATCTGGAACGGGCCGCGGAGACGGCGCAGGTCGGCGGGCCATCCTGACAGCGGGCCGGGCAGATCAGGCGAAGCCGCGTTGGCGGAGCAGGGCGTCGATTTGCGGGTCGCGGCCGCGGAATGCCCGGTAGCCGACGGCCGGATCGACCGTGTTGCCGGCCGACAGCACGTGCCGATGGAAGCGGCTCGCCACGTCCGCGTCCCACGCGCCTCCCGGAGACTCTTCAAAGGCCTCCCAGGCGTCGGCGGCGAGTGTGTCGGCCCACAGGTAGCTGTAGTAGCCTGCCGAGTAGCCATCGTCGGCGAAGATGTGGTTGAAGTGCGGGATCCGGTGCCGCATGACGATCTCCGCCGGCATGCCGACCGCGGCGAGCGAGTCGCGCTCGAAGGCCCGGGGATCGATGATGACGTCGCCGGCGAGGTGCAGCTTCATGTCGACGATGGCGCTGGCCAGGTACTCGACCGTCTGGAAACCCGAATTGAACGTCTCCGCACGATGCAGTCGGGCAACGAGGTCCGCCGCGATCGGCCGGCCGGTGCGGACGTGGAGGGCGAACCGCTCAAGCACCTCCGGCGTCGAGAGCCAGTGCTCGAGCACCTGCGAGGGCAGTTCGACGTAGTCACGGGCCACGCTCGTGCCCGACAGCGATGGATACTCGACGGTCGACAGCAGGCCATGGAGCGCATGGCCGAACTCGTGAAACAGCGTCCGGGCGTCGTCCCAGCTGACGAGCACCGGCTCTCCCGGCGCGGGGCGGGCGAAGTTGCAGGTGTTGGAGACGAGCGGCACGGCGCCGCCATCGAGCCCGTGCTGCGGCCGAAAGCTCCCCATCCACGCGCCCGACCGTTTTCCCGCGCGGGCGAACGGATCGAAGTACCAGAGCCCGACCGTGCCTCCGTCCTTCCGCAGCACCTGCCAGACGCGGACGTCGGGGTGATGGACGGGCACCGACCCGTCCGTCACCGGCTCGAACACGAGGCCGAAGAGCCGCTCCGCCGTGAAGAACATCCCTTCCCGCAGGTTTTCCAGCTGCAGGTGCGGCAGCACCTCCGCCTGGTCGAGGTCGTAGGTCGCCAACCGCACCTTCTCGGCGTAGTGGCGGTAGTCCCAGGCCGCGATCTGGATGCCCGCCCCCTCGCGATCGGCGATGGCCTGCATCGCGGCGACCTCCTCGCGGACGCGGGCTAGCGCCGGTTTCCACACCGCCTCCATGAGCGCCACGGCCCGCTCCGGCGTGCCGGCCATCGAATGCTCCAGCCGCCAGTGGGCATGCGTGGCATAACCGAGCAGCCGGGCGCGACGGGCCCGGAGCATGAGAATCCGCGCGGCGACCGCATTGTTGTCGGTCGGGCCGCCGCCGTCGCCGCGGCCGACGAACATCCGCCAGACCCGCTCCCGCAGGTCGCGGCGCGACGCATGCACGAGGAACGGCTCGACGGCCGATCGCGTATTGCGGATCACCCAGCCCGGCAGGCCCGCGGCCGCGGCCGCCTGCCTTGCCGCGTCGCGGAGCGGCCCGGGCAGTCCGGCCAGATCCTCGACCGCGGTGAGATGGATCGTTTGCTCGGTCTCGTCGCGGAGCACGTTCTGGGAAAAGGTCGTTTGCAGCGTCGCGAGTTCGGCGTTGATCGCGGCCAGGTCGCGCTTGGCCGCCGCGTCGAGCTGCGCACCGGCCCGCACGAGGTCTGTGTGGTGCAGCCAGGCGAGCCGCTGCTGTTCGGGCCCGATGCCCGAGTGCTCGCGGCCGGCGTACACGGCGGCGATCCTCGTGCAGAGCCGCTCATCCTGCACGATGCGGTCGGCATGCGCCGCCAGTTGCGGCGCGACCCGCCGCTCGACCGCCCGCACCGCGTCGTCACTGAGGCCCGAGGTGTAGGTCTCGTAGACGGCAAGGCAGCGTTCGAGGGTTCGCCCGGACCGCTCGAAAGGGAGGATGGTGTTGGCGAATGTCGCCGGGGCCGGATCGGCCCCGATCCGCTCCAGTGCGGCCATCTGGTCCGCCATGCCGGCCGCGATCGCCGGCTCGAATTCGGCGGCCGCGGCGTTTGCGAGCGGGGGAACGCCGCCGCACGGACCGGCCCACGGGCGGGCGAGGCGGGGCAGGGAGGAATCGGACTGGCAGGTCTCGTGCATGCGACACTCCTGGATGACGACCGCCGGCCGCCCGCGTGGATCTCGACCGGAAGCAGGTTCCTGCCGACTCGAACTGCGTCATGCACTTCGATCTGGACCGGTTCGCAGCCAGCGGATTCGGCAAGGCGTTGTTCGGCTTGCGCCTCTGGCTTCCGTGCGAACAAGTTGGCAATCGGGCATTTGAAAACGAGAGTCAACAACGTCGCGATCGGGGTAGTCGTTGGCGGGATCAATCATGCCAGTTTACTCTTGGTGCCCACGGGCGGCATAAAACCCCTCGATCCGCAATCGGAGCATGACACGATGCCATGCAGACCTGCCTCGCGTGACATGGGATCGATGGTCGCGACTCTCGTCGTGGCGGTCGTGGTGAAGGTGGGAGTGGACTCGACGGCATGATTCCTCGTGGCAATCTCATCCTGCTGGTCCGACCGCCGCAGACGACGATCGTCATCTTCAGGGAGGGTGGATTCGCGAACCAATGCTCGAACACATGATGGCCAGGATGCTCCTATGGACTGGCTACAGCAGTCGCCGGCTGGCGACGAACGAGCGGCAGTTCCGGGCCGCAGCGACGGCGATCGAGGGACTCATGGCGGCGACTCCCGAGACAGTTCTGCGGGGACGTCGCCCGGTCGCGCCACTGCCCGGAGTCACGGCGGTGATGCGGGGTTGGTCGGCATTCATGACGATCGACCATGTCAATGGTGTCCACGAGGCGATGCTCGACCTGATCCCGCAACTCGAAGCCGGACGACAGCCGGACATCGGTGACATCAGTCGATTCGATCATCCCGGAGAATGTGGCCCCGAGGTCATGCCACGGTTCCGGGATTTGGCCGCGCGGGTCGTGGGTCTGCCGCAGTCGTATGCTTTCAATGGCCGCGGGACGTTTCTGCACCCGATCTTCGGTCGGCTGAGCAGTCGTGGGGCTTATGCCCTGCTGGCCTTCCACCTCCGGTTGCATGTGCCCCACGTCCGCCGCAGCATCGAGGTCAACGGTCGCCCGTGAGCGTCATTCATCCTCTCCGCCTGCGTTACTCCAACGCATACCTTGTCGTCGGCGAACGACCGATCCTTGTCGACACCGGATCACGGGGCGATGCCCCGAAGATCGCAGCCGGCTGCGCCGCCGCGGGCGTGCAGATTCGCGACCTGGCATTGATTCTGCACACGCACGTGCATTCAGATCACTTCGGCAACACGGTGGACTTGGCGACCGAGGCAGGCTGTCCCGTGGCGTACCATGCGGGCGACCGGACGCTCGCCATGCGAGGAAACAACGGGCCTCTGCGAGGCGTCGGGCTTCGGGGACGGATTCTTGCGCGGCTGTTGAACAACCTTCCGTTTCGTGCGATTCCAGCGGACATCGACGCGGAGGATAGGATGCGGCTCGACGATTTCGGAATCGCTGGCTCCGTGTTGCACGCGCCGGGGCATACACCCGGCTCGATCTCCGTACTCCTCGACTCCGGCGATGCGATCATCGGCGACGTGATCATGGGCGGGCATGCCGGCGGCGCGATCCGGCCATCGAAACCAAACTTCCACTATTTCGCCGACGACTTGCCGGGTGCCATGGCGAGCCTTGACCGTATTCTTGCTGCGACATCCGGGCGGCTGTTCGTGGGCCACGGGGGACCGTTACACCATGAAGCCGTCGTGAAGTGGCGTCGCCGCCATGCCGGCAGGAGATGAAGCAGAGGTTCACGGGCCTCGCTGCAATGTGGCCGGGACGGTGTCTGCCTTCACGGTCGTTGCGGGCCGTACGAAACGACGGAACCCGCAGCCACCACGAGGTCGCTTCCCTACCGCCGGACGTCCTCGCCGCCCCCAAAAGCCCCGCTGGCTCGTTTGAATAAATGCGCTGCTCGGGCGGCTCCCTGTACTGCGGCATCACGGACGACGTGCCCAAGCTTCAGGCACACAACGCCGGCAAAGCCTCCCGATACACCCGCAGCCGGCTACCCGTGACTCTGGCCTCCAGCGAGCACCAGAAGTCCAAATCGGCGGCCCTGAAGCGGGAAGCGGCCATCAAGAGGCTGCGCCGGGCCGAGAAAGACCGGCCGCTGGCGAAACGGTGACCGGGGTGTCCGACAAGATGACTTCAAAACGACGCAGCAGCTCAAGGCATACGATTCAAGGGTCGGCTGCGCACGCGATCAGCCTCCACGACACAAAACTTGCCGCCGAAGCCGATTTCCGCCTCAGCTTCCAGCAAATCCTTGAGTCGCTGAAGAAATATCTCGGGTGAAGCTGCCGTAAACCGAAACAACACGACGCCACACGATGCCGGCAGGCTCAGTGAAACGCGAGTTCACCGAAATCCTTGTCGCATGTCAGGACGACTCGGGATTCTCTCTGTGCTGCGGCAAGCAACCCCGAATCAGCGGCACCGGGCAGATGGGTTCTTGCCCAGATGACGTCGTGCCCGGCATCCCTCAGCCAACGCACAGCGATACCCGGAAAGTCCTCGTCGGCGAGAAACAGCATGCCGACGTACGTTCAGTGAGTTGTCGCCAACGTGACAACTCGCTCAGACTTCGGCACCTCACTTGCGTAGAACAGACACGCAGCGATGTCGTCTCGCGAGATGCCCGGATGGTTCTCGATGATTTGCTGCTCCGACCAGCCGGAGGCCATGAGTTCAACAATCTTCTCGACGGCCAACCTCGTGCCCTTGACGACTGGTTTTCCGCCGAGAACCCCGGGATCGAAACCGATACGGTCCTGCCAGTGCATGCTGCGGCTCCTCGGTCGCAAGTGGCCTTCGTTCCTACCCACACATTCGATCGCACGTGAGAGGCCGGCAGGGCTGCACCAGCGCCTTGGCGGCGTCGGCGTCGAGGGTCTTCAATTCCCTCGCCAACTCCCGCGGCTGCTCCGAGGTCAGGCTCTCGATCTTGTTCGTGTCCGCAGGCAACTCGTCGGCCCGCACGAGAGCGAAGCCGAGCAAAACCCGGACACGAACAGGGCGACGGCTACCCGCAACGGCTTCGCGGGCTTCATGCGCCGCGGCCACCACCAGGGTTCCTGCGGGTTCCTCGGACATCAGGCCGGTCGCGAAAACCGGCCAAGTGGGCGATATAGGACTCGAACCTATGACCCCTAGCTTGTCGAGCTAGTGCTCTAACCAACTGAGCTAATCGCCCGGGTCGGCCCGGCGGCCGTGGTCGCCGAGACATGAAGAGTCTCGCGCCGAAATCGGGGCCAGTCAAGGAAGGGCGGTTCGGCCCGGCACACGCCGGTGTGGCGGGTGCGTGTCTCGCCACCGGGACGGGGCGACCGCGTTGGGATCGGCCCAGAGGCCGCGGCGGGATTTTCTCGCCTCATCCTCCGCGGCCGCGAGATCCGGATCGGGGGAGAACCCGCCGAACACCCAGGCATGCCCTTCCTGCACCATCTCCCGGTTGATGTTTCTGCCCCCTTCGGCGGTCGTCGATCCGTCCGACGACCGAACATCGAGAAAGAGCGTGCCGAGCAGCCGGCCGTGCTGATCGCGGCCGCGGTCCACGACCCGGACGGCGGCGGCGGAGAGCTTCGACTCGAGGGCCGCCCGCGAGGAGCGGCCGTGGGGCTGGTCGAACTCGGGCGCGTCGATCCCCACGAGCCGGATCTTCTGCAGTTGCCCCTTCTCGTCGATGCAGGTGACCGTGTCGCCGTCGTGGACCGTCCGCACCCGCCAGAGCGGCCGGCCCTGGGCGTCGTGGAGGGGGCCCCACGATTCGAGAAGGGGACATTGCGGGATCGCCGAGACGATCGCCGTCACGATCGCCGCGACGAGCACATACGCCACCCTCAGCTGCCGCGGCAGCCCCCGGGGGGGCAGTGGAATCCGGAATGGCCGCCTCGTCATGCCGAAAGAACCCTCGCCGTGGCCGCGTCTTGCCGCTCGTCGGCCGCGTGCCGATACTCTCGTTTTTATCTTCCGAAGGTCTTCCATGCCCAGCGTCCGCCTGCCCGACGGTTCCGTCCGCGACTACGCCGCCACCATGCGGCTCTCGGAGATCGCCGCCGATCTCCGCCTGCCCGACAAGGGAAAGAAGGCGCCGGTGGCCGCGGTCGTCGGCGGCAAAGCGGCCGGGCTCGACGCCACGCTGCCGGAGACGGCGGCCGGCGAGGCGGTCGATCTCGAATTCGTGAGGGCGGGCGACCCGCGGGCCCTGCCGGTGATGCGGCATTCGGCGGCGCACGTCATGGCCCGCGCGGTGATGCGGCTCTTTCCGGGCGTCGAGCTCGCCTTCGGGCCGACCGTCGGGGCGGGCTTCTACTACGACATGCGGGCGGGCCGGCCGATCACCGACGAGGACCTCCCGGCGATCGAGGCGGAGATGAAGCGGATCATCGAGGCCGACGAGCCGTTCGAGCGGGTGGAGGTTCCGCGGAGCAAGGCGGTCGAGATCGTCCGCGACCTCGCGCAGCCGCTGAAGGCGGAGCACATCGAGACGGGACTCGCCGACCACCCCACGCTCTCCTTCTACCGGCAGGGGGAGTTCGTGGACCTGTGCCGCGGGCCCCACGTGCCGAGCCCCGGCTGCATCGGCGCCTTCAAGCTCACGAACATCGCCGGCGCCTACTGGAAGGGGGATGCCGACAACGCCCAGCTCCAGCGTCTCTACGGCACGGCCTGGTTCAGCCAGGCCGATCTCGATGCCCACCTGGCGGCGATCGAGGAGGCGCGGAAGCGCGACCACCGCGTGCTCGGCAAGCAGCTCGACCTCTTCACGACGAGCCCGCTCGTCGGCTCCGGGCTCGTGCTCTGGATGCCGAAGGGGGCGACCGTGCGGGCCACGCTCGAGAGCTTCGTCCGCGACGAGCTCGCCGCGAGGGGCTACGAGCCGGTCTACACGCCGCACATCGGCAAGGTGGATCTCTACAAGATCTCGGGCCACTACCCCTACTACTCCGACAGCCAGTTCAAGCCGATCGCGATGAGCGACGACGAGCAGTACCTGCTCAAGCCGATGAACTGCCCGCACCACACGATGATCTACAAGGC
>CAZPEM010000033.1:0-6686 GCA_964585575.1 uncultured Chitinophagaceae bacterium
GATAAAGCAACACCCCTTCTGTAAACCCGGGTTTTCAGAGGTGGGTCATCTGGCTTCCATGGTCAGGTAGGCTCGTTCGGTTTCCCAATCGTCACTAATCTCCGAGAGGACGGCAGAGGCGAGTCGCAGGAGCGACGCTTCGTTCGGGAAGAGCGTTGCGACCCGCGTCCGTCGTGTGATTTCCTTGTTGAGTCGCTCAAGCCCGTTGGTCGTGCGGAGCCGCCGCCGGTGGGCGGCGGGGGCATGGAGGACGGTGAGGGCCTCTGGGACATTTTCCTCGAGCCAAGCGGCAAGCTGCGGGGCGGCCTTCTGGTAGCGGGTGACGACATCACGGAGCCGCCGTTCGGCCTCGGCAGGCTCGTCGGCATTGAAGACGCGGCGGAGGTCGCTGGCGACCTCCGCTCGCATCCCGAGCTTTGGCACATGAGCCATGGCGTTCTGCATGAGATGGAACTGGCAGCGTTGCCAGGGTACTCCGGCGAGGACAGCCTGCCGGGCAGCCTTGAGCCCGGCGTGGTCATCGCTGACCACGAGCTTCACGCCGTGCAGACCACGGGCGACGAGGCTTTCGAGGAACTTCCGCCAGTGCGTCTCGGCCTCGGAGAGCTGTACGCTACAGCCGAGGATGCTTCGCTTGCCGTCGGGACCGATTCCGATTGCCGTGAGCAAGGCGCAGGGCACGATCGCCCCGTTGTGGCGGACCTTCTCGTAGCGGGCATCGAGGATGAGGTAGGTGATCTCGCCGATCGGCCGATTCCGCCAAGCACTGAGCTGCTCATCGAGTTCGGCCGCCGCCCGGCTCACCTGGGTGGAAGTGATCTCGAGGCCGCAGAGCTCCTGGACGACGGCCGTGACCTTCCGGGGGCTGACACCCTGGACATACATCTCAGCGACCGCCAGGGTCATGGCCCGCTCGCTCCGCACGCCCCGCTCGAGTGACTGGGGGTAGAACGGTCGACCGTTCTCGTCTCGGTAGTCGCGGGTCTGCGGGATCCGCAAGGCGACCCGTCCGACGCGGGTCTTCAGAGTCTTCGGCTTGAATCCGTTGGCGTAGCCTTGACGGTCGGCAGTTCGCTGGTGAGACTCGGCTTTGAGGGTCTGCTCTCGCTCGATCTGCATTGCATGATTCATGAGCGTGGCGAGTGCAGAGGCCATGGCAGCCGGGCCGTGCTCGATGAGCAGGGCCGTGAGGTCGTTGATCGCCGGACATTCATCTTGGTGGGTCATCGCAGGTTCCTTCTTGGTGGAGTAAGCACTTCCAAGAAAAACTCGATGGCCCACCTCTTCAACTCGGGCCGCCGGTGCGTGCCTTCCCTCGGCTCGCTTGCGCTCGCCTCGGTCAGGCACGCACCGGCGATTTACAGAAACAATGTTGCACTAACAGCCGACGGTTGGCCGGTAATAGCGGTGAAGTCGAATGGCAAGGAGATGCCGCGCGGAACTGGGCCATTCGGAAGTTACATGCTGCTGTTGAGGAAGAATGGTGCGGACTACTACACACGAACTTTCCAGAAGGAGCAGGCTATTCGTGGCGTCCGGCTCGACTTGGCGGTCGGTGGCCTAGTAGACGAGAAAGATCATCTCACGGTCGCAGTCGAGAACTTGATTCCCAAGACAAACAAGAAGACCATCCGCTTGTCCAATCGCTTGGTAGTGCCTCCTCCTCCAAAGACAGCAAAGAACCTTACCGTTCCAATTCCTGGCAGAGATGGCGAGGTCAATCCCTGATCGCTGGCTCACGACAAGTTGTTTGAGTCGAAAGGATCGAGTGTGTCACGCGGCGCTCAGGAATGCCGAGCCTTCTAAGGATGTGAGTTCGCGAAGCCGAACCTCAAATCCCCTGCTCAAGAAGCCCGGTGGCGTCGCAAGTGGGCCGCATCCCCAGGGTAACGGTGGGAAGCGAAGTCGCAGCGAGGGAGTGACCTGCCCCCCAGTGCGATACCAGTTTTTAAGTTAGGGATTCACGCCCGGGGCGACAAGCGATCGCCATAAAACCCTTTCGCAAGGGGGGGAGGAAAAACCATTGCGAACGACGATGATTGCCGGCATGGCACGTCGCCAGTGCTGCCGGTCACGCACGCGGAGACGCGGCGGCCGGGCTATGCTACCGGGGCGGGATTCAGCCTGCCGCGGAGCGGCTTACTTGAACCACGCAATGCAGCGGACTCGCAGTAGAATCGGGCGGTGTGGTTCGTCGATTGTCGCGGGTTGCTGATTGACGACGTGAGACCTACCCGAGGGAATAAGCCCATGCAAAAAGACCGGACGTCGCTGATTCTTGGCCTCCTGCTCGTGGCAGTGGGCGGCGGCTGGCTCCTTGGCAGTCTCGGCTTCATTCCGAGTGTCGATTGGGCATGGTCCCTGGGGCTCGCCGTGGTTGGGGTTCTCGCGATCGTGCTGTCGGGCTTCGACAAGGTTTCGTTCGTCATTGCAGGGTTCTTCGGCCTTGCGAGCTTCCTGTCAGTGTTGCGTCAGGCGGGCGTGATGAAAGTAGAAGTCGAGGTTCCCGTGCTCGTGATTGCCGCGGGGGTTCTCTTGATCGCTGCAAGAAGCGAGGCGATTCCCCTGCCACGGTGGATCCACAAGGGCTGAGCAGTCGCCGCTTCAGACGGCTGGACTTGCGTTGTCGTGGGGCCGAAGCCGCGAGACGCCGTTCGACGCACCGGTTCTCGTCAAGGTCAGTAAACGCCGACCGTTGTGGTTGCCGCGAGAGCCCGGAAAGGTCGCACACCGCTGATGCCATCCCAGGGGTACTTCGCGTAAGGCCGCTCGCGTTCTCCTTCGTCACGTTCGAGGAAGCCGGGGATGAACGTCTCCTTCGTGAGCGTCGTGAGGCGGACGCGGCCGGTTCCCCCGTATGGCACCAGTTCGTCGGGCCGGTCGAAGTCGACCACCTCGATCACCGCGCGGGGCTGCGGGGCGTAGTAGGCGATGGTGTAGCCGTCGGCGGGAACCACGGGCCGGCTCGCGGCCAGACCCATGAGAGTGTTGCCGTAGGTGGGCGTCATGTACGCCCCGTCAAGAAGTTCCTCGACGGCGAAGCGGGTCCACTGCGGCGTGAATTCTGTGCCGCCCGAAAAGATCCCGGTGATTCCGGCCTTGCGGATCGTCGTGCCCTTCTTTTCGAGGGCGAGCGCGAGCGCCTCGAGCAGCTTCGGCGTCGTGAACATGCAGCGGATGTCGTGGCCTGCCGAGAGGATCGTGATCGCCTGGTCGATGCAGTGCTGCTTGTAGGCCTCGAGGTGCTCCATCCAGCCCTTCTGGATCAGCTTGATCACCCAGCGAGGATCAAGGTCGACGCAGAAGCAGATGCCGCCGCGATACTGGGCGAGATGCTCGATCGAGAGTCGCAGCCGCCTCGGGCCGGAAGGGCCGAGCATGAGCCAGTTCGCTCCCCTGGGAAAAAACTCCTCCGGCAGCGTGTCGCTGAACATCTCGTAGTCGGTGCGGAAGTCGCGGGAGTTGACCCGTGACTTCGGAATGCCGGTCGTGCCTCCGGTTTCGAACACGTAGATGGGCTCCCCGGTCAGCCCCTTCGGGACCCAGCGGCGGACCGGACCTCCCCGCAGCCACTCGTCTTCGAACGGAGGGAACTTCTTGAGGTCGTCGAAGTTCCGCACCTCCTTCAGCGGGTCGAAAGGCAGACTCTTCGCGTACTCCAGCCAGAAAGGGCATCCGGTCGACTCGTGGAAGTGCCAGGCCATCATCTCGACGGTGTGGGCATCGAGCTGCGCCCTGGACTTGGTGATGGAAGACTCGTCGGCGACGGCGAAGGCCGGAGCGGTGGCGGAGGCGGTGGTCATGTGGGTCGGGCCCTTGAAGGACTGGGGCGGAAAAACACGGGTGGGAACAGGTCGACGCGACAGCTTACGACGACTGCTCTGGCTGGACAGGGGCTCCCAGCTGGGCGAACAGCTGCATGATGCCGTTGAAGTGGGCGAGCCGAGGACCGTAGCGGTCGATGAACTCGCCGAGGGCATAGTCGCTGTCAAGCAGGTCTTCACCGCTCGTGGCGGCCTCGCTCGCGATCGACGACAGAAACTCCGTATGAACCTTCGTGAGCGCCTCGGCCGCATGGCGACACGATTCCGCGAGTTTCGGATTCGCCTCCCGCCAGGCTTTCAGCTCCGCGGCACGCTGCCGCTGCTGCTGCGAGACGAGGGCTACGAGCTGGCCGAGAAGCTCGTTCGACTTTTGCTGCACGACGATGAGTTCTCGCAGGAGCATCGTCTGCTCGGCGCTCCCTCCGGTCGAGCCCTGCGCGCTCGAGAGCGTCGAATTGGAGAAAACGTCGAGTTGCGTGCAGGCTGGGGAAATGTCGTTCACTTGGATGGCCTCCTGAATCCCCTTAATCATACCTCCTGTCGGCCCGCAGGGTTTGCGCCGGCCCCCGGGATCGATTCGGTACGCCTGCCGGCGGGGGTGTCGCTCAAGTCGGCCCGCCCGTGGCCCGATCCTCTTCAGACGCGTCTGGATCAGCTTCCAGGGGGAATGAATCGATGGAGCCGGCGTTGTCGCAGAAGCCCGTTGGCTTTTTGACCACCGTCGAATCGCCAACGCACGGGCTTTTTGGCGGCTACCTGCTGGTCGATTCCATCGGTCGCCCGCTCGAGTTCTCCTGCACCGCCCCCGTCCGGCTCTCCCGGGCCCAGCAGGTCCTCTACGGGCCCACGCTCCATGGCTATCTTCACGCCGACCGGATCGGCGGCACGCTTCTGGCGGAGGCGACGATCGAGCCGCGGATCGTTCTCGTGGACCAGGAGGAGCTGGCGCAACTGCACGCCCACACAGCCCTCCCGGTCGCACTCGTGCGGAGCGGAGAGCCGGTCGAGCCGCAGACGGATGATCCGGTGCGGCGGCGGCAACTGTCCGAGCGGCTCGATGTGCTCCTGCCGAACATCGATCTCGCGGAGCCATTCGAGCGAATCAGGGCGGCGATCGACGAGGCACAGCGTCACGGTTGACTTCGAGCTTTCGTTCGGGGAGTGGCGAATGAACGAGATCTCCAGGATTCCGCTCGACATTTCGCGGCCTCCGGCGATACGGCTGACGACGGAATTGCATCCGCCGCGGGCCTTTTGCGTTCCGTTGGTCGTGCCGCGGCCCGCGGTCAGGCGATTCGGCTTCTCGCGTGAGGAGCCGGTCGACCATCGCGGTCCTGCACGTTCGGTCGAACGGGCGTCACGACCGCGGCTGCGGGTCGTCGGCTGCGAGGATGAGAGCCACGCGTCGAGAGCCGGGCGAACACGATTGGCGGTCCCGAGAGACGTCGTGAAGCTCTCGGAACGATTCTTCTACCTGCTGCAGCCCGACCTCGAGACGCTCATCGAAGTCGGCGACCTGTCGTTTGCGAAATCTCCCTTTCCGTATCAGCTGTCAGGCATGGCGTTTCTGGTGCCGCGGCATGCGGCCGTGCTCGCCGACGAGATGGGATTGGGCAAATCGATGCAGGCGATCATGTCGATACGGCTGCTCTTGCGTCTCGGGGAAGTGAGGCGGGTGCTCGTGGTCTGCCCGAAGGGCCTCGTTTCCAACTGGCGTCGGGAGCTCGCGCACTGGGCGCCCGAGCTGGTCGCGGCCGTCGTGGAGGGGCAGCCGGGGAGAAGGCGTTGGCAGTGGTCGCTCCCCGACGTGCCGGTGACGATCGCCAACTACGAGTCGGTGGTCCGCGACGGCGAGTGGCTCGAACGGTCCGGACTCTCGTTCGATCTCGTCGTGCTCGACGAGGCGCAGCGGATCAAGAACCGGGACAGCCTCACGAGCAGGGCCGTTCGGGCGATCCGCCGCGAGCGGAGCTGGGCCCTCACCGGCACGCCCGTCGAGAACGGTGCTTCGGACCTCGTGAGCATCTTCGAGTTCGTCTCCCCGGGAATCGTCGACGACCGCATGTCGCCGAGACAGCTCGGAGCCGCGGTGTCCGACCATGTGCTCCGCCGCACGAAGGCCAACGTCCTCGAGGATCTGCCGCCCCGCATGAATCGCGACGAATCGATCGAGCTCACCGCCGAGCAATGGGAAAGCTACCGGCTGGCGGAGGAGGAGGGGGTGCTGCGACTCTCGTCATTGGGCGAGGCCGCGACGATCCAGCACGTCTTCGAACTCGTGCTTCGTCTGAAGCAGATCTGCAACTTCGACACGGCCACGGGTGAGAGTGCGAAGCTCGAACGGCTCCAGGCCGAGCTCGAGGAAGTGCAGGCGAGCGGGCAAAAGGCGATCATTTTCAGCCAGTGGGTCGAATCGATCGACCGCCTCACCGAGGGGCTCTCGCGGTTCGGCGCGATTGCCTACCACGGCGGGCTCTCGACGACCGCCCGCGACCGCGCGATCGCGAGGTTTCGTGACTCAGGAAAACATTCCGTCCTGCTGCTCTCCTACGGAGCGGGGGCCGTGGGCCTGAACCTTCAATTTGCCCGCTACGTCTTCCTCTTCGACCGCTGGTGGAACCCCGCCGTCGAGGACCAGGCGATCAACCGCGCCCACAGGATCGGGGCGAAGGGGGCGGTGACGGTCACACGATTCCTCTGCGCCGACACGATCGAGGAGCGCATCGACGCGATTCTCGAATCGAAGCGGGCGGTCTCCGATGCGATCCTCGCGAGAGCGGAGTCGATGCCCACCCGCGGCTTTACGGAGGCGGAACTCTTCGGCCTCTTCGGGCTCCCGGCGCCTCGTCGTCGGCTCGCCGC
>CAZPEM010000033.1:6786-14388 GCA_964585575.1 uncultured Chitinophagaceae bacterium
CCGAGCCGCTCGATGCCGAAGCCGAGGCTGATCATCGCGAGGCTCGTGCGGATCCACGCCAGGAGCGTGCGGTCGGCGGCCTCGCGGTTGCGCTCGCGGGCGAGTTCGTCGGACAGCGTCAGTGGGCGGTCGTCCTGCGTTCGATCCATCCGGGGAGGATACCCCATCCCGTGACAGCCGAGGAAGCTTTCGTACGATGGATGGCCCGAGAGGAGTCACCATGCGACACATCGACCTGTCGGCTCACGGTATCAGCGTTCGGGACGTCCGCCGCAACCTGCCCCCGGCCGAACTGTATGCCGAGGCGCTCCGGGGGGAGCCCGACTGCGCGATTTCCGATTCCGGCGCCCTCATCGCCTATTCCGGTGCGAAGACGGGCCGCTCCCCGCGAGACAAGCGGGTCGTGAGGAACCCCTCCTCTGAAAACGACGTCTGGTGGGGAGGCGTCAACGTTCCGATCGACGACGAGACGTTCCAGATCAACCTCGAGCGGGCGAAGGACTACCTGAACACCCGCGACATCCTCTACTGCGTCGATGCCTTCGCCGGCTGGGATCCGCAGCATCGGCTGAAGGTCCGCGTGATCTGCGCGAGGCCGTACCACGCGCTCTTCATGCACACCATGCTCATCCGGCCGAGCCGGGAGGAACTCGCGGAGTACGGCGATCCCGACGCCGTGATCTTCAATGCCGGCAGGTTTCCCGCCAACCGCCACACCCACGGCATGACGAGCAAGACGAGCATCGATCTGTCGCTCGAGTCGAAGGAGATGGTGATCCTCGGCACCGAGTACGCCGGCGAGATGAAGAAGGGCGTCTTCACGTTCCTGAACTACTTCGCTCCGAAGCGAAACATCCTCTCGATGCACTGTTCCGCGACGGCCGACCGCGACACCGGCGGCTCGTCGCTCATGTTCGGCCTCTCGGGCACCGGCAAGACCACGCTCTCGGCCGACCCGAAACGGCTGCTCGTCGGCGACGACGAGCACTGCTGGAGCGACTCCGGCATCTTCAACATCGAGGGGGGCTGCTACGCGAAGGCGATCGACCTCGCCCCGGAGACCGAGCCCGACATCTTCCAGGCGTTGCGGTTTGGCGCGGTGCTCGAGAACGTCGTGTACGACGAGGACTCCCACCACGTCGACTTCCACGATACGAGCATCACGCAGAACACCCGTGGAGCCTACCCGATCGAGTTCATCCGCAACGCGAAGATTCCCTGCGTGGCGGGCCACCCGACGGACGTGATCTTTCTCACGTGCGACGCCTTCGGTGTGCTGCCTCCGGTGAGCCGGCTTTCGCCGGCCCAGGCGATGTATCACTTCATCAGCGGTTACACGGCGAAAGTCGCCGGCACCGAGATGGGCGTCACGGAGCCGCAGGCGACGTTCTCTCCCTGCTTCGGCGGTCCGTTCCTCGTGTGGCACCCGATGAAGTACGCGGGCCTGCTGGCGGAAAAGATCGAGCAGCACGGGGTGAACGTCTGGCTCGTGAACACCGGCTGGAGCGGCGGTGCCTACGGCATCGGCCGGCGGATGAAGCTCCCGGTCACCCGCGCGATCGTCGATGCGATTCACTCGGGTGTGCTCCGCGACGCCCCGACCCGTCCCGATCCGGTGTTCGGCCTGAGCGGGATCGAACGGTGCCCGGGCGTGCCGGACGACGTGCTCGTGCCACGCGAGGCGTGGGCCGACAAGGAGGCCTACGAGGCGACGGCCCGAAAACTGGCCGGCCTCTTCGATGATAATTTCAGGCAGTACGCCGACAAGGTCACGCGGGAAGTGGCGGCCGCCGGACCGGGGGGCTTCAGCCTCGCCGGCGGGTGAGCACGAACTCATTCCCTTCGGGATCGACGCACATCGCGAGGTGGGGCGGCTCGCCGTTCTCGGGCTCCGGCTCCCGGGAGAGCGTTCCCCCTGCGGCCACCACCTCCCGGCCACCGGCAACGACATCGGGCACCTGGAAGCTCAGGCCCGTCCAGGTCCGTTTTCCCTCGCCGCCGGAGTGGATGCCGATCACGGCGTTGCCAATTTCGACCTCGGCGATTACCGGATTCTGCTTGATGAGGCGGCCCCCGAAGAGGTCGCGCCAGAACCGGATCGCCCGGTCCATGTCGGCGGCCCAGATGACGTATTTCACTCGCTCGACTTGCATGGGAATCCTCGCTTCGGGTGAATGAGGCCGTTCAGCCCAGGATCAGCCAGTAGATGCCGGGCGCGACCGCAAAGAGCAGGGAGATCGAAAGCAGCCCGATCGCGACGACGCGAATGCCCGCGAGGCTCTTCACCCCGAACAGCCGCACCAGGTCGAGGCCCTGCTGCTCCGCCTGGAAGAAGCGGGACGGGAGCATGAGGAGCCCGCTGGACGCGATGGCCCCGAACACGCCGATGCCGATCAGGCCGCACGCCAGCCAGGCACGAAATGCATCCGCCGACTGCCTGTGAAACAGCAGTTTCTCGACGATCGAAAGGGCCGTGAAGAAGAGCCCGGCAAGCACCGCAGTCCTCATGGTCCGTCGCAGCATCTGGCCGCCGCATGAGTCGGGGCGTTTGACGGCCCTGTCGATGCGAATGCGGAGTTCGCAACAGCAATCGGCCCAGGCCCGCACGAGACGGCCGCTGATCCAGCGTCGCCCCAGTGCCCTGACGAGTTCCGACGGGAAGAAGAGCCGGCCAAGGTAGGTGAACAGGTTCGCGATGGCGACCTTGGTCGCCTTGTCATGCACCTCCTCGAGCGTTTCGCCGGCCGGCGCCGGCCGATCTTCCACGGCGACGAGTTCCTCGATCGGCCGGTCGTCGATCGTGCCGTCGAGAGCGACGCGAACCTCTCCCTCGTGCCGAGCCATGCGACACCGTTCGATCCGGGCATGAAGCTTCCAGCCCTCGATCGGCACCTCCGATATCGAGAGCAGATGCCTCTCGATATCGTCGTGCAGCCAGCCGCAGAGCCGCTCGGAATCGGCCACCTCGTCGGGGGCGGAGAATTCGACGGTGATCTGCCGTCCGCCCTTGCGACCGATCGTGGCGACACCGCTCATGAGAGGCTCCTCGACGAAGATGATATCCGGGAGCGGGTTGTCTGCAGAAAGAGGCGGGCAGGAGACGGGGACGGGGCCGGTCGGGCCGGTTCACGTGCCCCGTCGCTTGGGGCGGTAGCCGACGGACTTCCGCTTGCGCGGCTCGCGGCGGGCACGCGGGCCGCCGCGGATGTGGTCTCCCGAGGTGGCCTCCGTGAAGGCCTGCGTCGCTTCGCGGCGTTTCCTGTCGATCGCCTCCTTCGGCGGCCGCTCGGGGATCAGGCAGTCGCAGCCGGAGCCGATGAGGTCGTGTCGGCCGGCCTGCTCGAGTGCGCGACGCACCTCGAAGTAGTTCTCCGGCTTGAAGAACTGCAGCAGCGCCCGCTGCATCCGCCGGTCCTTGAGCCCCTTGACGACCTTCACGGGCTTCCGGGTCATCGGATCAAGCCCGGTGTGGTACATGCACGCGGCGATGTCGAAGGGGCTCGGAATGAAGTCCTGCACCTGATCGGGCTTGTAGCTGTTGCGCTTGAGGAACACGGCAAGATCGATCATCTCCTCGACGCCGCTGCCGGGATGGCTCGCGATGAAGTAGGGGACGGTGTACTGCTTCTTGCCGACCCGGCGGCTGGCCGCCTTGAAGGCCCGGTCGAACTCGACGTAGTCGTCGGCCGAGGGCTTCTTCATGAGGTCGAGCACCTCGGGATCGACGTGCTCGGGGGCCACCTTGAGATGCCCGCCGACGTGGTGGGCGGCGAGCTCCTGGAGGTATTCCGGGTCGCGGCGGGCGAGATCCATCCGCACGCCGCTGGCGACGAGCACCCGCTTCACGCCTGCGACGCTTCGTGCCTCCTTCATCACCTGGCGGAGCGGGCCGTGGTCGGTGCCCAGAAGTTTGCAGACGGTCGGGTGCACGCAGGAGAGCCTCCGGCACTTCGCCTCCACCTCGGGCCGCGTGCACCGCATCTGGTACATGTTCGCCGTCGGACCGCCGATGTCGGACACCGTTCCCTTGAAGCCCGGCTGCGACGCCATGCTGCGAATCTCGGCGAGGATCGATTGCTTCGAACGGCTCTGGATGATCCGTCCCTCGTGGGCCGTGATCGAGCAAAACGTGCAGCCGCCGAAGCAGCCCCGCATGATCTGCACGCTCGTCTCCACCACCTCGAAGGCCGGGATCCTCGCACCGCCGTAGGACGGGTGCGGCCGCCGCGTGAACGGGATCGAGTAGACGGCGTCCATCTCCGATTCCTCGAGCGGCAGCGCCGGCGGGTTCACCACGACCGCCTCCCGTCCGTGCCGCTGCACGAGCCGCTTCGCGTTGTGGGGATTCGTCTCGAGGTGGGCGATCCGCGTCATCTCGCAGAAGGCGATCTTGTCGCGGGCGACCGTTTCATGATCGGGCAGATCGATCGTGCCGGTGCCGCAGGGGCCGGGGCCTGCCGGCGGTTCCTCGCTCGCCCCGAGCCGGTAGGCCACGCCCCGAAGATCGCGGAGATCCTTCACCGTTTTGCCCGTTGCGAGTCCGCGGGCGATCTCGAGCACCGTCCGCTCCCCCATGCCGAAGACGACGAGATCGGCCTTTGAATCCATCAGGATCGATCGGCGGACGGAATCGCTCCAGTAGTCGTAGTGGGCCAGCCTGCGCAGGCTCGCCTCGACGCCTCCGGCCACGACCGGCACTCCGGGAAACGCCTCGCGGGACCGCTGGCAGTAGGCGAGCGTCGCCCGGTCGGGCCGCCGGCCGATCTCGCCGTTCGGCGAGTAGGCGTCGTCGTTCCGCACCTTCCGGTTGGCCGTGTAGTGGTTGATCATCGAGTCCATGTTGCCGGCGGAGATGCCGTAGAACAGCCGCGGCCGGCCCAGGGCCCGCCACGCCTCGCAGGAGTGCCAGTCGGGCTGGGCGAGCACGGCCACGCGGAATCCGGCTGCCTCGAGCAGCCTCGCGATCAGGCCGTTGGCAAAGCTCGGATGGTCCACGTGCGCATCGCCGCTGACGAGCACGACGTCGACCTCGTCCCAGCCACGGGCCGCGATCTCCTCCCGTGACATCGGCAGCGGCTCCCTGCCACAGCGGGAGGCGTCGAGTCCCAGCGGCCGCTCGCCGACGGCTCGCGGCGGAGGCGTCTCCAGAATCGGAAGTTCGCTGCGTGGCATCTCGGTAAGGCGAGGAATTGGATCGGGAGGACGCGGAATCGGGCGGGAAGGGGCCGGCGAACGCGGCCGCCTCAAGTGTATCCCCGACTGTATCGACGGGCAGGACGTGCTCGAAAAGGAGTTCGTGTCGTATACTCCCTCTCATGCGAAGGCCTTACTCGCTTCTCGTCGTCCTCGTTGTCGGGGTCCTCGTTGACGGGGCTGTCGGGTCGCCCGCGTTCGGGCAGCCGGCGTCGACCGCTCCGTCGGCCGACACGATCCGTGCGTGGATCGAGCAGCTCGCCTCCCCGCAGTTTTCCCAGCGGGAGGCGGCGAGTCGGGGGCTGGCCGCAGCCGGTTCGGATGCCGTGGCCCCCCTCGCCGCCGCCGCGATCGGCCCGGATCTCGAGGCGAGCAGCAGGGCGATCGAGATCCTGGGCGGCTTCATGGCGTCGGAAGAACCCCGGCTTGCCGGTGCGGCCGAGAAGGCGATCGAGTCGCTCGTGGACGGCCCTGACGGCCCGGCCCAGCAGATGTCGAGGGCCGCGCTCGACTTCCACAACGTCGGCCTCGCCAAAGAAGCGATGGAGCGGATCGAGTCGCTCGGTGGCCGGATCCTGCCGATCGGTCAGGGTGGCTTGCAGGTGCTGATCAACTCCTCGTGGCGCGGCACCGCGGACGATTTTCGGTATCTCTCGCGGCTTCGGGGCGCGGTTCACGTCAGCATCCACGGCGTGAAGCTCGACGCGTCGGCGCCCCGGTTCCTCGCCCGGCTCCGCGGCGTGCAGCGGCTCGAACTCTACGGGACCGGCCTGTCGGACGAGGCGGTCGCCGCGCTGCAGCGGTCGTTTCCGGAGGCGAGGGTGGACGCCCGCCGGGGCGGAAAGCTCGGCGTGGGCGGGCAGCCGATGGTGGGGCCCTGTCTCATCAACCACATCGAGGACGGCTCGGCGGCGGCCGAGGCCGGGCTCGCCGTGGGCGACATCGTTCTGGAGATCAACGGCGAGGCGGTCGCCAGCTTCGACGAACTGACGTCGACCGTCGGGCAGCACGGCGCCGGCGAAACGATCGACCTGAAGATCCAGCGAGGCGATTCGCAGATGGTCCGGCAGGTGAAGCTCGGAGGCTGGCGGTGAGGCATGGGCGAGAAAGTCGACCTTCACTGGCATGCCCCGTCGATAACCCGCGAAGATCGGGAACGCGCGGCGGGCCACTCTGGCTGCGTCGTCTGGTTCACCGGGCTTTCCGGTTGCGGCAAGAGCACGATCGCGAACCTCGTCGATCGGATGCTCCATGAGCGAGGCGTGCGAAGCTACGTACTCGACGGCGATAACGTTCGGATGGGGCTCAATGCCGCCCCGGCGATCCTCGAGGAACGGCACGGCGGCGAGTTTGCTAGGCGGTTCGGGCTGACGTTCGCCCCGCAGGACCGCGAGGAAAACATCCGTCGGATCGGTGCCGTGGCCGCCCTGTTCGCCGACGCGGGAATCGTGACCCTCGCCGCGTTCGTGAGCCCCTACCGCCGCGATCGGGAACTTGTCAGGCAGCAGCTCCGCGACGGGGACTTCGTCGAGGTCCACGTGAACGCCCCGCTCTCCGTATGCGAAGGACGCGACCCGAAAGGCCTCTACCGAAAGGCCCGGGCCGGGCAACTCACGGGCTTCACCGGCATCGACGCGCCCTACGAGGAGCCGCTTGACCCGGAGATCATGGTCGATTCGGCGGCGAAGCCGGCCTACGACCTCGCCCGGGAAGTGATCGCCTGGCTGGAGCGGGCCGGGAAGCTGCCGCTCACTTCCGGATCCCGATGAGCTCCACGATGTTGCCGTCGGGATCGCGGACGCACGTCAGATGCACTCCGGCCGGAGCCAGGGACGTCGGGAGATCGACCGGACCCTTGCCGAGGGGCTGAACGCCGAGCTTCGCGAGCCGCGTGAGGGCGGCGTCGGTGTCGGCGACGAAGATCGTGAGATAGCGGAAGCCGGTGTGCGAGTGGATGAACTCGGAATCGCCGGTGCGCGGCGAAGTGTTCCGCACCTGCATGAGCTTCAGCTTCGTCGCCGTCTCTCCCTCGCCGAGCACAAGTACCCGCACCGAAAGCGGCTTTCCGTCGGTGAGGCCGGCGTCGGAGGCGATCGTCGCCGGAACATCGAAGCCCCTCTCTTCTCGGAAGCCGACACCCTCGGTGTAGAACCGGACGCTCGCCTCGATGTCGGTCACCACCGTCCCGATGTCGATGGTGGTGCGGGTGAATTTTCCCGGCTCGGCGGCACTGGCCTGTGGGATGGCGTTCGCGATGGCGATGGCGGCGAAGGCAGCGAAAAACGGTCGCATGAAAGCGTCTCCTCGTGGGTATTCCAAGAATAGCCGAAACGAGCGATCGTGCGCGTGGTTCGGCCGCGGGGTGGCAAACGCCTCGCCGCGCCAAGCAAAGTCGCTCGCGCCCAGCCC
>CAZPEM010000033.1:14488-16726 GCA_964585575.1 uncultured Chitinophagaceae bacterium
AACTGAGTCAAGCAACCCAGCGTCAAGCAACTAATCGAGGAAGCCGGAAAGCTCTTCGCTGCGGGCCGGGGCCTGCAGTTTGCGGACGGCCTTCGCCTCGATCTGGCGAATCCGCTCGCGGGTGACCTTGAAGATGTGGCCGACCTCCTCGAGCGTGTAGCTGTAGCCGTCGCCCAGGCCGTAGCGGAGCTTGATGATCTCGCGCTCGCGGTAGGAGAGGCTCTTCAGGACCTTGGCAATCCGGTTGCGGAGCATCTCCTGCGCGGCGCCGACGGCCGGGTTCTCGGCACCGCTATCGGGCAGAAGGTCGCCGAAGTGGCTGTCCTCGCTGTTGCCGACCGGGCGGTCGAGGCTGATGGGGTAGCGGCTCATCGCCGAAACCCGACGGGTCTCGTCGATGGGGGTTCCGGCGCGGGCGGCGATCTCCTCGATCGTCGGCTCGCGGCCGTATTCCTGGAGGAGCTGTCGAGCGACGTTCCGGACGCGGCTCATCGTCTCGACCATGTGCACGGGGATGCGGATCGTGCGGCTCTGGTCGGCCACGGCACGGGTGATCGCCTGACGGATCCACCACGTCGCGTAGGTGCAGAACTTGAAGCCGCGGCGATATTCGAACTTGTCGACCGCCCGCATCAGGCCCGCGTTGCCCTCCTGGATGAGGTCGAGGAACGACAGCCCGCGGTTGCGGTACTTCTTCGCGATCGACACCACGAGGCGGAGGTTGCCCTCCGACAGTCCCCGCTTCGCCTTTTGGTACTTCGTGTAGATCTGCTTGATCTCAGCAACCCGCCGCTTGAGGCTCCGGGGCGTCTCCTGGCAGGCCTTCAAGATCGCGCGGTACTCGTTCACCATGCCCTGCCGCGCGCTCGGCGGCTGCTTCGTCCGCTTGTGGGCTTCGATCTTCGACTTGAGCTCGTCGAGACGGCGGACGAAGTCCTCGAGCGTCGGGATCGCGGCCTCGATCCTCTGGGTACGCAGGCCGAGCTCCTCGACGAGCCTGACGCAGCGGCGGCGACGTCGGCCGAGCCGTGCCCATGCCTCCCTCCGCTCCGCCATCTTCCGCTTCTTCGACAGCGCGATCCGGTAGTCGGCCCGGTTCTGCTTGAGGAGCACCTCGAGCGTTCGGAGATTGTGCGGGAGCCGACCGAGAATCTGATCCTTTTCCAGCTTGTCGGTCACGGACACTTGGACCGTGCGGTCGAAGGGCAGTTCTCCCTTGTGAACCCGAGAGAGGACCTTGAACGCCTGCTGGCAGACATACTCGCATTCGAGCAGCTTCGAGCGGAACGATGCGCGGGTCGTCTCGATCTGACGGGCGAGGTGGATCTCCTGGGCGCGGGTGAGCAGCGGGATTTCGCCCATCTGCGTCAAGTACATGCGTACGGGATCGTCCGACCAGTTCTCCGCCTGATCGATGAGCACCTCTTCGCCGTCCCCCGACGCCGACTCGATCTCGGTCTCCACCTCGGCCTCCGCCTCGAGTTCGGCGTCCGGGATGACCGTCGTGTCGTCCCCGAGCAACTCCGCGTCGGCTTCCTCGGCGTCGACCACCTTCTCGGTGAGTTCCTCGACCTCCTGTGGGTTGGCGACAACATCGTCCTCGAGTTCGTCCAAGAGAGAGTCGTACAAGGCAGTCCTCCTTCGAGTCATTCAACGCCGGGTCATCGATGCCGACAGCCTGTCGGTCGTCAATCCATGCTTCGGCGAAACCACAGTCTGATTCAAGCCAACCCTGATTCAAGCCATCCCTGATGCAAGCTTGGTGCGTCGCGGGGCCACGGCGTGGCTCGAGACGGAATTCAGGGCGAACCATTATGGGTCCTCGGCCTTCGGAAAGCCAATTTTTTTTCTTGAGAAAATCGTCGAATCGCGGGATATTTTCCCGGTATGTGGTAAAAGATTTCGACCAGTGAACCTGTGCGGACCTGCGGGGAGTGCGTCTGGTGGAGGTGTATCGGCTCGCGTGTGCGTGCGGGGAAGCGATTCCGGTCGCCGCAGGGCGGGCTGGCGGGGAAATCGACTGCCCTCGGTGCGGGAGGCGGCTCGCGATCCCGACGCTGCGGCATCTGAGGCAACTCCCCTCCTGGGACAATTTTGAGGTTTCGGCCACTGCGGCGGCTCCGACGCCCTCGCAGGAAGGGAGCCGAGGAAGCGACGGAGGCGCCAAAGCCCCGGCGTCCCGTGGGCGATTGGCCCCCGACTCCCGCGGGCAATTAGCCCGGGCCTCTCGCGGGCAAT
>CAZPEM010000033.1:16826-25302 GCA_964585575.1 uncultured Chitinophagaceae bacterium
CGCGGGCAATTAGCCCGGGCCTCTCGCGGGCAATGGGGGAGGGCCGAGGCCGTCCTCGCCGCGGGGGCGTTCGTCGCGATTGCCAGTCTCCTCGTCGCCGCCTGGCTCCTGCGTCCGGTGACCACCGGCATCGATACGGTCGCCGTCCGTGGTGCCGTTGAACGTGCGGCCATGTCGGACGTCTACCGGGCGTGGCGAAGCTTCGCGGCCTCTGGCGTGGCCCGCGAGCCGACGCCCGACGAGGAGAGGGTCAGGCGAATCGTGAAGAACCGCGGGTCGGTCGCGGTCGCCATCGGCCTCCTCGGGGGGATCGGCGGCCTGGCGGCGGTCGGGGCGGCCGCGGCGATCGTCGCCCGTGGGCAGATAGGCAGGGCGGGCGACCGCGCCGGCGGGGCGGGCGACCGTGACGTTCCGGGGAGGAGCAGGGCATGAAGGCGGCATTCATCGAACGCACCGGTGGGCCCGACGTGATCCGATTCGGCGAACTCCCCGACCCGACTCCAGGCCCTTCGGAAGTGCTCGTTCGCGTTCGGGCCTGCGGACTCAATCCGATCGACACGTACGTGCGGGCCGGAACCGTGGCGATGCCCCTTCGATTTCCGCAGATCGTCGGCTGTGACCTCGCCGGCGAGGTCGTGGCGGTGGGCGGAGCGGTCGACCGCTTTCGTCCGGGAGACCGCGTCTGGGGCTCGAATCAGGGAATCCTGGGTCGGCAGGGCACGTTTGCCGAACTCGCGAGCGTCGAGGAGCGATGGCTCTACCCGACGCCCGCGGGCGTGAGCGACCGCGTTGCCGCGGCGTCCGCCCTGGTCGGCATCACGGCGCACCTCGGCCTCGTCCGCAACGCGGGCCTGCGGGCCGGTGAGACGGTCTTCGTCGATGGCGGCTCCGGTGGTGTCGGTTCGATGGTGGTGCAGATCGCGAAGCGGCTCGGAGGCCGCGTGATCGCCACGGCCGGGACTCCCGACCGACGCGATCGGCTGCTCGGCTACGGCGCCGAGGCCGTGATCGATCGAGCCGGCGCCGGAGATCTCGCGGCACGGGTGTTCGAGGCTTCGCCGGCCGGCGTCGATGTCTACTGGGAGTCGCTGCGGGAGCCCGATTTCGACACCGCCGTGCGGGTGATGGCCGAGGGGGGCCGCATGGTGCTCATCGCAGGCAGGGAAGCTCGGCCGCCGTTTCCCGTCGGACCGTTCTACGTGAAGGGGTGCCGGCTCGTGGGGTTCGTGATGTTCAAGGCGTCCTGGCAGGAGCAGGCGGCGGCAGCGGCCGACCTCGCCCGATGGATGGCGACGGGCCTCGCCGCACCGATCGCGGCGGTGATGCCGCTCGCCGCGGCCGCCGAGGCACATGCCCTCCAGGAGCGGGCCACGATCGCCCGGACCGGCGGTTCCTGCGGAAAGATCGTGCTCGAGCCGTGAAGACCATCGCCGATCGCCGCCCGAGCCTCGTTCCCTGGTGGGCCGCCGGCATCGCCTGCCTCGTCGTGCTGCCGACCGCGGAGTTGGGGGGCACGAGGGTCGTGGCGCAGCAGGTCCGGTCGCCCGGACTGCCGACCGTCGGCCTCTTCGGCCTCGAGGCCGAAGGCCGGCGAGTCGTCTACGTGCTCGACCGCTCCGCGAGCATGGGAAGCGGCGATGCGTCGCCGCTGGCAGCCTCGAAGCGGGAACTGCTGCGGAGCCTCGCCGCGCTCTCGCAGGTGCAGCAGTTCCACCTCATCTTCTACAACCATCGCCCCAGGCTCTTCTCGCCGACCGGCGGCTCCGGCCGGCTCGTCTTCGCGACCGACGAGAACCGTCGGGGGGCGGAGTCGTTCGTGGAGTCGATCCGCAGCGACGGCGGAACGGACCACGCCGAGGCGATCCGGGCGGCGACGAGGCTCGGCCCGGACCTCGTCTTCATGGTCACCGACGGCGACGGCCGCGACGACATCGCCGTCGACGATCTCGACCGTCTCGAACGGCTCCTCGGTGGAACGAAGCTCGTCGTGATCCAGTTCACGGCCGGCGAGGGGGGCTCGCCGCGGCTCGCGGAACTCGCCCGGCGCAGTGGAGGATCGTCGAAAACGGTCGATCCGGCGGGCGAGTGAGCCGGAGCCGATTCACTGCTCGTCGGGTTCGGCCAGGGCAAACTCCAGCCAGTCGCGTGCTTCCTCCAGCGAGGGATCGACCTTCAAGGCCTTGCGAAACTCCGCGATCGCCTCCGCTTTCCTGCCCGATCGGTGGAGTACGTAGCCGAGCTTCAGGATCATGCGGGCGTCGTTCGGGTCCCTCGCCACCACCGCACGCAATGCGGCGGCCGCGTCCTCGAACCGCTCCGCGGCCATGAGGCTCGTTGCCAGATTGACCCGCATCGCCGTCACGTTCGGCTCGAGTCGGCAGGCCTCGGCAAACCGGTCGATGGCCAGTCGATACATCCTCGCCGCCGCGTCCTTGTCGCCAGCCCGGCCTGCCGCATCAGCCAGCACCCTGTGGATCGTGCCGATGTTGTTGTGGTTCTCGCCCACGTCGGGGCGAAGCAGCGCCGCCCGCTCGAAATGAAACGCGGCTTCCTCGGTTTGACCGTTCAGGAAAAGGTTTGCCGCACAATGCTGGTGCGGCCGAAACAGTTGGGCCCAGTCGGGTGCGGCCGGATTTTTCCTGGGCAACGCGGCTTTCCTGGCGAGTCGGGCACGCTCGGCACGTTCCGCTGCGGCGTCGGCCTGGCCGATCGCGGCGTGCAACTCGGCGAGCACCTGCAGGGCGAGGATCGTGTCGGGATGATCCTCGCCGGAGGCCCGTGCGTGGATCGTGAGAGCGCGGTCGACATACCGGATGGCCTCCGGAATGCGGGCGTTCTTCGCGAGGAACTCGGCATACAAAAAGAGGTCGCAGGTCACCTCGACGGCGGTCTCTCCGTGAACCTGCTCGCGCACCGCGATTCCGCGACGCATCAACTCCTCGGATCGCCGAGCCTCGTTGCTGGTGTCGGCTTGGCCGGCCAGGGCGAAGCGCGCCTCGGCGACCTCCGACGATTGCGGGCCGTATCGCCGCTCGCAGGCTTCGACAAACCGCGGCCGTCGTGCTCGGCGACTTGAACGGCAGAGGCGGTGCGGATGGTGACGGGAAAGCAGGTGCTCGCCACGGCGATCGTGGCGAGGAGCCCACAGGCCGAACGGCCCTCCGCGGTCACCGCGAGACCTCTTCCCCTCCGCCCGAGGAGGAGCGGAAGAGGCTGCCGAACCGCTCCCAGCGCACGCGTGACATCTCCGACTCGAGCTTCTCGAGTCCGGCGGCCATGTTGGGAAACACGGTCTTCAGCGACGGGGTGCGGGCAGCCTCGTCCGCCAGTTGGCTCTCGGCGTCCGGTTCGACCGTCACCCGCGGCGTGGGCGCACGCATTCCGCCCTTCGGGCGGGGCTTCGCCGTGGGGGCCTGGTCTGGATACTTCGCCCTGGGCAGTGGTGGCTTGGTGACCGCCTTCGACTCGGCCGGCGGCTGCCTGGGGGGAGCGGCCGGCTTCGGACGCTGCTCTGCCTTGGGCTGGGGCGTCTGCCCGACGTTGGGCGAAGGAGTTGGAGATGGAATCGCCGGCCTCGGCTGTGTGGCGACCGATGCGACGGGCGACGCCGGGGGCTGCGGCTTCCGCGGAGACGTCAGTTCGTCCGCCATGATCGCGATCCGTTCGGGCACGACGAGGAACCGCATGGCGGCCTCGCTGCCCGCGGCCGTTTCGGCGGTGCTCGGCCATCCTTCTCCCGTGCCGAGATCAGACGGCGTCGGCTCGGCAGCCGCGGTCGCTTCGGGCTCGGCAGTGGCCGTGGGGGCGGCCGCGGGCGTCGTGTTCGCCAAGACGAGCGGTTCGGCGGACCGCTCCGCTTTTTCCTGGGAGATTTCTTGCTGAGCGATTTCTTGCTGAGCGATGGGAACCTGCGCGACGGCGTTGACGGTCGGTTCCACGACCGGCTCCGGTTCAGCGACCGCGACGGGCCCCGTGGCTGTCGCTGTTGCGGCCGCGACCTGCGGAACGGCCGGCGGCACATCGACGATCATCGACTGAAGGTGACTTCGGAGCACCGGCTGGCCTTCGCGGAGCGAGAGTCTCGCCACGTGTCCTTCGGGCCAGGCGATCCCGTCGAAAGAGCCCGGTCGGAGCGCGGCCTGGGGCACCATCGCCTTCGGCCAGTCGCGGAGCTTCACATCCCAGACGGTGACGGGATTGCCCGCGGGCAGGTCGCGAATCGCCACGAAAATTGGCTCGCATTCAACCGTCGCCTTCGCCCTTGTACGGGTGACGTCGATGAAGCGGTTGACCCCGACCGCGCCGGTGCCTCCCGCGAGAAACGCGGCGACGAAGACCGTGATCATCCTCGGACGGACTGATTTGTTTGGGGCCGCCTGGCTCATATCAGGTTCATCGGCATGCCCGAGCGGCAGCGGCAAGGCACGTCGTGCCCCACGTTGCCGGGTCGCCAGACTCCGCAGCTTCGCAGCCGTCCGCCCCTTTCAGCGGTGCATCGCGGAAGGCCCCGTCGGCAAAGCCCCGCCAGACTGCCCAGCCCGCTTCAGGCCCGGTCCCTCGGCGCCCCGCTCGTCGAACATCGGGTCGGACACGCGGCCGAGCGGCCGGAGGATCACGACCCGGTGATCCCCCGTCGAAGACCCCCGAAAGATCGCCGCGGCGACCGACGAACCGTTTTCACCGTGGCTCCCGACCACGAGCAGCCGGTCGGGGGTGAGTTCGACGTCGATCTCGAGGGAATCGTAGGAATGCCGCTCCTGGCCGGCCTCGAGCTGGAAGACGCCGTCCTCCCCGGTCCAGCTCCGCCGCTGCGGACCGTGTTCGATCGCAGGAACGACCGTGACACGGCTGCGGCCGTCGGCCGAGGGCCATCCGCAGAGCACGAGCCCGCTCGTCGCGTCGCGGAACGTTCGGCCGAGCACGCCGCTTCCGCCCGCGGACTCGAACACCACGAGCTCCGGGACCGCCGCCCGCGCGACGATCCTCCCCTCCTTGCCCGGCAGGAGTCTGAGCACCCTCCGCGCGATGACCTGCTCCGAGGCCGGCTCGGGCCCGAGCCGCTCGGCGGACGACGCGGCCGCAAGCTTTGTTCGCAGGTCCGCTGGAAGCACCGACGACACGATCCCGGCCCGCAGACCGTGCGCCGCGAGACGGTGGCGAAGTCCGGCGTCGATCGCTTGCTCGTCGACTTCACGCCAGAGCGCCTCCTCCGTTTCGGTCTCGTCGGCTCCGAAGCGGACGAAGAGCGTCTCGATCGCGATCGTTCGTGGCATCGGCTTCGAGATGCCGGCGGCCGCCGTCGCGGGAGCGGGGTCGGCGATGACCGCGCAGCCGATGCCCGTCGCAATCCACGTCGCCATGACCGCCATCATGCACGTTGCCCTGCACGTTGTTGCCGCGCCGAGCCGGAACCTGCCGGCGCGATATCGCGGCGGATGACTGCGATGAACTGCCATCGGGCGGCTCGCGAGGGCGAAAGGGGCGGGGAGCATAGGAGCGTCGGGCTCGGGGCGTCAACGCCGTCGCCGGACCGGATTTGACGGCTCAATGGGCGGCCGAGACGGCGCTATTGAAGATGGCGAGCCCGGCGCCGTCGGCGGCGGGGTCGAGGCCGTCGCTCCAGCGTCTTTTCGCCCAGGAGGGATGCTGCGTCGCGTCGACAAACCGCTCGGGATGCGGCATCAGGCCGAAGACTCGCCCCGTCGCGTCGCACACGCCCGCAACGTCGGCTTCGGCGCCGTTGGGGTTGGTGCTCGCGCCGGTCGAGTCGGTGGCGTATCGCAGCACGAGATGGCCGGCCGATTCGAGCCGACGGCAGGTCTCGGGGGAGACGGTCGTGAACCGGCCTTCCCCGTGGGCGACGGGCAGTTCGAGCCGGGAGATTCCCTGCAGGAAACCGCAGCGGCCGTCGGCCACCCGCAGATGGACCCACCGGTCCACGAAGCGGCCGCTCGTGTTGGCGGCGAGCGTCGCCTGCGGACGGCCATCGGGGCCCGGCGGCAGGAGAAGCCCCGTCTGCATGAGCACCTGGAAGCCGTTGCAGATGCCGAGGATGAGGCCGCCGCGGTCGCGGAACTTTTCGAGCATGTCACCGAGCCGAACCCGTAGCTCCACCGCGAAGATGCGGCCGCTGGCGATGTCGTCGCCGTAGGAAAAACCGCCGGGAATGCAGACGATCCTGCACGCGTCGAGCAGGCCTGGCTCCTCCGCGAGTCGGCGGAGCGTCACGCGGACGCTCTCGGCGCCGGCCCGCTCGAAGGCGTGGGCCGTCTCGCGGTCGCAGTTGGTACCGGGGGCGCGGAGGATGAGGGCCCGTGGCTTCTTCATGCGGAAAAACTCCGGGAGAGCGACCGCCAGGCATCGGCGAGCTTCGCGACCGGGATCCGAGCAACGTCGCCGGACGAGCCTGCGATCGCGAGCGAGTCGCCCGGCTCCACGGCACCGATGCCGGCGTGCGGCACGCCCGCCATGATTCGTTCGAACGCGGCCCTTGAAGCCTGTGGAACCTCGCAGAGGAACCTGCCGGGCGTCTCGGTGAAGGCCGCGATCGTATCGCGCTCGAGCCCGCCGGCCGCGGCGGCCGACAGCTCGAGCGGCACGCTCGCAAGGTCGACCGATCCGCCGAGCGATCCGCCGATCGCCATCTCGGCCACGGCCGCGAGGAGGCCACCGTCGGACAGATCGTGGCAGGCGGCCACCAAGCCCTCTGCGATCGCCCGAGCCACCGCGTGAAACACGACGCGGCAGGCGACGGCATCGACCTCGGGCACCCGTGCGGCGGCGAAGCCCCGCTCGCCCGCGAGCAGCCGCTCGATCTGGCTGCCGGCGAGGCAATCGCGGGAGAGCCCGACGACGTAGAGTCCGTCGCCAGGCCGCTTGAAATCGCTCGTCACACTCCGGCGAACGTCGTCGATCTGGCCCATCGCCGTCGCCAAGAGCGTCGGCGGGATCGAGAGCTCCCGCTGCCGGCCCGAGGAGTCCGTCCAGGTAAAGACGTTGTTGAGGCTGTCCTTCCCGCTCACGAACGGCGCGTCGAAGGCGAGGGCCATGTCGCGGCAGGCGAGGCAGGCCTCGACGAGCCCCCCCATCCCCTCGTCGCTCTTGCATTCACCCCAGCAGAAGTTGTCGAGCAGTGCGATCCGGTCGGGAGACGCGCCCGCGGCGATCACGTTGGCCATCGCCTCGACGATGCCGCCGGCCGCCATCTGGTAGGGATCGACGCGGCCGAGCCGGTGCCGCAGGCCGACGCCGAGCACGACGCCGCGAGGCCGACCGAGCACGCCGCGAACGACCGTGCCGTCGGCCGGTCCCTCGCCCGGTCCGAGGATCGGCTTTACGGCGCTCGCCCCCTGCACCTCGTGGTCGTATTGGCGGATGATCCACTCCTTGCTCGCGACGTCGGGCAGCGCCATCACCGCAGGCAGCGTCGTCGCCAGATCGACCGGCCCCAGATCGGCCGGCAGAGGAGAATCGTGCGGAGCCGCGGCTGCCGCCGGCGCCGGCCGCCATCGCGACGATCGCGAGACCTTCGGGCGGCCGTCGTGAAGGAATCGACAGTCGAGTTCCCCGGCGGTGCTGCTCCCCCACTTCAGCAGCAGCCGTCCGTCGCCGGTGAATCGGCCGATCGCCGTCGCCTCGACCCCTTCGTCCTGGGCGATCGCGAGGAGCCGCTCCCAGGCGGCCGGGGGCACGGCGAGCACCATCCGTTCCTGGGCCTCGGAGATCCAGGCCTCGGTGGCGGAGAGGCCGTCGTATTTCAGCGGCACCGTCGAAAGGTCGACCTCGGCGCCGAGTTCCGACGCCATCTCGCCGACGGCGCTCGAGAGACCTCCGGCGCCACAGTCGGTGATCGCGGAGAAAAGCCCCTCGCGGGCCGCCTCCAGGACGAACTCGAGGAGCACCTTCTCGTGGATCGCATGGCCGATCTGGACGGCGCCGCCGCTCTCGCTCTCGCTCTCGCTCGAAAGCTCGATGCTCGAGAATGTCGCGCCGTGGATGCCGTCGCGGCCGGTGCGGCCCCCCGCCACGACGACGAGGTCGCCGGATGAGACCTTCGCCGTCTGCGAGCCGCGGGGCATGATGCCGACGCATCCGCAGAACACGAGCGGGTTGCCGACGTAGCCGGCATCGAAAGCGACGGCACCCGCGATCGTCGGAATGCCCATCCGGTTGCCGTAGTCGCGGACGCCGGCGACGACGCCGTCGAGCAGCCGCCTCGGATGGATGACGCCGGGGGGAAGTTCGTCGGCCGCGGCATCGATCTCGCCGACGCAGAAGACGTCGAGGTTCGCGATCGGCTTCGCGGCCAGGCCGGTGCCGAGCACGTCGCGGATGACGCCGCCGAGCCCCGTGGCCGCGCCGCCGTAGGGCTCGATCGCGGAGGGGTGGTTGTGGGTCTCCACCTTCACGCAGATGTCGTGGGAGTCGTCGAACCGCACGACCCCCGAGTTGTCGCGGAACACGCTCACGCACCAGT
>CAZPEM010000034.1:0-25183 GCA_964585575.1 uncultured Chitinophagaceae bacterium
AGCATCGGACTTTTAATCCGTTGGTCCTGGGTTCGAGTCCCAGCGGCCCCACTTGGCGGACAAGGTCTCCCGTGGCTGCGGCTGCCATGGTTGCCACGACGAACCCCGGCACGGGTCGAATCGACGATCGCCGGCCACGTCAGGGGGAATCCGACGATGCGTCGGCGGTGATTTCGCAGGCGGGGTTCGTTTGCCGCAGGGTCCGAACGCCCTCGGGGGTTGTCTGCGTGCGGCGAATGGAGAGACGTCGAAGTCTGCTCAGCCGCGCGAGGGCTGCGAGCGAGGCGTCGGTGACGCGGGTTCCATCGAGTTCCAACTCGAGTTCGTTCGCCAGTCGTCCCGAATCGATGAGTTGTTGCACCGCCGCGTCGTCGATCGTCGTGTCATTCAGCGCCAACTCCCGCAGTCTGGCCTCGGGGGGGAGCCAGCGGAGACCATTCCCGGTGATTCGCGTTCGACTCAGTCGCAGCCGCGTGACGGAGGCTGCTCGGCCCATGTATCGCATGCCGTCGTCGTCCACCTTGGAGCCCGACAGATCGAGAGACTCGACGCGCCCGTGGCGCCACCCGCGAAACCCCCTGCCCGTGACCTGCGAATCGGAAAGGTCGACATGCCACGTCATGGACAGATTCTGGGGCCGGAGACCGCCCAGCGTCGCCAGTTCATGATCCGTTGTGATCGCTCCTTTTTTCAGATTCATTTCGCATTCGATGGCATCCTGTGGAATCGCGACGCCGGGACGCATCGCCTCGGGCGTTCGGCCGCGGCGATAGGTTCCCTCCCAAGGCCGATTGCGAAGAAACTCCACCAACTCGGCTCGCCTGTCCGCCCGCTCGGCGCGAACCAGGCTGTCGATCGGCTCGTATCGTGGCGGCACAGCTCCCGGCTCGAGAAGCAGCGTCGGGTGACCCGTCTCATGAACCGCCGGCGATTGCCAGCCATGCCAGGAATCGGGACGGTATGAACCCAGCTGCATAAAAGCCGGTTTCTCACGCAGCAAGCGGGTCAGACCGCTGGCGGAAATCTTCGTCCGCGCCGGCGACAACTTCGTGACCATGAGCCGGGCCAGCAGGTCGACGTGTCGGTCCGCGACCGATGTGTCGTTGAGCGACAGAAAATCCAAGGTGGCGGATTCGACGAAAGCACTCAACTCAGATGGATCGAATCGCGACTGATCGAGATCCAGGAATCGGAGTCGCGGAGCCGATCGAAGGATCGTGAAGGAGCCGGCGGGCATGTCCTGATCGCGGAGCGACAAGGCCTCCAGCCGGGGCATCGACGCCAGGGCTCGAATGCCCTCGACAGACAGCCTCGCCGAAGCGATGTGAAGAGCTTGAAGCGACTCCATGCGTGAGAGCGACGTCGCGACGGCGTCGTTCACGTGTGGCGTTCCGAGCATGAGCATCCTGAGCCGTCCACACGACGCGATGCCCTGCAATTCATCCGTGGATACATCGGCGTCGGGAAGCGTCAGTTCGGTCAGCGTCGGAAAGCGGCTCAGGTGTGCGATGCCGCGAGCCGCGTTCAGCCGTTCGCCCTGTTTGAACAGCAGCCGCTCGCCGCCACGTCCGAAATCAATCGCGTAGACACCGTAGGCGTCGTCCTCGCCGCGGGTCGAATAGTGAAACACCATCACGCATTCGCCCGTTTCCTTGACGCGAACGATCGACTGTCGGTCGGAGATCGAAAACGCTTCGACTTCCTCCCTCGCCAGCTCGGGAAGCGACACAATCCCCCGCGGATGAGAGAGCTCGCTCTTGTAATTCGCGTCGCCGAAGATCGCCCCGTCGCCCCGCGTCCATTCCCATTTCACGATTTCCAGCCCGTCGCGGCCATGCGCGGGGAACGCGAACGGCACGAACCCGAGGCAAAACAGGAAAAAGCGCAGAAACCCGCGCATGGATCGTGCCTTCACGTCAGGGGCCAGTGATCGTCAGGGCGACGGATTCGAGTGTTCATGCCTCATTGATGTCACCGACATCCGCCGCGGGCCGGTCAGGGCGCCGGCATCTCGCTCGCGGACTGCATGACGATGCCCTGGTCGTCGGCCCACCAGATCGCCGTCGCGGCTCCGAGCATCCCCTCCATGTCCTGTGGCGAGGGGAGCAACGCCTGGAGCGACCGGACGAAGTCGCGGCGATCTTCCTCGACGTCGTCGGGCGAGGAGGCCGCGAGCATCGTCACTATGAATCCGACGAGGCCGCCCGTTTTTCGGTTGTCGGCGACGGCGTAGAGCCCGCCCGCACGTGGCGGGACGAGCTCGCGGGCACGCCGCACCGTGTCGCTCGTGCGGAAGGCCGCGTCGTCGGCTGGAGGGTTGCGGATCGCCGCGAGGGTCTTCTCCGCGACGCCGTCGCCGAACGCCAGCACGAGGTGGCCCAGTCCGAGGAACACCGAGATCCCGGCGGGGAAGCGGACGCTGCGAAAACCCTGCTCTTCGACCACATTCCCGCCGCCCGCCTGCCCGGCGAGCTCAAGCAGCTTTGCAAACGGTTTCTCATCCTTCACCTGCCACACGATGCCCGCTGGGCTGGGGTTGGGCGGCACTTCGCCGGCCAAATCGCCGCCGGCGGCCTTCACGCGTCGGGCGAATGCGGCGGCCTCGGCGATCCGCGGCGGATAGCTCACGAGCCAGTGTCGCGTTCCGAGCATCGAGAGCAGTTCGGGAAGCTCGATGCCCGCGGTCGACAAGGCCAGCGTCTCGGCCGTGGAGAACGCATTGCCCGGCGGCGGCTCCGCATCGCCGAGCACGGCCTCCCGGAGCATCGCGTACGCCTTGCCGAGGTCGAGCGACACCTGCTGAAAACCGATCGGCTCGCGGCTGACGAACGCCGGCACCTCCGACTTCGCCGCCTCCTCGTCGAGGAGCCTCGCCAGGCCGCGGCGCGGTGCGGGGAGCGTCACGAACGCGTGTGATCGCCAGACACCGTCCTCGAGGGACTGACGCCACGCGATCGGTCCGACCGCATAGATGCCGAACGGTCCGAGTCTCTTCCCGACCGTGGCAGCATCCTTGCCGAGGAGGTTCGCCGCCACGGGCGGGTTTGCGATCACTTCGACGAGCGGCACGCCCGCCGGGAGCGCGGCCTGCATCGCCGGCGTCGCGACGAGATCCGCCAACGGCGAACGGCCATCGGCCTCGCCGTGCCGCACGAGGAAGCCCTCGAACACCTCTCTCGCCCGCTCACCGATCGCCTCCGCGATCCGCTCCGTCTCCTCGGCCGACGGCAGCTCTTCCGGAAACTGCTGTCCGAATTCGATCGCGTCGCCATCCATCTTGACGCGCACCCGCATCTGACCGCCCGCGACGGCCATGGTGCCGGCGAAGAGGAGTCGGCGGTCCATTCGCGTGCAGAAAAGATGCGTCGTGCCGAGCCGCTTCCCTTCCACCACGATCGGCGATCGCACCCAGATCGTCGGCCGCCCGGCCATCTCGAGGTCGGTCCGCGTCGCCGCGACGCCGCCGTCTCCCGTCGCCTCGATCGCCTCCTTGATGAGCGACCCGATGCCGGCGAAGAGCCGCTCGGCGGCATCCTGCCCCGACGCCTCCGTCCAGCCGACCAACAGCAGGAGCGGTCGGCCCTGATTGCCGCCAGGCCCCTGATTCCCGTCGGGCGCCTGATTCGCCGCGGGTCCACGGGCGATCGCCGCCGCACCGAACTCGCCGGACACGGCCGCCATGAGATCGTCGGGCGAAAGCCCGTGCCTTCCGAGCTGCTTTGAGATCTCCTCGAAAACGTTCTTGCCGGAGTCCTTGTCGAGCCGCTCGAGCAGGAGGCGAGCGAGCTTCTGCAGGCGATCGGGCTGCATGAGCACGCCGCCGAACCTGGTGCGCGAGCCGACGGCATCGATGAAGGCCTTCATGCCCGGCACTCGCACCATGAGGAGCGTCTCCTCGGGGAGGCATTCCCAGCTCGGCCGCACGTCGGCTGCCGCCGACGCGGCAGCGGCGAACGAGAGGACCGCCGCGAAGAGGAAGGTGATACGTGTCATGGCGTCGCGGTGGGCTGGTAGGGGGGCGGGAGGTAGGTCACGCCGTTTTGCGGCTGCGACTCGTCGTAGAGATACGTGTCGCGGTGGACCAGAAAATCGATCAGCTCGTTGGCGGGGATGCCGAAGGCGAGTCCCTGGAAGACCGCGGCTCCGGCGCAGGCCACCGCCACCACCTCGCCCCGGGCGTTGAAGATCGGGCCGCCGCTGTTGCCGGGGTTGATCGCGGCGTCGGTCTGGACGAGCCGAACCTGGTCGATCGTGCGGGTGGTGCTCGAGACGATCCCCTGAGTCACGCTCCGCTCGAGGCCGAGCGGGTTGCCGATCGCGAAGACCATGTCGCCCACCCGCAGGTCGTCGCGGTCGTTGATCACGACCGGCTCGGGCAGCTTCCCCTTCGTCTCCTCCGGATCGAGCTGCAGGATCGCAAGATCCCGGAGCGGCTGGAGCGCCACGATCTTCACCTTGCGAAGCTCCGTCTTCTCGAAGCCTTTGTCCGTCTTGCGGAAGAGCGTCACCTGAAGCCGCGTCTGTTTCTCAACGACGTGGTAGTTGGTCACGACATGGCCGTCGCGGCTCGTCAGGAAACCCGTGCCGAGGCCGCCGGGGTTTCGCACGAGCACGACGGCGTCGCCGAACCGCTTCACGAGCTCGGGCACGTCACGGGCCTCGAGCCTGCCGGTGCGGAAGATGTCACGGGCGTTCTCGCCGCCCGCCGCCTTCTCGTTCTTCGCATCCCGCGAGACGTCGAGCACCCGCTTCGCCGGAATCTGCAGCACCTCGAAGCCGAGGTCGAGCACGACGCCCTCCTCGTTCTGCCGCAAAAGCGGCGCCGTCACGCGGCCGCCGCCGACGAGCGTGACGGTGACGACGTCGGCCGCATGCGTCGGCGAGCTGGCCGCGGCGAGGCTCAACGCCACGGTTGCCCAGAGCATCGTGATCGACATTCGCCGCGTCATGGTCGGTCCTTTTCCTTTTCACTGCCGGCGGAGTTACTGCCGGCGGAGTTACTGCCGGCGGAGTTGTCGCTACCGAGATAGACGACGAGCCGATCCTGGCTCACCATGACCAGGTCACGGCGGCCGTCGCCGTCGGCGTCGAGCCCAGCGATCCGCCGCGGCTCGGCCACCGTGTCCTTCGACTCGCCGCCGTCGTAGGGATATTTCCGGTCCTCGAACACCTTCCAACTCACCGCCCTCCGCAGCCCCTCGGCGACGCGGAGCATCGCCGTGAGTTCGTGCTTGCGATCGTCGCAGAGGGCGATGTCGTCGCCGCCGTCACCATCCAAGTCCGTGCAGATGATGCGGTGGATCGTAGCCTCTCTCACGCCGCTGGGCCGGCCGACCCGTCCATCGATGCTCTCGAGCAGCTTGAGCTCCCAGGGCCTCCCTTCCGCGAGCCGAACGATCCTCTCCTGGTCGATGAGCACCATGCCCAGGACGGGATCGCCGCGGAGCGCCGCGCCGGCCGGCGGCTTCACGCTCTCGACCACCCGCATCACGCCTGAATCGTCCGCGGCGAGCTTGTGGACGAAGCCGCCTCCCTGCTCGAGGGCCCATGCTTCCTTCGCGGAGACAGGTAGGTAGGAGGCGATCTTCTGCCCTTCGGTGAGCATCACCTGGTCGATCGGATGGAGATCGTCGCCGAGCCACTGGATGACGCCGTCGGTGAGCCGCGCCTTGCGGAAGTCGTCGCCCGCCGGGAGCAGGAGGTATTCCGAGAGATCGACCTTCGCCAAGAGCGACGGCGTCGTGACGACCGACTTGCCATCGACGAGCTTCACGAGCCTCCCGCCCGCTGCGTAGGCATCCTGCACGAGCAGGGTGTCGCCGCCGAGCCAGACGACCTGCTCGACCTTGGCCCCGAGCTCCGGAAAACGGATTTTCGCGGGCTCCGGCCGGCCGGCCGGCCAGACGAAGAGGTCGACATCGTTGCCGATCCGCTGGGCCCACCAGACGGTGCTGCCGACGGCGTCGAGTGCGAGGATCTTCCGGTCCTTGCCCTCCTGCGGCCATGGCTGTGGATAGGTGATCCGGCCGTTTTCCCAACGGCAGCGGTGGAGGTCGGCGGCATCCTTCGTCCAGACGAGCAGGAGCCCCTTGTCGCCGGCCGGCGCCGCAAGCCCGCGGATGCCGCCAATCGTCGGAAAGCTCTCCTCGGCCAGCCAGCCCGAGTCGCCGAGCCGGTGGAGGCGGAGCCTCGGCTGGGACGAGTCGACCGCGGCAACGGCCGGCTTGCCGCCGATGTCGATCCCGCACCACGTCCGCTTCAGGGCGGAGGGAATCGGCAGCGCGTCCTGGCGGCCGATTGCCGAGGGCTCGCCGCGGACGAGCTGATGGCGGCGGAGCACCCCTTTGTCGCTGCCGCCGAGCAGGAAGAGATCGGCCTTTGAGCTGCTGCCCGACGTCGGCGGTGCCGCCGACTGGAAGCCGTCGACGCCCTGTTCGTGGATCGTCTGCGCGGGCAGCAGGCTCCCGTCGGAGTCGCAGCGATACCAGCGGAGAACCTGCCTCGCGACGTTCGACCACTCGACCAGGTCGTGGCGTCCGTCACCGTCGAGATCGGCGAGATACCAGTCGAGCCGGCCGCGGTTCTCCCGGGGTGAGAGCCATCGCGGCCGCGAGCCGCGGGCGAGCGGCAGCTGCTGGATGCCCTGCTCGTAGCCGACGAGCAGTTCGTGGCCGCCGCCGGGCCCTCCCTTATCGGCGCCGGCCACCCCGTTAGCGCCGCCCGGCACATCGCGGACGAGCAGGCAGCCGTCCTTGCCGGTGGGGGTGCCCGCGAGCATGATCCACTCGCCCGTCTTCTTCCACGCCGCCTTCGCGTCGGGCTTCTTGTCGGGGGACTGCGAATAGATCGCGACCCGGTTGGACGGGGTCGTCAGGACGAGCAGTTCCGGACGGCCGTCGCCGTCGAGGTCGTGGGGGACGGCATCGACCGGAAGCTCGTCGATCGCGATCTCGCCGTGCGACCAGTCGGGAGCGAGGGGAAGCTCGTTGGGGCGGTTGGGGTCGCTCGCGTCCTCGCGGACGCGTTCCTCTTTCGGCAGCCAGCGGTAGAGGTCGATCCTGGCCTGCCTCGGGTTCACCACGATCACGTCGTCGCGGCCGTCACGGCCGAGGTCGGCGATGGCGAGCCGCTCCGCCTTGCCGTCGAGCGGGATCACCCGCATTCCCTGCCAGCCGTCGAACCTCTTGGGCAAAGCGATTTCGGCGGACGGGGCGAGAATCGGGCAAAGGGTGGCGAGGCAAATCGCGATGGCGAGGCGGAACCATGCATTCATGCCCGCAGGATACCGGCGGAGCGGGCCGCCGTGCCAGTCAGGCAGCGCGGCGGCGTCGCCACGTTTCGTTGGCGGAGCGGACGGCGAACCGCAGGAACGGCCGCTGGAGCTCGTGATACGCCTTTTCCACGAATCCCATCTGCTTGTTCTGGATCACGGTTCCGCCGAGCATCAGGTCGACCTCGCGAATCACCACGGGCCGGGCGGAGAGCACCCTCGACCCGTGGAGCCACTGCATCTGCACGAACGAATCGACGGGCCGGTCGAAGGCGAGGCTGGCGTCGAGCAGTCTCCTCGCAGCTTCTCGGCCGACGAGCTGCATCTGCATGCCGAGGCCCGGGAGCCTCGGCTCGAGGAATCGCACGCCGCCGAGCGTCCGGGCGAGGATGCGGCTCTCTCCTCGCTCGTGGAGCGGAAAGCGGATCACCTCGTTGGGCTGGATCGCGGAGACGGCCGCCCGGACGACCGCGTCGAATTCCGGCGAGGCGATGGCGACGTCGTCCTCCACGATCAGCCCCGCGTCGATGCCGTCGTCGAGGATCGACTGCCACGCCTTGCGGTGCGAGAGGAAGCAGCCGACTTCGCTGGCAAGAAGTTCAAACGGGTATTTCGGCGAGTGGAGCCCGCGACGGAAGACCGTCGTGATCGCCTCGTGGCTCATGGCCTTGCCGTCGATCGCCGGCAGCAGTTCCGCGGGAAGCGGGAGTGACTGGCCGAGAAGCACCGCTTGCGGCCGGCGAGAAACCGCCCGCTCGAGATGAATGATGTATGCCTTCCCCCTCATCGAGTCCCCCCTCCCTTGGCTCCGCTGGTATCGGCTGCGGGTGCTGGATCCATGGAAAAAATCGGCTGGCGCGGTCGCGCGGGCACGTCAGTCTCAACGCAGCCCCCCCGGCTTCACGCCCGGAAGCCGGTCTCCACCGTGGGAAGCGGGCCGGAAAGCAGCTCGGCGGGGGGCACCCCGCGTCGTCGTAGCTCGCGGACGGCGAGGCTGCCCGCCCGCTTCGCGAGCCTGCGGCCTTGCGAATCCCGCACGAGCGGCGCGTGGCACCACGCGGGAGGCTGCCAGCCGAGCGACTCGTAGAGAAGAATCTGTCTGGCGGTGCTCGTGAGCAGGTCCTCGCCGCGGACGACCTCCTCGATCGCCATGGCGTGGTCGTCGGCGACGACCGCCAGTTCATACGCCGCCGCGTCGTCCCGTCGCCAGACGACGAAGTCCCCGAAGTCCACTCCCGCGGTCCGCCGCACGGTGCCCGCAACCGCGTCATGAAACTCGATCGTGCGGCCGTCGGGCACTCGAAACCGCCAGGCCACCCCGCCCGGTTCCCGCGGAAGATCCCAGGCCGCCGGTCGCAGCGTGGCGGGGAAGACTGGCTCTTCGTCGTGTGGCGCGGCATGCGGCGCGGTCGCCGCCTCCTCGACGTCGCGGCGAGAGTGGGGGCTCGGGTAGATCAGCCGCTCCGCGGCGAGCCGTCTCCAGATTTCGAGGTACCAGCCGGTGCGTTCGCTCTGGAGATACGGTGCGTGTGGCCCGCCCACGTCGGGGCCCTCGGTCCAGGAGAAGCCGAGCCAACGGAGGTCCTCGATCGCGGCGTCGGCGTATTCCGGCCGGCAGCGGTCACGATCGAGATCCTCGACCCGGAGCACGAGCCCCGCCCCCGCGGCACGGTTCGCGGCGACGGCGAAGGTGCGGGCGTGGCCGACGTGGAGATAACCGGTGGGCGTCGGTGCGAGCCGGCCACGAAGCGGCATGGGGGTCTCCGTTCCTACATGAGCCACCAGGCGCCGGTGGCGAGCACGTAGAGGCCGATCGCGAGATTCGTCGCCGCATGGGCGAGGATCGGATCGATCGGTGCGCGGGTGGCGGCGGCGATGCCGCTGACGATGGCAAACCACCCGACGGCCGCGACGGCCTCGGCCGGGTGGGAGGCGACCGCGTAGACCGCGCACGTCGCCGCGGAGGCGACCGTGAGCAGGCCGAAGGGGACGGTCCAAAAATCCTCGCGAACGACGACCCGCATCAGGAAGCCCCGCAGAAACAGCTCCTCGACGATCGGTGTCACGACGACGAGCCCGAGGAACCGAACCGCGAGGAAGACCCAGGCCTGCCAGGAGCCCTCGCCGAACTCCGCGAACGGGTCGAACCCGCTCCGCTCGCCGAGCGCGGCACCGAAGCCCGCCTCCCGCTGGAGGCCCGAGAGCACGATCCACGGCAGGGCCAGCCCCAGCCCCACCAGCGGAGGCCACCACGCCGGCCTGCCGAGCCAGCCGGCAAGCGACCCGCGGCAGGCGGCGACGGCCAGGAGGGTCGCCAGCAGCCGGAGCGAGTAGACGATCGGGTAGGCGGCGTAGGGAATGCCGAGGGTTCCGGCGAGGCCTCGGCCGCTCGGCACCGGTTCGACGAGGCTGCCGACGAGAAAGACGACCATCGGGACCACCGTCGTGAAGAACGGCCGGCTCGGGCCGTGGTCGATCGAAACGCCCATGTTCTGGATTTTCCCGCCTGGAAACGGCTCCGCTGTCACGGTGCCCGAAGCGCGAGTATATTCCTACGGACTGTCGGCAGGTTCCGACGGGTTTTCCACCGGTTTTTTCGCACTGCAGGTGACTGGCTCCATGGATCTCACGAAGCTCCGCAACATGGGCATCTCGGCCCACATCGACTCCGGCAAGACGACCCTTTCGGAGCGGATCCTCTACTACGCCGGCCGCATCCACCGGATCCAGGAGGTGAAGGGGGACGGGGACGGGGCGACCATGGACTACATGGACCTCGAGCGGGAGCGGGGCATCACGATCACCTCCGCCGCCACGAGCGTGCAGTGGGGCGACTGCGGCATCAACCTCATCGACACTCCCGGCCACGTCGATTTCACGGTCGAGGTGGAGCGGAGCCTCCGGGTGCTCGACGGGGCGATCCTCGTGCTCTGCAGCGTGGGCGGCGTGCAGAGCCAGTCGATGACGGTCGACCGTCAGATGAAGCGGTACAAGGTGCCCAGGCTCGCGTTCGTCAACAAGATGGACCGCACCGGCGCCAACTTCGACCGCGTCGTCGGCCAGCTCAAGGACAAGCTCGGCTGCCATGCCATCCCCTACCAGATCCCGATCGGCAAAGAAGACAAGCTCCAGGGCGTGATCGACCTCGTCCGGATGAAGGCGATCTACTTCGACGGCGACAACGGCGAGAAGGTCCGCGAGGAGGAGATTCCGGACGACTACAAGGAAAAGGCCACCGAGGCCCGGCACAAGCTGCTCGAGGACCTCGCGATGTACTCCGACTCCCTCATGGAGAAGCTGCTCTCGGAGGAGGTCCCCACCGAGGACGAGATCCACGCCGTCACGAAGGCGGCCGTGCATTCCCAGAGCATCACGCCGGTGTTCTGCGGGAGCGCCTACAAGAACAAGGGCGTGCAGCCGCTCCTCGACGCGGTGGTCCGCTATCTGCCCAATCCGCTCGAGCGGAAGGTGATCGCGAAGAACTGGTCGAACGCCGACGAGAAGTTCGACCTCGAGGCCGATCCCAAGAAGCCGCTCGTGGCGATGGCCTTCAAGATCGTCGACGACCCGTATGGTCAGCTCACCTTCATGCGTATCTACCAGGGCACGATGAAGAAGGGCGAGGCCTACATCAACCAGCGGACGAGCCAGAAGCAGCGGTTCAGCCGCATCGTGCGGATGCACGCCGACAAGCGGGAGGAGATCGACTCCGCCGAGGCGGGCGACATCGTGGCCGTGATGGGCGTCGATGCCGCCAGCGGCGACACCTACTCCGCCGACGCGAAGTACTGCACGCTCGAGAGCATGTTCGTGCCGGAGCCGGTCATCAAGATGGCGATCACGCCGACGCAGCGGGACGGCCTCGACAAGCTCAGCAAGGGCCTGCAGCGGTTCACCCGCGAGGATCCGACCTTCCGGGTGTTCACCGACGAGGAGACGGGCGAGACGCTCATCGCCGGCATGGGCGAGCTCCACCTCGACATCTACGTCGAGCGGATCCGTCGGGAATACAAGGTGGACGTGACCGTGGGCGCCCCGAAGGTGAGCTACCGCGAGGCTCCGACGAGGGGTACGGCCTACGACTACAAGCACAAGAAGCAGACGGGCGGCTCCGGCCAGTACGCCCACATCATCGGCCACCTTGAGCCGCTGCCGGATGATGCCACCGAGAACTTCATTTTCGAGGATGCGGTCGTCGGCGGACGCGTGCCGCGGGAATACATCCCGTCGGTGGAGAAGGGCTTCCTGTCGGTGCTGGGCAAGGGCCCGATCGCCGGCTTCCCGATCGTGGGCGTGAAGGCCACGCTCGAGGACGGCAGCTACCACGACGTCGACTCCAGCGACATGGCCTTCCAGATCTGCGCCCGCGCCGGCTTCCGCGAGGCCTTCCTCGCCACGAAGCCTGTGCTCCTCGAGCCGATCATGAAGATGGAGGTGGAGGTTCCCGCCGACTTCCAGGGAGCCGTCACGGGCGAGCTCAACAAGCGGCGAGGGCTCATCATCTCGACCGAGACCGTGGGCAATACCTCGACGATCATCGCGGAGGTTCCGCTTGCGGAGACCTTCGGCTACTCGACCGACCTTCGGAGCATGACCCAGGGGCAGGGTGTCTTCACGATGGAATTCGCGAAGTACCGCCCGACCCCCGGCAACATCCAGAAGGAGATCATCGAGGAGCGGAAGAAGCAGGAACTCGCGATGGCGAAGTAGCCCGGCGACAGTAGCCCGGCGACGATGGTCTCCTGGCGGGGGCTTCCTGGTGAAAATCTCTCTCGTCACGATCTGGCTGGTCGCCGTGTTCGTCGAGGGGGTCGCAGCCGCGACACTCGAGCAGGAGCTCGCCGGCATCCACGAGCGGGCGCGAGCCGCGGCTGAATCCCGCGACTGGGAGTCGGTGGAGCGGCTGCGGCTGGACCGCAGGAGGATCCTCGCGACCTCGGAGGAGTCGTCTCCCTGGGTCGACGCCCGACGGGCGCTCGAGGCGGTGGATGGCGACGCCGAGAAGCCCGGCCTCGTGGACCGGCTCGAGTACAAGGAGGCCGCGAAACGTCTGCTCGCCGCCTGGAAGCCGTTTGCGGCGGCTCGCGACCGGCCGGTCTATGGCGACGTCGCCGTCCGTCTCTTCCAGGTCGTGCAGCAGGCCGCGGCGGTTCACCGCCATGCGGCGCGGCCGGGTGGCTTCGGCGAGCTGGTCTCCGGGGCGATCGTCCGCGAGGCGATCGAGGCCGCGGCGGCCGGCGACCCGTGCCAACTCGAGGCCAGGGCGATCCGGCTGTTCATGAAACCGATCGACCGCAACGAGACGTTCCTGCGGCTCGATGCGCGGCCGGAACTGGGGGCGATCAATTCCGAGCTGCTGGCCCTGTCGTGGCCCGGAAGTGGCCCCGCACTGCCACACCATGCGCCGGTCGAGTTCATGAAGGCGGTCTTGACGCAGAGGCTCGTGATGGAGGAGCGATACGGCGACTTTCTCGCGCCCGAGCCCGCCGCCACGGGCGGCGAGGCCGGGTCGGGATTCGTGCTGAAGGGCGTCGATGCCAGATCGAAGCCGTTCCGGCTCATGTTCGGCCGGTTCTTGCTCATGGAGATCGACGACGAGTCCGGCAGGCCGACCTCCGCCGTCGTCTACCTCGATGCGAAGGGGGAGTGGGACAAGAAGTACATGCGGCTGCTCTACCGCACTCCCGGCGACGAGGAGCTGAAGGATCCCGACGCCGCCTTCTTCGCCGCCTTCTTCGCGAAGCTGCGGCCGATCACGACCTGGTCGCTCGGGCCGCACGAGTTCGCGCTGTACGACCTGCCGATCGATGCCGTCGATGCCGTGCTGGGCCGACGGGTGCCGCAGCTCTGCGTTCGCAAGGCCGTGGGGCTGTCGAAGGGCAAGTTCAGCCGTACTGCCAACGACCCCGACTTCGTCGTCAGCCAGCTCGACCGGGAGACGTTCCCGTCGCATCCCAGGCTGCTCGAGAGGATGCAGCAGTTCGTCCTGTTCAGGGACCGCACGAACCATGCGCTCGTCGATCTCACGGGACTGCGTCCGGGCGATCGATCGATCGGCCTCAACCCGCTCGTGCTGATGTCGTCGGACGACAAGGTTCGGCCGACGCCGATGTTCAAGCGGTCGACCGCTTCGGGGCCTCCCTTCCTCGTGCTGGACGACGCGAACGGCAGCATCGTCGAGTTTCGGGAGGACACGAAGGAACTCGTGGTCCGCTACCCCGGCATCGACGGGCACGTCCCCCTCGTGATCGACGCGATTCCCGACGCGCTGGTGCTGGCAACCGCCGCGGGCCGGCTGCTGGGGTCGGTGCTGCTGGACTGCGGTTATTCGAAGGAGCAGGCGATCGCCGAGATCCGCAAGGCCTTCAAGGATCCGCAGTACGTGCCGGCGAAGTTCGAGGAGCTGGTGAAGGCGAAACAACGGTCGCGGCGGGCCGTTGGCGGGGCGAACGCCGTCCAGATCGTCGGCGAGATCCTCAGGGAAAAGGGCTGGTCGGTGCCGCGGCTCCCCGGCGAGGATCTGCGGATCGTCTACGAAGTCCACGGGTTTCGCTACCTCACCGACGCCCGCGGCACGATCGTCACGAACGCAGGCCTTTCGCTTCCTGGCGGGCTCGCTCCGGCAGCTGTTGGAGTGCCGGCAGCTGCTGGAATGCCTGCAGCTGCCCCGGAACGGCGGCTCGAATTTCGAAGCCCGGATGGACGCAAGGCGATCGACGACTCGCAGGTCTACACGGCGGCCGACTACCAGGAGCTGCGGACGGACATCGCCACCCGGTTTTTGCCCGCCATCGTCGCGGTCCACCCGTGCCTGCCCGCGATCGATCAGGTCCCGTTCGGGCGGCGGGCGGTGGGCAAGGACGACCGGCCGGTGAAGGTTCCCGACGCCGTGTTCGCCGGCGTCGAGGCGGAAGCCGGTTTGGAGTCGGCCCTCCGGAACCGTCTCTTCGGGGACTACGCGAAACTGATGCTCGAGGCACGTTCCGATCGCGGCAAACTCGAGCCGATCATTTCGATGCAGCTCCTCGCTGCGAGGAGGCTCGCGAAGACCGGACATTTCCACCGGTCGCTCGTCTTCTACGACGAACTCGTGCGGCTGGCTGCCGGTGATGCCGCCGGCGAGCCGGTGGGCGGCAGGCCCGTCGATGCTTCCGGAGGTCGGAGGCAGGTCGGTTTCGAGCTGCTCGAACGCGTCCCGACGCCGGCCGAACTCGAGGCTTTCTCCCGGGATCTCCAGTCGGTTCTCGAGCGACAGAAGCGATGCATCATGCTCCAAGCGGAGCAGGCTTCGGTCCTCCGGGCGGCGGGCCTCCGCGACTCGGCCAGGTACCTCTTCTCTCGGATCTCCGACCAGTTCCTGCAGTACATGCTGCCGGCGATCGAACTGTCGGAGGACTATGCCCGCTCCCATGCATTCTCGCCCGGCAAGGACCTGGAGCGGGCGAGGAAGGAGGTCATGGACGACCTCGAGACAATAGCGAACGCCTCGGCAGGCCTTCGCCGGGAGGGGGAGTTTCGGGCGGTGGCGGTGGCCGCGTCGCTCGGGGCCTGGGCGAAGGAGAAGGTGGAGGCACGCCGGTCGATGCCGCAGCGGCTCTGCGACGGGGAGTTTCTCCTGAACCCCCTGCGGACCTGCCCCGCGAGCTACGACGCGGATCGCGGCTTTCGCAGCGACGTGGAGTCGCTCTTCCCCGACGACCTGCCGGAGAAGCTCGTGGCCTGGGCACGGCTGCCGGACCGCGAAGCCGGCCGGGCGGAGCGGGCGGGAGAGTATCACTTTCTGCTCGGCTGGTTTTGGCTCGAGAGAGAGAATCCCGACTTCGCATGGACGTCGTTCGTCGAGGCGGCGAGGGCCTTCGCCCCCGACCGCAGGAAGGCCGACCTCCCGGCGCTCGTCGGCCGCCGCAACGGCATGATGATGCTCGTGGCGGCCGCGGCGGTGGTCGATTCGCCGCCCGGCGTGAACGCCGTGAATATGGACTTCATCGACGGCCTCCGCGGTCAGGCGATGCTCTGGGAGCGGGCCTGGGTCGCGAACCGCAACGACACCGGGCACGCGCGTGCCCAGCGGGAGATCATCGGCGAGCTTCTCGACCTCGCCCGAGCGGGCATCGCCCGCGTCGCAAGGGCCGAGACGAAGCGGTATTACTTTCCGGACCACACGTTCCGCCACGGCCCGTTGCCCGACCTGCTCGTGAGCGATGCGATCCGGATGAAGCTCTTCGAATCGGTGCCGCGAGACGCCGAAGATGCACCCATCGAACCGCCTGCCGTGACCAAGGGAGAAGGTCGGAAGAAGGACACGAAGCCGCACTCCGGCAAGCCCGACGAGCCCACGAAGCCGGCCACGGAGCTCGGGTTTGAAAAGTTTCTCGAGCGGCTCTACGCCGTGCCGGCCGCGATCGACCCCGAGATCCTGAAGCTGTCGACGCCCTGAGGCGTTTTCAGCGACGCGGCGATCGCGTCCCAGAGCGCGATGCGGGCCTCGAGGCAGTCGCGTGCGGTCTCGGAGGCTTCGGCCCACTTCACCGGATCGTCGCCGCACTGCCTCGCGAGGATTCGGCGGCACAGCGGCGCATGCTTGTCGTCGTCGTGCTCGATGTGCCTCTCGAGGTAGAAGCGAAACCGGCCCCAGTGGGCGGGGTCGGCCTCGGCGAGCTGCACGACGAGATTGCGGAACATGTCGGGGATCACGTCCTCGCGGCCGTGGGTGAAGGCGGCCACGATCCGGTGCGTCTCGCCACAGCCGATCACCTCGAACGACTTCGCGACGAAGGCGGCCGCGGCCGGGTGTGCGCCGCAACGATCCAGGGACCGCGCGAGCGGCAGGCCCTCGGCCAGCCCGGCAAGCAGCCGTTCGATCGGCCCCGTGTCGGCTCCCGCCTGCCGCATCGCGTCCAGGTAAAGCTCGAAGTGCGACGCGTGGCCGCCGTCGGGCAGCTCGTCGCTCTCCTCCTCGAGCACGATCTCGTTGACGAGCCGGCGGGCCTCGGGGTCGGGCGTCGGCAGCCAGGGGACCGCCGTGCAGGTCAGCCGCTGCTGCATCGCCTTCAGAAGGCTTTGAAAATCCCAGACCGCGAAGACGTGCACCGTCATGAAGGCCCGAAGCCGCTCGGGCGAATCGACGAGGTGGTAGAGCGGATGACCCACGAGCCGTCTGCGGGCATCGGCGAGCTCGACGGCGAGCGGATGGCTTCCCGCCGCCTCCGGAGCGGCAGTCGTGGGGCCGATGGACTGGTTTCTCGATCGCAAAACAACGGTCGCAGACTGCATGATGCTCCTCCGGGCCTGTCGCCTCCGGAGCGTTATAGGCAGCTCAATCCGGAGGGCGAACCGCCTGGCGATCTTCGCGGGCGGCCAGGAGGAAATGCGTCTGGGCGTCGATCGAAAAATCGATGCTCCGCACGGAGCCGTCGCAGAAGGCGGCATTGAAGACGCCCGGGTGCGGCCCGCCGAAGGCCCCCTGGCGGGAATTCTGCCACGGGGTGGTGTCGCTTTCCGGAAGGCGATGCCCTCCCCGGAGAGTGTCGGGAGAATCCCCGGCGAAGGCGACGAATTGGTACCCGGTTCCACCTGTCGCCAAGAACGCCCGCGGCACGTATTTCTCGCCGAAGAGGTAGGTGTTCGAAGCCCCGTCGCGGATCCGTGCGGGCGGCAGTGAGCTGCCCACGAAGATGATGCCGCCGGTGGGAACGGAGAGCCCGCTCACGAACGTAGCTTGGACCGTATTGAGCGTCCCCGTGGCGTTCGTCATGGCGGCTCGCAGCTCGTTGAAAAGCTGCTCCGTCGTGGGATAGACCGATGGGATTGTGCCGGCTGCGGATGGCATCCCGAACGTGGTGTCGCGGTCGGTGTCCGTCGCCGTCGGCGTTGCCGGTGACGAGGCCCACGAGCCCCGGTTGCCGGCGTAGTCGGTCATGAGCGTTCCCGAGAGGACGGGCGACCCTCGACGCGACGGGCAGGCATACGCGGGCACGATCGCGGATGGGTTTGGGTTGTCAAACGTGGCCTGCTGTTCCATGTATGGCAGGAGCGTGTACCCCCAGCCGCCGGGCTGCCGCCAGTCGCTGCCGCCGCCGGGGCCGATCATCGAGATCGTGGTGGGGGCCGAATTCCACCCGCCCGTCGGATAGTGACCGAACGACGTGATGTGTGATTGGCAGGCCAGGGCGAGCTGCTTGAGATTGTTCCCGCAACTTGCCCGCCGGGACGCCTCCCGGGCGGCCTGAATCGCCGGCAAAACGAGGGTGACGAGCACGGCGATGATGGCGATGACGACCATCAGCTCGACGAGCGTGAATCCTCGGCGGCTTCTCGATCGTCGAATGGATGTATTGGGTCGCATGGCGAAATCTTCGGTGATGGGAGCGGCCGCTCGGACTTTTCGAGTGTACCGCCCCGGGGGCTATTTTGGGACGAAGGAATGCCGCACGGTCATCTGCCGCACCTCCCTGCTCGACGGCTCGTAGCAGCGGATCCGCACCTCGATGCCCCGCAGCGGCACGGGGTACGGTGGCGAGGTCTCGTATTCGGCCGGATCGTCGGGGACGCCGTTGTTGTTGTTGTCGAGCCCGTCCGTACCGTCGTCGATCACGCCGTCGTTGTCTTCGTCGAGGCCGTTGAACTCGTAATGCAGGCTCCAGGTGTCGTAGGTGGAGGACAGCCGCGATCGGTTGTCCGCGGCGCGGAGCAGGGTGCTGGTCGCGGAGGGCGAGCCGGAGAGCTGCACATAGGCCGAGTCTGCCGGGGACTGCGGATCGAAAACCCGGACGTCGAAGGAGATCACGTTCGTCAGCAGAACATCCTCCCAGACCCGGTCGGTATTGTCGAACGTGGCGGCCGACGGCAGGCGGGCCGTGCCGTCGGTGACCACGGCAAAGGGAAACGTGCCGCTGCGGAGCTGGCCGGTGCCGCTCCAGAGGAACAGCCGATTCTCACGCTTCGTCAGATCGGCCAGCGTGTTGGGCACGGCGGAGGCCCCTTCCCGCCGCAGCGAGAGGTCGTAGAGCGGCGTCGAATTCGAACTCACGAGATTCGCGACGGGCACCGGTGTGGCTGCGCCGCCCACCACCAGCAGCTGCCGGCGGTAGAGGTTGAAGAGTGTCGTTCCCGGAAGCGGCTGGACGGCGGCCTGGCGGCAGAACCAGGCCAGCTCGGCACAGTCCGACTCGATGGAATTGGATCCATACCGCCCCACGAACGGCCCCGCCACCGCCCGGGTCGTGAAGAGAAGGATGTCATCGGTGTCGCCGGTTAGGGCGGCCGCGCCCCCGGTGTCGGCCTGGGGGCCTTCCAGGAGCTCGAAGTAGCCGCTGTTCGACTCCGGCCGCACCCAGGGGACCAGCTCCGCCGTCACACCCGACAGGTCCTGCCGCAGCTGCCAGGCGGTGCCACGCATCCGGCCCGCCAGCGCCACGAGGGCCTGGCTCTGCGAGGCGGCGCGGCCGAAGGTGCCGATCATCGTGGCCACGCCCGCCATGACGACGAGCGCCACCGCCGAAGCGACGAGCAGTTCGGTGAGGCTGAAGCCTGCCCGGACCGCGGCGGTGGGAAATGTTTTCCGTGCCGGCATGGCGTCACTCCAGGAACCGTCGCAGCCGGATCGTGTCGCGGACATTGAGGTTTTCCCCCTCGCGAAACCCGACGGGAATCGACCGATCCACGATCGCGAACAGCCGGTGGCAGGTACGGGAGCCGTCCCCCGAGTCGGTCGTCTCCAGCGTGATCCAGATGGCGAAGACGTGCGAGCGGATCGTCGCCGTGTTGGCGAGGCGGATCGCGGTGGCGTAGGCGAGGAAGGGGTTCCGGTCGCGCAGACCGGAATCGTCGGGCCCGAAGGATCGCATCGCCATCGGCCGCACCGCCGTGCCGCTGAGCGACAGCAGCCGCGCCGTGGATGTGGCCGGAGTGGCCGCAGTGGTGTCGATGGGGACAAACGGGTTCACCGTCACCGTTCCGCTCGTCAGGGGCAGCGAGGTGCCTCCCAGGAGCGTCGCCCACACGAGCGAGTCGATGGTCACCGTGCTCGACGTGCCCGTTGGGATCGTGTTCACGTTCACTCGCCCGGGCTCGCGCCAGGCGGAGAACTGGTTCGCGGTCAGCAGATCCAGGCCGCAGGCCGCGATCGTGCCGCTCGTGACCGTTGTGCCACAGCCCGCAAATCGGCTCGGCACGTACGTGGCGTCGAGCAGCATGCTCGCCAACGCCGTGGTTCCGGAAACGAGCGACGATGTCGGGACGTCATAGTTTCGCAGCAGGTCCCGCGAGCTTTCGGCCGGCACGAGCGCCAGTTCTGCCTGACTGACGAACGGCCGGTTGGGCCAATGGAACCACGAGGCCGTCCCGGAGACGTTGTACGAGCCGATGCCCGCCCCCGTGACTGAAGTCCACGTCGCCGGGGATCTCCAAAACACACTCGGGGCAGCACCCGAGGAGGGGCGAGGCTGTGTTTGAAGGGTGGGCGGTCCTGGAGCGGCGTACTCGCAGACCGTGAACGGCGCGGCGTCCACGGCGACGTAGGGATTGTCGATTGATGAATTAGGACGGGTCGGGTCGGCCAACCGCTCCAGCCACACCGTGCCCGAGGTGATGCCGGCAGCGGGGGCGAATGTCCCGCCCTGGCTCACGTCGCACCGTGCCGGGCTGGCCGTCACGTTGAAGAACTGCGGATTGGCCGGCGCGACGATGCACTGGCCTCCCGGAGCCAACGCATCGACGGCCGTGGCCCCGCCCAGGATCGTGGAGGTGCCGGTCGTCACGCCCGTGCCGGTCAAAACGTGCTGAGTCCCGCTGGTCAATCCGCTCACTGCCCTGAACTGCACCACCGCCGTGCCAGGCGACATCGCCGAGCCCGAAAATCTCAACTGCCAGACCGGGCCGGCGCCGATCGCCAGATTTTGCGGGTTGGCGCCGGCCCCGAGCGCCGGGTCGAGTCGCTCCACGGAAGCGACGGTCGATCCGGTGGTCATGATGGCGGCGGTCCACGGCGGACGGACCAGATTGACGAAGAGCTGCGAGGAGCCGCTCGTCGTCTCCCTCCAGGCCGCCGTCTCGGCGACGAGCAGATCCGGCCGTTCCACGCCCCACACGACGCCCCGGTCCGAGTCGTTCGTCGTCGTCAGGTTTCCATCGACGTTCCAGCCGTTCGCGAGATTCGTGTCGTACTCGAACCCTGTCATCCTCGAGTCGTCGTCGCGAAAGTCGCATACGTTCACCGCCCACTGGGCGGCCTGCTGGGCCGAAAGGTTCGAATCCAGCGCCCTGGCCAGCGTGTAGAGGCCCTTGCAGTATTCCTGCCGATCCGAACCCGTGACGAGCGGGCGGTTGAGGTTGAACCGCAGCCCGGCGGCCACGTCGGGCGACGCGGCGTTGGCATTCGTCCAGGGATACGCGAGCGAGCCGATCCCGCCTCCCGCCGACAATGCCGTTTCGAGCCGTGCTGCGGCGCTTCCGGTGACCGCCGGCGTGTCCCAGCTGTCGGTGGTGATCCGCATGCGGGAAGCCTGCGCGACGCTGGACAGCCCGGCGGCCAGACGCGGCGGGAGCGTGGCCGCATCGGCGTCGCTCGCCCGCAGGACCCGCTCCAGTTCCGACAGGGTGAATGGGTTGTCGTCGTTGAACGGCACGACGCCGCTGACGGCGACGGCCGGCCGCGGGCCACCATCGACCAGACGAACCTCGTACGGATCGTCCACCGCATCGGTGCCCGTCTGGGCGACGAAAAACGTGAGCGACGGCGTGATCTGGCCGCCCGTCGGGGGCCTCATGTAGACCCGCATCTGCCCCTTGAGGTCGGCGGCGGCATTCGTGCCGGCGACCGTGAGGGCATACCTGGCGGGATCCGTGGAGGTCCCGGTCGTCTGCTGGCCGCCACGCGTGTCGTCGCCGGGGCTTCCCGGAACGCCGTCGCGGCCGTAACGGCCGACGAGGGAAATTCCCGGCGGCGGCCGCCGTTGCGAGTCCGTCGCCACGCCCGCGGAGGTCGTCCCGCTGCCGTTCAGGAAATTCGCATACCAGAGATCGGTCGGGGTGGCCGTTCCGGAGCCCGTAAACGCCGACGTGCCAGTGGCCGAGGGGAGCGACGGCGCGCTACTGACGACGAGCGATGGGTCGAGATCGGCGGGGCCGTAGCCCATCCCAAGCGACACGGCTGGCGTGCCGGTGTAGGGGCCTTGCGCCCGGTCGGGCATGCCGGCGGCATTGATGTTGATCCGGCCGTCGAGGTCGAGCACGAGATAGGAGACCCGGTAGGAAAAGGTGCCGTTGGGCGATGGCCGAGACGGAAGAACGCCGTCGAGCCACACGCCGTCGGCGATGCCGTCGTTGTCGTTGTCCACGGTCGCCGGCCCGGTGCCACTGAACGAGACCCGCGCAAAACGCGTGACCTGACCGTCGCTCAACACGGGCTGGGCAAGCCACGGATTGCTGTCGTCGTAGGCATCCCAGGGCTCGGCCGCGGTGGTGTTGGCCGCGGGCGTGCCAGAAAACTCGCGACCGTTGACGAAGGCGGGGTAGGCGGTGCTCACCGTGGGCAACGTCGCCGGCGGGAAGCCGGGCCGAACGGGCGTGTTGGCCAGGAACACCGTGGAGCCCGCCCCACCGACCGTGCGGAAGCTCACGGGACCGCCGACGGCCGGATTGGGCACGATCGTGAGCACGCGGCCTTGCAGAGGCCCGAGCGTCAGCCCGGTCGCGGTGGCCGTCAGGAGCGGGTTGGCGGGATTGTAGGTGAGCGTCACCGTACCCGTTCCCGACCCGACCGTGCCGTACTTGTCGCCGAGGATGCTCTCCGTGATCCGCGTTCTCACGTTCGCGTCCTTGGAGCCGCGAAGGGCGATCAGGAGGGCCTCGTCGAGCAGCGTCCGCGACTGGATGCCATCCACGGCGGCGGCCTGGGTGGCGTTGGCGAAGGCCCGGGCCGTTGTCCGGGCCCGCACCGCCGAGATGATGAGGAACGCCCCGAGCAGGAGGAAGAACGACAGGGCCGTCAGCACGAGCAGCAGCAGCATGCCCCGGCGGTCGGCCGATCGAAGGCGAGGATGCATGGAGTTGGTTTTCGCTTGGGAGGTCAGTCGAGCGTCACGGGGTACTGATCGACCCGCAGGAGCCCATCGAAGCCGACCACGCGCAGGGCGTTCGTTCCGGATGGAATTGGGTTGGGATCGAGCACCACGAACGAACGTCGGAGGGCGGGGTTTTCCGTCCCCGACGTGATGGGCCCCGGCATCGTCCACGACGATGTCACCCGAACCCAGCGCGGCGGACCGGTAGCCGGCAGCGCGATCACATGGGAACAGGCTGGAAGAAACCGGCGGCGGTTTCCCTCATCGCGCAGCCCCGTGTTGGTTCCGGGCGTCAACTGAAACCGTGGGGATGTGCTAGTGCCGGTCAGGCTGATGGTCGTGCTGATCTGGGCCTTGCGAAAGACGGCGATACTGAGCGTGGCCGGCATCCCGGCCGTGGCACTGCCCGACGCGGGGGCGAGCATCGCGCCCCAGCGAAAGGCGGGATCCTCGGCCATTTGGAACGTGGAGGTGCCGGCCCGCTGAGCGAGCGTCCCGGAAGGGCCCGCGATCCCGGTCGCCGACAATCCGGCCAGTTCGCCGAAGACACAGGCCACGGCCGGATTGGAAAAAATGTCGGCGGCCACCAGGCCGCGAGCCACGCAATCGGCACGGGCATTGGCCGCCAGCATGCCGGCCCGATCCTGCTGGGTGGCCTGGCCGAGCCGGGCGCTGGCCGCCGGCAGCAAGGCGGCCACGCTCGCCAGGCCGATGGCGAGGATCCCGCCGGCCACGAGCACCTCGAGAAGCGTGAGCCCCGCACGTGGGTGAAGGCTGGCGGCGAAAGGTGGCTTGGCTTGCATGGTGGTCACTTTCCGATGACGGCCTGGGCCCGGGCCTTCGCGCGGGCGTCCCGCAGGGCGGTGGCATCCGTTCCCGTTTGGGGAACGTTCGACGACACCGACACGCGGCCTGTCTGCGGATGGATCACCACCCACAGGGCCTGGTCACTGGCCAGGGCCGTGCCGGCCTCGACCTCTTTCCGCGGTGCCACGAGCAGGTAGACCGGCGACAAGGGATGCGTGGCGGCGGCGTTGCCCGTGCCGATCTGCTGCATGACCGCATCCAGCCCGCCGACGCTGTCGAACGTCAGGCCGATCGCTCCCTTGGTGGACAGGTCGCTCCAGACAGCGTCGAAGCCGGCGCCATCGCCGATCCCGCTGTAGCCGAGGTCGATGGCCACGGTCTTCGCGAGGTCGACAAGCACCTCTCCTTTGGCGGGATAGCGGGCGATGACCACCGGCAGCCCCGCCCCCAGTTCGGGCCAGATCGTGTTCTGCGGGTTCTGTCCGCTCGCCGTCCGGAAGCTCACGGTCGCGCCGCCCGAGAAATTCATCCATGGCGCGGCGGCCTGGCCGGGGGCCGAACGGCCGAACTGGATCCGGTAGCCGCTGGCGAGTTCTCCGGAGCCGGCGTTGGAAGGGGAGATGGTCACGCTGGCGGTCGTGGCGGAGCGGTTGCTTGGCGGCACTCCGCCCGTGCATGTGCCCATGATCAGCGGCAGCATGTCGGCCGCCGACACGGTGGCGACCGCCCGTGTGGCCCCGGCCGGCTCGAGGATCAGGCCGGCCCCGGCCGGATTACCGATGGCCCGGGACTGGGCGGCCAGGATCGCCGAGACGATCGACTGGGCATCCCGCCTGACCTGCCCCGATGCGTCGGGTCGAAAGCCGTTGAGCATGAGGCCGAAGAGGGTGGCCAGGATGCCCGCCACGACGAGCAATTCCACGAGAGTGAAACCCGAGCGGCGGTTCATTTCCTGGCCTCCGCGTCGAAGTTGGTGATGGCGCCTGCACGGACGTCGGTCCCGCTCTTCGAGATCACCGCCGGCAGGAACGGCCGCTGTGGGCCGCCGGAGAAAATCAGAGGACGCATCGTGCCCCCTTTGGCGGCTGCGGACGTGCCGCCCGTGAAGGGCAGCGTCGATGAAAAAAACGACGTCCCGCTCGCAGGCGGCAGCTGCAGCGCCGAAGGCCAGAGCACGTAGCGAATCGGCTGCTTCCAGCCATCGAGAAACTCGAAGGCGCCGTCGCCATCAGTGTCGCCCTTCTGGCTCGTCGCCAAGGCGTCGCAGTCGAGGCAGTCGGCGACGCCCCCCATCATCACGATCATGAAAAGGCATTCGGCGTCGGCGAATTGATCGGTCGGGGCGACCGTAGACGAAGTGATCAGGCCCACATAGGCGTTCTGCGGAGCCGTTCGCGGCAGGAGGGCCGACCCGCTTCCGAATGCCGTCACTGTGCCGCTCTGGATGGCCCGCACGTCGGCCCAATTGTCGGGCAGCTCCGCACTTGCCAGGCGGCGGAGGAAGGTGCCGCGGTCTGCTGCCGAGGCCGCCCCAGGCACCGCCCGCGAGGCGTACGACGAGTAGTGCTGCTGCACGACCCGGTCGAGCTTCGCGATCAGGGCCTGCGTGGCCTGCACCCGCTGGCTGGCCCGGGCGGCGGAGACGGCGGACCCGATCAGCGCCATGAGCAGAAGCACGACCGAAATCGCCACGAGCAGTTCGGTGAGCGTGAAGCCATGTGGGGTTCGGCCGTTTTCGTACGAGTAGGTCAACACCCCTCTCGGCTTGCGCCTCGGGCTTCCGTCGGCGTGGCAGGCTGCGCGAGTGCGGGGTTGTCCGTGCCCACCGGGCGGCGGGATCGTGGAGTGGTTTCGTGTGCCGGTCATGACAGGTCCTGGATCAGCTTGATGAGCGGCATGAACAGGGCGATCACGATGAAGCCGACGGCGCCGCCCAAGAAAATGATCAGGAGCGGCTCCATGAGGCTCGTGAGGCTCTCCGTGAGCACGGCCACCTCCTCGTCGTAGGTGTCGGCCACCTTGTAGAGCATCGTGTCGAGCTCGC